>CAVQPP010000320.1:0-48505 GCA_963714445.1 uncultured Actinomycetota bacterium
GGTCAGCGGGGGACAGCCGTGCAACGGCACCGGCGCGTTCTTGAACCAGGCGATCGTCGTCACCGGCCCCGGGACTGTGACGTTCTAGCGCTGGCTGCGGTCCAGGGTCGCGCTAAGCGCGGGACTCGCGGCGCTGCTCTGAGAGCCGGTCCACCAGCCGCGAAAGCGCGGGCAGCGCGGCGTCTATCGCTGCCCGGTCGCCCGGGTCGAGGTCATCGAGCGCAGTGGCGATCCGCTCGCGGTGCGCAGAATGCCAGCCAGCCAACTGGTTTCGGCCATCCGCGCTCAGTTCGACGACCGCCACGCGCCGGTCGGTCGGGTCGGTGCCGCGCTCGACCAGGCCGGCAGCCATCATCTGGCTGATCAGGCCGCTGACAGTGGACGGTGCGAGGCTCAACCGCGTCGCCAGGTCGCCGACCCGGGCCGGCGACGACTCCGCGAGCGACTGGAGCAACTCGACCTGCGCCATGGGCAGCGATTCCCATGGATAGTCGGTGCGGATGCTGGTGCGCAGCACTCTGCGCAGCCGCGCGACGACGTCGGTCAGCGTGTAGGCGTCGGCATCACCAGTGGGCACGGGCATGCGAGTATTCGTACCCGTAACCGTGCCCGTATCCGCCGTCGCCACGCGGCTACTTTACCTGCTCGGTGCGCATCGGCAGGGCTGATCATCCGAAGCGGCCGGTGATGTAGTCCTCGGTGCGCTGTCGGTCGGGTTGGCGAAGATCCGCGAGGTCGGTCGATCTCGATCAGCTTGCCGGGCTTGCCGGTGCCGGCGATGTTGAAGAACGCCGTGCGGTCGCTGACGCGGGCGGCCTGCTGCATGTTGTGCGTGACGATGACGATCGTGTACTCGCGTCTTGAGCTGCGCGATCAGGTCCTCGATCGCGAGCGTCGAGATCGGGTCGAGCGCGGAGCAGGGCTCGTCCATCAGCAGGACCTGCGGGCTCGACCGCGATCGCGCGCGCGATGCACAGCCGCTGCTGCTGACCGCCAGACAGGCCCGAGCCCGGGCTTGCTTCAGCCGGTCCTTGACCTCGTCCCACAGGTTCGCGCCGCGCAGCGAGTTCTCGACCAGGTTCTCGATGTCGCCCTTGTGCTTCATGCCGTTGAGCCGCAGCCCGGCGGCGACGTTGTCGTAGATCGACATGGTGGGGAACGGGTTCGGCCGCTGGAAGACCATGCCGACGGTGCGCCGCACCGCGACCGGGTCGACGCCCGAGCCGTACAGGTCCACGTCGTCGAGCAGGACCTTGCCCTCGACGTGCGCGCCCGGGATGACCTCGTGCATCCGGTTCAGGCTGCGCAGCACCGTGGACTTGCCGCAGCCGGACGGGCCGATGAACGCGGTCACCGTGCGCGGCTCGACCGTCATGCTGATGTCGTCGACCGCCCTGAATCCGCCGTAGAAGGCGGACATCCCGGAGACGTCGATCCGCTTGGCCATCGTGTGCTTCTTCCTTCGCGTTAGTCGCCGATGTCGAACACGTAGCCCAGGCCGCGCACCGTGCGCATCCGTGCGTACGCGTCAGGGTCGATCTCCAGGTGTCGGCGAAGTCGCCGAATGTGCACGTCGAGTGTCTTGTTGCGGTCCGGGTACCCCTCGCCCCAGACCGCGTCGAGCAACTGCCTGCGAGTCAGCAGCCGGCCGGCGTTCTCCATCAGGGTCGCCAGCAGTTCGAACTCCTTGGGGGCCATGCGCACGCTGTTGCCGGCGACGCGCACCGCCATTCCGTCGAGATTCAGCTCCACCGGCCCCACAGTCAACAGCCGTAGTCTGCCGAGCGTCTGCGGCGCGACGGAGACGTAGGCGCTGCGTTCGATCGGATGTTCGACCGCGTGGCGGGACGTCCTCGTCGCCATCGTCTCTCCTCGTTCCGTTTCGTGGGGCGTGCTTCTGATTCGAGTTGGATACAGGACTGCGTTGGATCTAGGAGCTGTTGGATCTAGGAGCGTGTTGGACGCGGGCCCGTCAGCGGCCCGGCTGCTTCCACCACGCGACGAACCGCGCGGCCAGGTTCAGGATCATGATGATCAGGATCAGCGTCAGCGCCCCGGCCCAGGCCCGGTCGATGGCCGGCTGGTAGGGCTGGGTCGCCTCGTTGAAGATGAACGCCGGCAGCGAGCCCTGCGCCCCCTGGAACGGGTTGGTGTTGATCGACGAGGTGAAGCCGACCACCAGCAGAACCGGCGCGGTCTCACCCATGATTCGCGCGAGGCCGAGCATGATGCCCGTCACGATGCCGGGTAGCGCCGTCGGGACGACGATCCGCAGGATCGTGCGCCACTTGGGCACGCCGAGCGCGTAAGACGCTTCACGCAGTGCGTGTGGCACCAGCTTGAGCATTTCCTCGCTGGAGCGGATCGTCAGCGGCAGCATCAGGATCATCAGCGCGAGGGATCCGGCGAAGCCTGAGGCCTTGAAGCCGAAGGCGAGGATCCACAGCGACAGGATGAACAGACCGGCCACGATCGAGGGCAGGCCCATCATCACGTCCACGATGAAGGTCACCGAGCGAGACAGCCAGCCGCGGCCGTACTCGACGAGGTAGATCGCGACCAGCACGCCGATCGGCACCGCGATCAGGGCCGCGATACCGGCCTGCTCGAGCGTGCCGAGGATCGCGTGATACGCACCGCCGCCGTTGTCGGACTCGGCGATGTTACGCATCGAGTGGTTCAGGAAATAGTTGCCGAAGTCCTTGGATCCGTTGCTGATCACCAGGATCAGCACCGAGATCAGCGGCAGCACCGCGAGGATGAACGCGAGCACCACGCCGCCGAACGCGAACAGGTTCGTGATGCGCCGGCGCGGGGAGACCGAGCTGAGCGAGGTGGCGCGCAGCGCGTTGTCCTGGCGCGCGTCCGCCGGGTTGATCGCCTTGTGCTGGAACGCCTCGAGCGGGCTCTCGTCGGCGGCCTCGGCCGTCTCGGCTGCGGTGGCCTTCGCGGGAGTGACATCGTCCCGGATCACGCCGCGCTGGGCGATCCGCCGGGCCAGGTAGTTGACCAGCAGGGTGATCACGAACAGTACGAGACCGGAGGCGATCAGCGCGCCGCGGCCGACGTCGAAGGCGTTCTTGAACTGCACCGCGATGTTCGCCGCGATGGTGTTGCCGCCCGGCTCCAGGAAGCGGGTGAAGAATGTGGAGGTCTGCGAGAGCACCATCGCGACGGCGATGGTCTCACCGAGCGCGCGGCCGAAGCCGAGGACGGTGGCGCTGATGACGCCGGAGCGGCCGTAGGGCAGCACGGCGAGGCGGACCATTTCCCACTTGGTCGCGCCCAGCGCGTAGGCGGCCTCGATGTTCTCGCGCGGCGTCTGCAGGAATACCTCGCGGGAGATCGCCGCGATGATCGGCAGGATCATGATGGCGAGCACGATGCCGGCGGCGAAGCACGAACGCGGCGAGGGCGCCCCGTCGTAGTGGAAGATCGGGATCCAGCCGAGCACGTCCGAGACGACCTGGGAGACGCCGCCCATGTGCGGGACCAGGAAGATGATTCCCCACAGGCCGTAGACCACCGAGGGCACCGCGGCCAGCAGGTCGACGATGTAGCCGAGCAGCTGCGCGAGCCGGCGCGGCGCGTAGTGGCTGATGAACAGGGCCGCGCCGACGGCGACCGGACCGCCGATCACCAACGCGAACAGCGAGGTGATCAGGGTGCCCCAGGCGACCAGCGCGACGCCCCAGACCGACGGGTCGTCGTCCGGGTTCCATTCGAACGCGGTCAGGAAGTTCACCGAGTCCGCGTTGATCGCGTGCACGGCCTGGGTGATCAGGAACGCCGCGATCGCGCCCATCAGCGCCAGCAGGAACAGCGCCGAACCGACCGAGATCCCGGCGAACGTGCGGTCCCCGCGGCGCGAATGGCCGGCCAGGCCGGCCCCGGGGCCGCGGCGCCCGCGGCTGGGCTCGGGCGGGGAGACTGTGCTCTGACTGCCGTCCGGAAGGCCGGAGGAATCGGTCACGGCCGGGGACTCGCCGCTCATCGTTCTCCTGACGGTGCGATGCAGGCGTGCGGGGGACTGGGGAAGGAACTATGCGGCTCGGCTGTCGCCGCGGGTTTGCCTTACCGCGACGACAGCCGGCCTCTTGCTATGCCACTGCGTTACTGCTCAGTGACTAGCTCAGCGAGTTGACCGCGGTCGCGACCAGGCTCTGGATGTTGGTCGGCAGCGTGACGTAGCCGGCCGCCGGCAGTTCGGCCTGCGCGGTGGTGCTGGCCGCGTAGCTCAGGAAGCCCTTGATCAGCGGCAGCTGCCCCGCGTCGTTGCCCTTGTCGCAGGCGATCTCGTAGGTCACCAGGACGGCCGGGTAGGCGTTCGGGTCCGAGAAGCTGTAGTCGAACGCCAGCTGGATGTCGTTGCCGTTCTGCTTCACCTTCGCCTTGGCGATGAACGCGGAGGCGTTGGCGGTGGTGGCCTCGACGAACTGGCCCTGCGCGTTACCGACCTTGGCCGTCTGCAGGTTGTTCGAGGTCGCGTAGGAGATCTCGGCGTAGCCGATGCCGCCGGAGGTCGTCTTCACGGCCTGCGCGACGCCCGAGGAGCCGTTCTGGCCCTGGCCGCCGGTGCCCGGCCACTGCTTGTTCGCCTTGGCCGGGAAGTCCGCGGGGGCGACGCTGTTCAGGTAGTTCGAGAAGTTGAACGAGGTGCCGGACTTGTCCGAGCGGTGGAACGTGGTGATCTTGGTGCTCGGCAGGCTCACGCCGCTGTTCGAGGCGGCGATGGCCGGGTCGTTCCAGGTGGTGATCTTGCCGTTGAAGATCTTGGCCAGCGTCGAGGCCGACAGGTTCAGCGGGGCGGTCACGCCGGTGACGTTGTAGATGACCGCGATGGCGCCGGGCACCATCGGCAGGTTGACGGCCTCGCCGCCGGTGCAGCGCGCGTTGGCCTTCTGCACGTCGGTGCCGGACAGCGGGAAGTCGGAGCCGGCGAAGTCGACCTGCTTCTGCTCGAAGGAGGTGACACCCGCGCCGGAACCGCTCGGGTTGTAGTTGATCGTCGCGCCCGAGCAGGCGGTCTGGTAGTCCTTGGTGAACTTGTCGATCGCGTTCTTCTGCGCGCTCGAGCCGGCGACGGTGAGCGTGCCGCTGCCACAGGAGACCGAAGAACTCGACGACGGCGAAGCGCCACCGGAGGCGGCCGACGACGTGGTGCCGCCTGCCGTCGGGGTGTTGTTGTTCGAACCACACGCGGCGAGCGCGGCGGTTGCGATGAGGCCGGCGCCGGTGATGGCGACGTACCGCTGGAGCTTCACGGGGAAGTCCCTTCCTTGTTTGCCGGCGCTGCCACCCCTGAGCCGGGGCAGCTCCGGCCGGACATGAGCCTGACGTGTGCTGATGTCAAGGGAACTTAAAGAGCCCACGTGAATCGATGAGCCGGGGAAGGTGAACGTCCGGTATACAGTGCTTAACTATTAGGCAGCCCGCACGACTCCGGAGCGTGCGGCCTAAATCACGCCCTGACTTGGGCTAAAGCTTCCCGTCGTACTGTCGGCACAGACCGTTCATAAGTGCGCAATTTATGTGTCGCTTGCCGATTATTTCGGTGCCAAAGCAATTTGGTATCCTAGAGGTATGTCCCTTCTGTCCGCCGAGCGTCCGCGCCCCGCGGCCGTGCGCGATTGGCGGCTCGGTTGGTGGCTGGCGATCGGCACGGTCTGCCTCGGCGCGTTCATGGGCCAACTCGACGCGTCGATCGTCGTGCTCACGTATCCGGCGCTCGAATCGCAGTTCCACGCCTCGGCCGCAGCGGTCGAGTGGGCGTCGCTCGCGTACCTGCTCATCCTGGTCGCGTTACTAGTCCCGGTCGGGCGACTGTCCGATGCGTACGGCCGGAAGCTGCTCTACATCTACGGTTTCGGGGCATTCACGCTCGCCTCGGCCGCGTGCGGACTGGCGCCGAGCCTCACCACGCTGATCGGCTTCCGCGTCGCGCAGGCCGTCGGCGCGGCGATGATGCAGGCGAACAGCGTCGCGTTGGTCGCCATAAGCGCGCCGCGCGAACGGCTACGCGCCGCGCTCGGCGTTCAGGCTGGCGCGCAGGCGCTCGGCCTGGCGCTCGGACCGACGCTCGGCGGCGTGATCGTGACGCAGCTCGGCTGGCGCTGGGTGTTCCTGGTCAACGTGCCGGTCGGCGTGATTGCCCTGGTCGCGGGCCGCTACTTCCTGCCGCGCACCCGCAACCGCACGCCGGTCCACCGCTTCGACTGGCCCGGCCTGCTGCTACTCGGCACGTCGAGCACCGCGCTGCTGCTCGCAATTTCTGCGGCGTCGGGCTTGGAGCTTCCGGAAGTCGTGGTCGCGGCGCTGGCCGTAGTGGCCGTGGCGTGCGGCATCGGACTCGCACGCCGACTCGTACGCGCGAACGCACCGCTGATCAACCCGGATCTGCTGCGCACGCGCGGCACGGTGCTCGGCCTGCTCGGCGCACTCGGCGGCTACCTTGTCCTCTTCGGGCCGCTGGTCCTGGTACCCGCGCAACTGACCCGGCACGGGACAGCGCTAGACGCGGCCGGCCTCGTGCTAACCGCGCTGCCAGCAGGTTTCGCTCTTACAGCAGTCTTCGCCGATCGCGTCCTACCGAAGGCTTGGACCGACCGCCACCGCGCGCTTATCGGCTCAGCAGTCACACTGGTCGCCCTGGTCGCGATGCTCCCGGCGTACTCGCACACGCCCTACGTCGCGCTGCCGCTGGTCGTGCTCGGCATGGGGCTCGGCGTGTTCGCTCCCGCCAACAACGCCCTCATCATGGCCGCGATACCGCGTGGCTCAGAGGGAACCGGCGGCGGGCTGGTCAACATGGCTCGCGCGCTCGGTACTGCGCTGGGCGTTGCCCTGGTCACGCTCGGCCTGCATCAGGGCACGCATTCGGGCGTGCTCGCAACGGCGCTGCTCGTCGGCATCGCGGTCGCAGTGGTGGTTGCCGCAGTGGTGCTGCCGGTCAGTCTCCCGGGTCGGAGCCGGCTGCCGCGCGCGGAATCGCGAACTCGGTAAGCAGTAGGCGTCCCGGTTCCAGCGCCCACCACTCGTCGTCCACGCTGAACACCGCGATGCCTGAGGTCGGGTACTTCTCTTGCACCCGGCCGAGCGGTTCGCCGGAGTCCTCGCGTGCGAGGCTCGTCGTCAGGTTCTGCATCCCGGGGTTGTGACCGACGAGCACTAGGCAGCGCACGTCTGCCGGGGTCTCGCGCAGAACAATGAGCAGCGCCGCCGGCGTAGCGGCATAGACGCGGCCGTCGAAGACCGGCTGGGGAGGCTTGTCGAGTTCGGCAGCGGCCAGGTCCCAGGTCTCCCGCGCACGCCGCGCGGGTGAGCAAACCACCCGGTCGATCTGCAGCGCGTCGGGCCGTCGTTCGAAGTCGCGAAGCCAGCGACCGGCCACCGGGGCGTCGCGTTGACCACGTTCGGCGAGCGGACGCTGCCGGTCTTCGACGTCCGGCCAAGCCGCTTTCGCGTGTCGGAGGATGATCAGATTTCTGGGGGCTGAATGTCCGGCCACGCCTCCAGCTTCGCAGAGGAAGTCAAGCCCGGCATGTCAGAAATCGTGATCGACAGCGAGTTCGAGCCACCCGCAGATACCTCACGGGGGTATGGTATGCTGCAAAAGCATGGGAACGGAGGTGCACATGGAAAGCGGCTTCCACGGTGAACAGCACGCCGGATACGGCTACACGCCGCGCAAGGAGGATTACCTCAAGCGCCTGCGCCGCATAGAAGGCCAGATCCGCGGCCTCCAGCGGATGGTCGACGAGGACAGCTACTGCATCGACATCCTCACCCAGGTCTCCGCGGCGACGAAGGCTCTGCAGTCGGTGGCGATCGGCCTGCTCGAGGAGCACTTGGCGCACTGTGTCGCCGACGCGGTCGCCCAGGGCGGCGAGACCGCTGAGGCGAAGGTGAAGGAAGCCTCCGACGCCATTGCGCGCTTGGTGCGCTCGTGACGCTCAATCTGAAAAGGAACTGGCCATGACTGAAGTAATCGCATCCACGTACAACGTGACCGGCATGCACTGTGGCCATTGCGCCGCCTCGGTGACCGAGGAAGTCAGCGCGATCGACGGCGTTACCGGAGTCGACGTGAACGTCGAGGCTGGCCGGGTAACCGTGACCAGCACGCGGCAGCTGGACGTCGCAGCGGTTCAGGCCGCGATCGACGAAGCCGGCTACCAGCTCGTTTCCTGAGCTCCAGATCTTCTGATTTTCTGAGTGCCGAACCGGGGACTGTTGCAATGACGAACATCGACCTGGCCATCCGCGGCATGACCTGCGCCTCGTGCGCGACGCGGATCGAGCGCAAGCTCAACAAACTCGACGGCGTCACCGCGACGGTGAACTACGCCACCGAGCAGGCCAGCGTGCAGTTCCCGAAAGCGATTGGCCCGCAGGATCTCGTCGCCGTAGTCGAGGCAGCCGGATATTCGGCGACGCTGCCCCCAGAGCCGACCGCCGCCGATCGCGGCAGTGATGATCAAGGCAGCGACGGCGCTTCGAGTGCGGAGGACGACGAAGCCGCGTCGCTGCTTCAGCGCGTGACCATATCCGCGGCACTAGCGCTTCCCGTGCTGCTGATGTCGATGATCCCGGCGCTGCAACTGCGCAACTGGCAGTGGCTCTCGCTCACTCTCGCCGCGCCGGTGGTCGTCTGGGGCGGCTGGCCGTTCCACCGCGCCGCGTTCGTCAACCTCCGGCACCGCGCCGCGACCATGGACACGTTGATCTCGCTCGGCACTCTGGCCGCGTTCATCTGGTCGCTTTACGCTCTCTTCTTCGGCGATGCCGGACGACCCGGGATGCGGATGCCGTTCGAGCTGATCAGCCACGGCTCCGGCAGTGACACGATCTACCTCGAGGTTGCGTCCGCGGTGGTCGTGTTCATCCTTACCGGACGCTACTTCGAGGCGCGTGCCAAGCGCCGATCCGGCGCCGCTCTCAGAGCCCTGCTGCACCTCGGCGCCAAGGACGTAGCTGTGCTGCGCGACGGCGTTGAGACGCGCATCCCGGTCCGACAGCTCGCCCGCGGCGATCTCTTCGTCGTACGGCCCGGCGAGAAGGTGGCGACCGACGGCATCGTCGTAGAGGGCTCGAGTGCGATCGATGCGAGCCTGCTGACCGGCGAGTCCGTGCCGGTCGAGGTCGGCCCCGGCGACGCGGTGACCGGCGCGACCGTGAACGCCGGCGGACGCATCGTGGTGCGGGCCACCAGAATCGGCGCCGAGACGCAGCTGGCCCAGATCGCGCGGCTCGTCGTCGAGGCGCAGACCGGAAAGGCCGCCGTCCAGCGGCTGGCCGACCGAGTCTCGGCCGTCTTCGTGCCCGTAGTCATCGTGCTCGCCCTGGCCACGCTGGCCGGCTGGCTGCTGGCCGGTGACGGCACGGCACGCGCGTTCACCGCCGCCGTCGCAGTCCTGATCATCGCCTGCCCCTGCGCCCTTGGACTCGCCACGCCGACCGCGCTGCTGGTCGGGACCGGCCGCGGCGCGCAACTCGGCATCCTGATTAAGGGTCCTGAGGTTCTGGAGTCGACGCGTCGCGTCGACACGATCGTGCTGGACAAGACCGGCACCGTCACTACCGGCGCGATGACCCTGATCCGCGCCATCCCCGGACCCGGCGAGGACGAGGATGAGCTCGTCCGCCTGTCCGGTGCCCTCGAAGCAGCCTCTGAGCATCCGGTAGCCCGCGCCATCGCCCGAGCTGCGACCGAACGCCATGGCGCCGTCGCGAGCGTGCACGACTTCCAGAACGTGGCTGGGCTCGGCGTGCAGGGCGTCGTCGAGGGCCACGCCATCATCGCCGGTCGCCCCGCGTTGCTCTCCGCGTGGGCGATCGAACTGCCCGCCGAGTCGCGCGATGCGCTCGCTGCCGCGCAATCCGAGGGATCGACAGCCATCGCAGTGGCCTGGGATGGCAAGGCGCGCGGAATCCTTGTCGTCGCCGATGTCGTCAAGCCGACGTCCGCAGAGGCTGTCGCGCGGCTGCGTGAGCTGGGCCTCACGCCAATCCTGCTGACAGGTGACAACGCAGAGGTCGCGCATCGGATCGCCGAGCAGGTCGGCATCGACCGGGTCATCGCCGAGGTGCTGCCAGCCGAGAAGGCCGAGCAAGTCAGGCGTCTGCAATCCGAGGGTGCGGTCGTCGCGATGGTCGGCGACGGCGTGAACGACGCCGCTGCGCTCGCGAAAGCCGATCTCGGCCTGGCGATGGGCACCGGAGCGGACGCCGCGATCGAGGCCGCAGATCTGACCCTCGTCGGCGGCGATCCGCGTTCGATCCCTGACGCGGTCCGGCTCTCGCGTCGCACGCTGGCGACCATCAAGGGCAATCTGTTCTGGGCGTTCGCCTACAATGTCGCCGCGCTGCCGCTCGCCGCCGCGGGGTTGCTCAATCCGCTGATCGCGGGCGCGGCGATGGCAGGCTCGTCGTTGTTCGTTGTCTCCAACAGCTTGCGGCTGCGCCGATTCGCTTAGTTCGCTCAGTTCGCGTTCTCGCGAAGCTCCTGCGCCACGGCCGCCGCGAAGGTGTCGATGTCGGCTTCCGTCGTGTCGAACGCCGCCATCCAGCGCACTTCGCCGGTGTGCTCGCTCCACGTGTAGAAGCGGAATCGCTTCTGCAGCCGCTCGGTCACGTCCCTCGGCAGGATCGCGAAGACCGCGTTCGACTCGACCGCCTGCGTGATCTGCAGGCCGGGTAGCCCACGTACCGCGTCCGCCAACCGACGCGCCATCGCGTTCGCGTGCGACGCGTTGCGCAGCCACAGATCCCCACCGAGCAGCGCCTCGAACTGGACCGAGACGAAGCGCATCTTCGAGGCCAGCTGCATGGCCGACTTGCGCAGGAACTGCATGCCGCGCACCGCATCCGGGTTGAGGACCACGATCGCCTCGCCGAGCAGCATGCCGTTCTTCGTGCCGCCGAAGGAGAGCACGTCGACGCCGACGTCCATGGTGAACGCGCGCAGCGGCAAGCCCAGCGTCGCGGCCGCGTTCGACAGCCGTGCGCCGTCGACGTGCACCTTCATCTCGTGCCGGTGCGCCTGCTCGCAGATCGCGGCGATCTCGTCCGGGGTGTAGCAGGTGCCCAGCTCGGTGGTCTGCGCGATCGAGACGATCCGCGGCTGCGCGCGGTGCTCATCGCCCCAGCCCCACGCGTGCCGGGCGATCAGCTCGGGGGTGAGCTTCCCGTCCGGCGTCGGAAGGCTGAGCAGCTTGAGCCCGGCGACCTTCTCCGGCGCGCCGCACTCGTCGACGTTGATGTGCGCCGACTCCGCGCAGATCACCGACTCCCAGCGCTCGGTCATCGCCTGGAGCCCGACGACGTTCGCGCCGGTGCCGTTGAACACCGGGTACGCCGTGACGCCCGTGCCGAAGTGCGCGCGGAACAACTCTTGCAGGTGCTCGGTGTAGGCGTCCTCGCCGTAGCTGATCTGGTGGCCGTCGTTGGCCAGGGCGAGCGCGTCGAGGATTTCCGGGTGCACGCCGGCGTAGTTGTCGCTGGCGAAGCCCCGGGACTGCGGGTCGTGACGTCGCTGGACGGTCATTGAACTGCTCACCGATCCGTTTCTACTTGGCGGGCGTCTGTCCCGTGATGCCACGCGTGGACGCGACCACGTTACGCAGTTTCTTCTCCAGCGCTTCGTAGAACATGCTCAGCGGGAACTCGTCCGGCAGCACTCGGTTGACGAGTTCCTTGGGCGGCTCGTCGAGCGGAAGGACTTCTGCCCACGGTTCGCGCAGGCCGCGCGCCCACACCGACGCCGGGTTCGGGGTCACGTACTCGGCCACCAGCTCGTATGCGGCGATCCAGTGCGCGGTCTTCGGGCGGTCGATGCCGTCGCGGTACAGCTTCTCGACGCGCTCGCACAGCGCGATCACGGCGGGGGCGACGCGGTTCCAGTCGATGGTCAGCCGGTTGTCCGTCCAGCGCAGCACGTCGTTCTTGTGCAGGTAGGCGAACAGCAGCTGGCCGCCGAGGCCGTCGTAGTTGCGCACCCGGTTGCCGGTGATCGGGAAGCGGAAGAGCCGGTCGAACAGGATCCCGAACTGCACCGCGCGACCCTGCGCCAAGCCCTCTGACTCGAGACGGACCGCCTCGCGGAAGGTGGTCAGGTCGCAGCGCAGCTCCTCGAGGGAGTAGAGCCAGTACGGCATCCGCTGCTTGATCATGAACGGGTCGAACGGCAGGTCACCGTGGCTGTGCGTGCGGTCGTGGATCATGTCCCAGAGCACGAAGGCGTCCTGCGCGAGCTGCTGCGACGCGACCAACTCGGCGGCGTCGGCGGGTAGCTCTAGCCGCAGGGTCTCGGCGGCGGCAGTGGTGACTGCACGGAAGCGGGCCGCCTCCCGGTCGCAGAAGATCGCGCCCCAGGTGAAGACGGGCACCTCGCGAACGGCCACGGTTTCCGGGAACAGCACGGCCGAGTTGGTGTCATACCCGGCGGTGAACGCCGTGAAGGTGATCGGTATGAACATCGGGTTGTCGTAGCGTGAGCGCTCCTGCTCGGCCAACCAGTCAGGCCAGACCACGCGGAACAGCACGGCCTCGATGTTGCGGTCCGGGTTGCCGTTCTGCGTGTACATCGGGAACACGACGAGATGTTCGAGCCCGTCCTCGCGCTGCCGCTCCGGCCGGAAGGCCAGCAGCGAGTCGAGGAAGTCCGGCACCGCGAATCCGCCGTCAACCCAGCGCGTGAAGTCCGCACGTAGGGCGGCGTGGTACTCGGCGTCGTGCGGGAAGAGCGGAGCCAGCGACTCGTGCGCGTCGAGCAGCGCGCCGACGGCCGTACGCGCGTGCGCCAGGTCGTGCGCCGACGCGTCGATCGAGCCGTCCGGGGACTGGAGCGTCCGAAGTTCTTCGACAGCCGCGACGAGCTGCTGCCAGGCGGGATGACGATGGGCCGCCGACTCGGAGCGGAGTCCGTCCGTCTGGTCGAGGGTCACACCCATCTTCGCCATAAGCCCACTCCGTCAGTAAATTCTTCGCTGATTGCGTTGAGAACCAGTAAGAATTCTCGCGGAGAGGTCAGATTAACGCAAGAACTGATTGGATCACACAGTGGCTACGCGGTGGGCGCGAGGACGGTGAGCAGGCCATTGGCGGCGTCCGACACCGAGGAACGGCTCGGACGGCTGGCGAGACGCGTGAGGGCGTCGATCGCGGCGGTCACTGTGGGTGACGGCTTCGGTGCGGGGATGGCCTGCTTCAGGGGGCGCGCGGAGGTCAGGGCGTCGGCGGCGAGGTTGAGCAGGTGCGAGGTATAGGGAAGCGGCTGATCTACGGCTGGGGGAAGGATCGCGGGGAGCCAGCCGAGGACGGACATGCCGATCGCGGAAGCGATGGCGCGGTCCGATGCCGTCGTGCGCGCAGGGGAGTGCGTTGTCAGGACATGCTGCAATACGGGGACGGCGCTGCGGAGGACTTGGCGATCGGTGCGCGTCGCGAAGGCGGCGAGAGCGGCGGCGAATCGATTGGCGTCGAAGCTGCGTGACGCGGCTAGCGCGGCGAACGCCTCTGCGGCGTCGGCGCGCTTGGCGGGGGAGCGGGACGTGAGGGCACGCGCGATCGCTGGATACGTACCGGATCCGCGTCCTTGTGACTGTGCTGCGAGAGCCAACCCGGGCAGGACGGGAGTTGGGCACGGTGCGCCCTGGGCGTCCGGATGGCGGGGATGCCAGGCTGCTGAGATGGCGATGAGGTCCGGATGGCCAGGTAGGAGCGAGGGCCAGAGGACGGTCCAGCATGAGCCGTCGGCCAGCGAACGTGGTGCGTACCAGCCGCGTCGCAGCAGGTGGATCAGGGTGCTGGGGGTATGAGCCGAACCTGGAGCCGTGAATGGTGGGTCCGGGAGTGTGATCAGGGGCCGGATTCGCGGCGAGAGTAGCTGCGGATCACGAAGGAGATCGGCGCTGCTGGGGAGGTTGGGTCGGCCGCCGCGTAGCCAGCCTGCTAACCGGCGTCCGGCCGGTGAGATCAGATGATGTGCGGCGCGGGATGTCACGGGGCCGGGATCGTCTGGCAGGCGCAGCAGGGCCTGATCGAAGTCCAGCGGCCACGGTTGCCAACCTGCGGATTCGGCTTCTGCGATGCGGGCGACCAGCGCTTCCGGATCGATCCAGCCGTCCGCGTCCGTCGGCGTGCTCACCAATTTGATCGGGGTTGGATCGGCGATGCGCGCGGCGAGTTCGGCTAGGCGCAGTGTGAGGATGTCCGCCGGGGTGCGCAGCGCGTACGGGTCCATGCCGGGGGGACGATCAAGCGACAGCGAGAGGTGTCGCAGTATGCGGACTAGCTCGAAGTCACGCGTGTAGCCGGGGTAGTTCAGGAAGCCCGCGTAGCCCGGGTGTCCGTACCTGCGGACGGAGGCGGGGAGCCAGACAGCGTTGACTGCGACTGCGTGCAGTTGGCGCAGTGGGGTCGCTAGGGGGAGGTCACGGATGTCGGCGTGGCCTGGTGGGGGAGCCAAGTCCTTGTCGATCACGGGTCGGAGCGCGTGCCGCAGGCTGCTTCGATCCTCGCGTACCGCGCGCACTAGCCCGGCCAGTACGTGTTCGAACGCGAACGCGTCCGTCGGGCCCTGCGACAGCAGCTCGCCGAGTGTCGCGGCTAGCTCGTCAGGAGGTGGTGCCGGGGCGAACGCGGAGACCGTGGCGGTGGCAGAGGCTGCGGCGGGGACGGACGTGGCTGCGGAGGTTGCGGAGGCGGAGCCGGGCAAGTCGGGAGTTCTTTCTGTTATGACGGACATCGGCCATCCTCCCTCCATTCGCCTCTGTGCAGTCAGATTAGCCGCCTAGCGAGATTCACCTCAGCGGCGTGATCGATCGGGCAACGTGCGCGTGACAAGGCAGTTCAGTGGGCCACGGTTTGGTGCTGGAAGGCGGTCGGAATCAGCCAATGGCCGCCGAGGATCACCGAGCCGAGCGCGACCACGACGAAGACGAAGACCCACAGGCCCGCGGGCAGCCTGGTCAGCTTGCCGAGTTGGTCCGCGTCGGAGTTCGGGGCGCGGCCGCCGCGTCGCTGCCACTGCAGTTCGAAGACCGGTCGTACGCCGCCCAGCAGGAGGAACCAGACCGCTAAGTAAGCGAATGCCGCTTGAACTTGCGAGTCCGCATACCAGGACACGACGAAGGCCAGTGCCCCGGTGGCCAGGACCGACAGCAGACCGTAGAAGTTGCGCAGCATGAGCAGCATCAGCGCGAGCAGGCCGACGCACGCCCAGAGCAGCGCGGTGACGTGGCCACGTCCCAGCAGCGCCGCGCCGCCGAGGCCGAACAGCGACGGGGCGATGTAGCCGCAGGCGGCGGTGAGCACCATGCCGAAGCCGTACGGCTTGCCGTAGGAGACCGTGACGCCGGACGTGTCCGCGTGCAGCCGAATCCCGCTCAGCCTGCGGCCGGTGATCAGCGCGGCGACCGCGTGGCCGCCCTCGTGCGCGATGGTGACCGCGTTGCGGGCGACTCGCCAGGCCGGCCGATAGGCCACTACCGCGAGCGCGATTGATGCGGCGGTGAGCACCAGCCAACGCGGCTGGGTTGGCTGAGCGATCGTTATCTCTCGCCACAATTCGCTTAGATTCGACACGGCCATGTCGGCAAGGATGCTAGATCCGATACGGTCCGGTCCAGCCACCATCCTGCGCTGTGTAGTAGATAGGCGGCGCGGAGAACTCGGCGAGTACGAACACGTCGAGCACATTCGCCCGCGCACGGTATCCGGTGGCGACCGCGGCGCCCGGCGGCAGGCCGACTCCGTTGGGCACGACGCCGACCGACCACGTGCCGTCCTGCTCCTGTGCGTACTGCCGCAGGCGGCCTTCCGCGTCGACGACGAAGACCAGGAGTTGTCGTCCGCCGTTCTGGTAGCCGGTGGCCAGTGCGGCGGGGGAGTGCAGGCCAGCGCCGGGGAGTACCTGCACGTCCCAGCCGAAGCGCTCGCGGCGGAACGCGCAGAGTCGGCCGTTGACGTCGACTGTGAATACGGTGAGGCCCCCCGCGCCTGGCCCGCCGCCTCCGCCGCCTGGGTAACCGGTGGCCAGCGGTGCGCCCGGAGGCAGGACGAGGCCGCGCGAGATGTGCGCGGCTGGCGACGCCTCGACCTGCCAGTAACCGTCCGCGGTCTCGGTCACGGCTTGCAGTTCGCCGTTGCGGTCGATGCCGAAGACGGTCAGCTGCGCGCCGCCGTTCTGGTAGCCGGTCGTGAGATTCGCGCCGTGCGGCAGCGGCGTGGCGAGGTTGATGCGGCCGCCGCGCCACCGGCCGTTGTCGGTGCCCTGAAATATCAGGGCTTCGCCGGCGCGTCCGGCGACGAAGACGTCGAGTACCGTTCCGCCGCTCTGATAACCCGTCGCGAGGGATGCTCCAGGCGGGATGCCGATCGCCTCAGGCACGACGTCGGCCTCCCACGCGCGGCCACCTGGCGTTAGGTAGATGCGCAGCATGCCGTCGCGGTCGACGGCGAAGACGTCGAGCTGCTCGCCCTTCGCCTGATAAGCGGTCGTCAACGCGCCGGCCGGGTGCATATCGGTGCCGAAAGGCAGACCGTCGGCCTGGGGCAGAGCGATGGTCGCCCAACCGTTGTCGGCCCGTGAGCAACAGCGCAACACGCCCGCGGCGTCGATGTAGAAGATGTTCAACCGGTCGGGCGCATGCCTCACGGCGGTCGCTAGCTGCCCCCCGACGCGGCTCACGAGCGCACGCCCTCCCTCCGGATTCGGTAGATCCCGTACGTCACATGCTTCACTCGCGGTCTTCGTTCTTTCTTAAGGTGCGTCCCATGGTGAGACATGTCAGCGCTGAACGGTACGCTTTTCGTAAAGATTTCATGTTGTGGACTTAGCGCCGGGCCAAGCGCGGACGAGCTGCCGCGACAAGCCTCCGGCGAGGGCGCGGGATATGTGGATCTTTTGCCCGGTCCGGGGATAATGAGTGGATGTACTCCGTCGATCCGGCCCGCCGCTTCCTCTACTGGGCCGTTTTTCTCGGCGGTGATCCGGACCGGCCGATCCACGTGTCGTTTGATCTCGACGGACACGGTCACGGCTTCTACTCCCGGCACGAGGGCGATCAGCCCGTCAGCCTGCTGCGATACGACCGCTTCGGCCGGCCGGCGGCGCCGTGGAACTCCGGCCTGCCGCACGGCGCGGTGCTACGCGCGCCCTCGCCGCCGTTCGGCGGTGGCTGGCGACCGAGCGAATTGCCGGACCGCAACGTGTTGTTCGGTGCCGACCACGGTGAGCCGGTCAGCGCGGACGAGGCGCTGCGGATCGCGGAGCGGTTCGGCTACGAGCCGTGGATTCTCGACGAGCCGACTGTGCTGGATTAAGCGAGCCTTGAATTAATGTCTAGCCGGTCGCGTTGACGAGTGCCTGATATGTCGCGACATCGCAGCCAGATCCCGGCTGTGGCCCTTGATCGTGTTGCATGTAATCGTATTTGAAGGCGCGTATCGCTGCATCCGTGGCGTATTGATACATACCGACCTGATCTGCGTGCATATGCTGCTGCCAACCCGACTGACCCGTCGTGCGCGAACCATCGGCATAAGCGACGTTATCGATGAGGAACATGTAGTTCAGTCGGGTCAAGCGCTGCTGTATGTCCTGGACGCGCGGATCAGGCGAGTTCGTCCAGTAGATAGTGGCGAAGCTGGCTACCGCGCTCGGGGTCGGGCTCGCCGGGGGCTTGCTCGGGCTCGGCGACGGCGACGGGCTGTGGCTCGGGCTCGGTTTGGGCGACGGCTTCGGCGAGGGTGACGGGCTCGGTTTGGGCGACGGCTTCGGCGAGGGCGATGGGGACGGCGACGCACTATGTGTCGCGGGCTGCGTCGGCAGCGCGCTCGGGGCCAGCGGGTCGGGCGAGTGGCCGGCGTTGAACAGCACCAGCGCCACTCCTGCGCAGGCACCCAGTAGCGCGGAGATCCAGACGGCGGTTGGCAGGCGCGACGGCTTTGCGTTGTGCCGGGGGGAGGGCTCCTGCGTGGGCGGTCCGTCGCCGCCATTGCCGCTGCCGCCATTGCCGCCAGCGGCGCTCGGGACGCTTACCTCGGCCGGGTTCATCATCACCGGGACGCCGGCGAACGTGGCCGCCGCGCGTGCTGACGTTCGCGTCGCCGCCGCCGCGTTTGGCGGGTACGTGTCCGCAGGCATCGGGCCGGGCGTCTCGGCGATCGTCGTCGGCGCGTGCAGTGCGGGGGCGGAAACCGACGGCATGACGACGGTGGGCCCGCTCGCGGATGGTGGCATCGCGGGAACCGGGGCCGTCCGTATCGGAAGCGTCGGTATCGGAAGCTCGGCAGGGTCGGGGAAAAACGGTATCTCGGCTATCGAGGTCGGCGTTTCGTCCGGGCCGGGCGATCCGTCCGCGGTGACGGGCTTGCCCGAGGCGAGCAGGGTGCGAAGGATGGCGACGTTGATCGGCGCGGTGTGGTCGTGCGGATCCATCGGGACGAGCGCGGTGGACGGCTCGGTCGACTCGACCTGCGAGTCGAGGGCGCGTCTGAACGCGGAAACCTGGCCGGCCGGTTGTTCACCGGCCGGCTCCGCCGAGGCCTCGGCGTCAGGAAACTGGGGAGCGTCCACTGATCCTCAACCTGTGATACTCAACCTGGATGTGGTGATGGGGACACACCTTTAGCCGCCCGGGACGTTATCGCATCCAGGTTAGCTTCCGTAAGCGGTCGCGCCGGGTGAAACAGCGCTGTGAGGTGAACGGACACCGAACCGAGACCAACGGCCGCGAGGGTCGACTGCGGGTTAGCCGAAGGGCACGTATAAGTCCTGGCCCGAATTCCTGACTGCGCCGCGGATAGGTCCTGGCGCCGTCGCGGATAAGTCCTGGCCCAGTCGCGCACGGTGGTAACCTGATGGTCATGCACGCAGTACGCCTGCTCCTTACCGGGCCGCGCTGAGAGCGAAAGAGTCCCGAGCCTGGGCTCCTCAGCGTGGCGACCCCTCCTGCGCGAGGGGTTTTCGCGTTTATACGGGCCATTGCCGCCCACCGACCGGTAATCAGGACAGACACTCCAAGGGGACTCCCAATGAGCGAGAGCACCAAGCCCGGCTCCTCCGACGAGCCCGCGTTCCGCTACACGGCGGCGATGGCGGGCGAAATCGAGGCGCGGTGGCAGGCGTACTGGAACGAGCACGGCACCTTCGATGCCCCGAACCCGTCCGGACCGCTGGGGCCAAGACCTGACGGTCCGTCCGGCGCGACGCCGAAGATTCCCGGCGACAAGCGCTACATCATGGACATGTTCCCGTACCCGTCGGGATCAGGGCTGCACGTCGGGCACCCGCTGGGCTTCATCGCGACCGACGTGTTCGGGCGCTACCAGCGGATGCTGGGTCGTAATGTGCTGCACACGATGGGCTTCGACGCGTTCGGCCTGCCCGCCGAGCAGTACGCCGTGCAGACCGGCACGCATCCGCGCGTCACCACCGAGAAGAACATCGAGCGGTACCGCGCGCAGATCGCGCGCATCGGCCTGGCGCACGACCGCCGGCGCGGCGTGGCCACCACCGACGTGCCGTTCTACCGCTGGACGCAGTGGATCTTCCTGCAGATCTTCAACTCCTGGTACGACCAGGACGCCCGCCGCGCCCGGCCGATCACCGAACTGGTCGCCGAGTTCGAATCCGGCACCCGGGCCACGCCGGACGGCCGGGCCTGGTCCGCGCTGTCTGCCGCCGATCGTGCCGACGTCATCGACGGCTACCGGCTGGCGTACATCTCCGAGGCGCCGGTCAACTGGTGCCCCGGGCTGGGCACCGTGCTGGCCAACGAGGAGGTCACCGCCGACGGCCGGTCCGAGCGCGGCAACTTCCCGGTCTTCAAGCGCAACCTGCGCCAGTGGATGATGCGCATCACCGCGTACGCCGACCGGCTGCTGGACGACCTGGAGCGGCTGGACTGGCCCGAGCCGATCAAGCTGATGCAGCGCAACTGGATCGGCCGCTCCGAGGGCGCGCGCGTCCACTTCCCGATCGACGGTTCGGTTGACGAGCCTCCATCGAGGTCTTCACCACGCGCCCCGACACGCTGTTCGGCGCGACGTACATGGTGCTGGCGCCCGAGCATCCGCTGGTCGAGCAGATCGTCCCGGCGCAGTGGCCTGAGGGCACCAAGCCCAGCGTGGACCGGCGGCGCGTCGACCCCGGCCGAGGCGGTCGCCGCGTACAAGGCGCAGGCCGCGGCGAAGTCCGAGGTCGAGCGGCAGACCGAGGGCACGGCAGAAGACCGGCGTGTTCACCGGCGCGCACGCGACCAACCCGGTCAACGGCGAGCAGGTCCCGGTATTCGTGGCCGACTACGTGCTGTGGGGCTACGGCACCGGCGCGATCATGGCCGTGCCCGCGCACGACCAGCGCGACTTCGAGTTCGCCCGCGCCTTCGACCTGCCGATGCGCATCGTCGTGTCGCCCGGCGACGCCGCGGCGCAGAACACGGTGTCGCAGAACATTGACGACTGGACCGAGGCGTTCGACTCCTACGACGCGCAGTCCGTCAACTCCGCCAACGCCGAGATCTCGCTGAACGGCCTGGTCGTCACCGAGGCGAAGAAGCGCATCATCGCCTGGCTGGAGGAGAAGGGATACGGCACCGGCACGGTCACCTACCGGCTGCGCGACTGGCTGTTCTCCCGGCAGCGCTACTGGGGCGAGCCGTTCCCGATCGTGTACGACGTCGAGGACCCGATGCACGCCATCGCGCTGCCCGAGTCGATGCTGCCGCTGGAACTGCCGGAGATCGACGACTACGCGCCGCGTACGTTCGAGCCCAACGACGCGAACACCGAGCCGTCGCCGCCGCTGGCCCGCGCGACCGAGTGGGTCGAGGTAGAGCTGGACCTGGGCGACGGCCGTGGCGTGCGCCGCTACCGCCGCGAGACCAACACGATGCCGCAGTGGGCCGGCTCGTGCTGGTACTACCTGCGCTACCTGGACCCGACGAACGACGAGCGTTTCGTCGGCGTCGACGTCGAGAAGTACTGGCTGGCCCACGCGACGCAGACGACGTAGGCGGCGCCGACCTGACGGACATCGAAGTCTACGTTGACACCGCCACCGCCATCAGCACCGCCGACCTGCCCTCCACCGCCGACCCCGGCGGCGCCGACCTGTACGTCGGCGGCGCCGAACACGCCGTCCTGCACCTGCTGTACTCCCGCTTCTGGCACAAGGTGCTGTTCGACCTGGGCTACGTAAGCTCGGCCGAGCCGTTCCGCAAGCTGTTCAACCAGGGCTACATCCAGGCCGTACGCGTACACGGACGACCGCGGCGTATACGTGCCCGCCGAAGCGGTAGAGGAAGTAGACGGCGTCTACTACTTCCAAGGCCAGAAGGTCAATCGCGAGTACGGCAAGATGGGCAAGAGCCTGAAGAACTCGGTCACCCCCGACGAGTTCTGCGACACCTGGGGCGCCGACACGCTGCGCGTCTACGAGATGTCGATGGGCCCGCTGGAGGTCTCCCGTCCGTGGGAGACCAAGGCGGTATCCGGCTCGTTCCGCTTCCTGCAGCGGCGTCTGGCGCAACATCGTCGACGAGGAGACCGGACAACGTACGCGTCGCCGCCGACGAGCCGGACCTGCCGACGCTGCGCGCCCTGCACGTAGCGATCGCGGGCGTGCGCGAGGACCTGGACAACCTGCGCTTCAACACGGCCATCGCGAAGCTGATCGTGCTGAACAACCACCTGACCAAGCTGCCCGAGGTCCCGCGCGCCGTCGCCGAGCCGCTGGTCGTGATGGTCGCCCCGATCGCCCCGCACATGGCCGAGGAACTGTGGCACAAGCTGGGCCACGACGAGACGGTCGCATACGAGCCGTTCCCGGTGGCCGACCCGCAATACCTGATCGCCGACGAGGTCACGTGCGTAGTGCAGGTGGCCGGCAAGCTGCGCGACAAGCTGCAGGTGTCGCCCGACATCACCGAGGACGCGCTGCGTGAACTGGCACTGGCCAGCGAGGGCGTACAACGAGCCCTGGACGGCCGCGGCGTCCGCACGGTCATCGTCCGCGCCCCGAAGCTGGTCAACGTAGTCCCGGCCGTAATCCGTGAGGCGTCACGCGTGACCAATCACGCGTGACACATCACTCCTAGCCACTCATCGCCCCATCCGTAACCCGCCGTACAACCTCCTGCCAATCTCGGAGTACTAGAGTCACCGGGATGACGGACGGCTACGGGACCGCGGACCTAGGGCTAACCGGTGCCGCCGTGGCGATCAACCTGCTGGTCTACGGTCTGTTCGCCATCGGCAGCATCGCGCTGGCGGCGATCGACGCGCGCACCAAGCGATTGCCGAACCGCATCGTCTTCCCCCTCTACGCCATCGGCCTAGCCGGCTTCGGCCTAGTAACGGCGATCCTCCACAACGCCCACGGCGTGCACCACCTGATCACCGCACTAGCCTCGGCTGCCGCGCTATTCGTGCTCTTCTACCTGATCGCGATGTTCGGCCCGATGGGCTACGGCGACGTGAAACTCGCAGGCGTCATCGGCCTCTACCTAGGCTGGCTAAGCCTCCCCGTCCTCTTCGCCGGCGTTCTCCTAGGCACCGTCAGCGCCGCCCTAGTCTCGCTGATCGTCGTCGCCACGCGCAGCGCCCGCCACCTGGCCTGGCGCCACCTGGAGATCGCCTACGGCCCCTACCTCCTCTTCGGCGCCTGGGCCGCCATCCTCCTCAACCTGCTGGGTTAACTTATAACGCTGAATAGCGATGAAATGCTGGGGACGTAAGCACGTTGGTTCGGCGGGCTCTAGTGAGCTAGGTCACAGATAGACGTGCCGTGATCGGGTGGCTACGATGTTGATCCGCGGCGTATAAGTGGGCGAATCCTTTACGGGCGGGTTCTGACACTACGCACCCTGTTTCCGTCTTCCGCGCGAAGGCGTGTCGCCGCGCCGGGGCTGTGTGGGGAGGGGAACGGGGCTATGAGGGGCGTATTGTCACGCGTGCTCGCGGTCACCACTGCAGGCGCGATAGCCATTTCGATCACGATCGCGGACCCGGCGTCCGCCGCGACTCACTCGTCAAGCCTGGTACAGGCGTCAGGGAATTCCTCCCAGTCGGTCGCTGACCGCATCAACGCCGTTACGCCGCCGCGGGTCGCGGCGAAGCCGCTTGCCCGGCGCGCGCAGGCAAAGCCGGTCATCACCTCGCCGAGTTCTGGACGGAAGTCAAAGCCAGAGCAGCCGAAGGCGCCGGTGGAGCTCGTACCGAACGGCAAATACGTGCTCGTGGACGGTACGGTCGCCCGCGATGCTCATGGTAGGTTCACCGACCCTGGCGTTATCGCCAGTCCGTCAACCTCAGGTGCCGGGGCGCAGCAGAGCACGCATCAGCCGCTCGCAGTCGCACCGGCCACCGCGACCGCCCCGGGCGCGCCGACCAGCGTCACCGGACGCCCGCGTGACGCCGCCGTGACCGTTTCGTGGACGGCACCCGCCAGCAATGGGGGTGCCACGATCACGAGCTACAAAGTCACCGCGAGTCCGGGCGGCGCCACTGCCACGTCGAGCGGGCCGACCAGCGCTGAGGTGTTCGGCCTGACCAACGGCACGGCGTACACGTTCACCGTGACGGCGACGAACAGCGTCGGCACGGGCCCGGCCTCCGCCGCATCCACCGCGGTCACTCCGGTCGCCGCGACGAAGCCGGGGCCGCCGGCGAGCGTGACCGCGACCGCCGGGAATGCGCAGATCACCGTTTCGTGGACGCCACCGGCGAACGACGGCGGCGCGGACATCACCGATGCCTACGTCGACGTCTACAAAGTCAGCGGCGCCGTGTACGTCGGTTATGTGCACGTCAAGGCCCCGGCCACGACCGCCACGATCACGAAGCTGACCGACGGCACGGCCTACTACGCGACCGTGTACCTCGAGAACCGCTCGTTCCTGTCCGGCAGTACTGCCCAGTCGGGCAACGTCACTCCGCAGGCCGGCCCGCAGCCGGCTCCGCCGGCGAGCGTGAGCGCCAAGCCGGGGGTCGCCTCGGCGACCGTCTCGTGGACGGCTCCGGCGAGCGACGGAGGCTCACCGGTAACCGGGTATGTGGTGACGACGTACAACTCGAGCAATGCCGTTGTGGGCACGCCGGTCAGCGTGAGTGCGTCGACTCTGTCCACCACAATCAGCAGCCTGACTAATGGCACGTCCTACTACTTCGGCGTCGCGGCGACGAACAGCGCCGGTACCGGACCGGCCCAATTCAGCGCGACGGTGACTCCGGCCGGGCCGCCGAGCGCGCCGCAGAACCTCGAGGCGATCCCATCCGACCAGGAGATCTTCGTCTCATGGTCGGCGCCCGCGAACAACGGCGGCGCGTCGATCACCGGTTACAGCCTCTCGGTCAGCAGCGGCGGCACGGTGCTGTCGACCAAGTCAGTGGCCGGCACCTCGGCGCTCGTCAGCAGCCTGACAGACGGTTCCACCTACACGGTCACGGTCACCGCCTCCAACGCGCTCGCCACCGGAACCCCGACCTCGCCGAGCAGCCCGGTCACGCCGAGTGCCTCGCTGCCGCACGAGTCAGGCGGCCTCACCCAGGTTCCGCCCTACGTCAACAACACCGTCCCCACCCAGCCCTACACGCAGCAGACCGCTGACCACTACTCCGCCTTCTCCGGTAACGGTCGGTATATCTTCCACAAGCGCGACGACGGCGAAGTCAACGGCGTGCCGAATCCGATCAACTGGTATCGCTACGACACGATCACCGGCGCGGACACGAGGATGGCGGTTACCGAACCGCCGGTGAACAACGGCGACGTAAGCGTCGCGGCGGACTACGCCGGCGACCGGTTCATCTTCGTCGACATCGTTCAGATTCCCTCCGGCGGATACGCATGGGAGACGTACCTGTACGACGTCGCCTCCGGGACGACGACGCTGGTCAGCACCAATTCCAGCGGCGCCCCGGCCGCGGGCGGTTCCGACGAGTCCGCGATCTCCGCGAACGGCCAGTATGTTCTGTTCTCTGATCCGAACAGCTCCGATATGGCCTCGCATTCGTCGTGCTCGGGAGTCTCGACGCAAGGCGACTGGTATCGGTATTCAGTCGCATCGAAGTCGCTCGTGCGTATCGCACTCAACGTGGCGATCCCTCCGGGCACCGGCATCACGTCGATCGGGTGCGTCTACTACGACGCCTCCGTGGGCAGCCAGATCGGCATCTCGGCAGACGGCAGCCACATCGCGGTGATCACCGGGATCGCTACCACGCCGACCTACTCGTACAACGCGGACGAAGTCGTGACAGCCACTGTGGCGTCGAGTGGCGCGGCGCAGGGCACGTGGCTCGACCCGCCGGTTTTCGGCACGAACGGCGGCCAGACGAACTTCAACACCCAGCTCACCTATCCGTGGGGTATCCAGCTCAGCGACGACGGCTCGACCGTGGTGGGCCTGGGAGAATCCTTCGACACCTCAACCGGGGCGGGAGCCGAGCACTGCGATGAGATGTACGGCGGCCCGTACTGCGTGGTGCGGTACGTCAATGCCGCGGCTCCGCAGATCATCGCCCGAGATCACTTCTACCTCGGGCGCGGCGCGGACCTGCACCTGAGCGGCAACGGCCGGGTCGTCGTGCTCGACCTCGACGCGGCCGACCAGCAGACCTCGCAGAAACTCGCGATCGACATGTCGGCCGGCACCGCCGCCGTGCTGTCCCAGTACGGCGGCCAGCTCGGCAGCGACTTCTGGGGCATCAACGGCTCCGTGGCCGCGGTGGACTACTCGGGCACTAACTTCAGCTGGTTCGAACTGGACCCGAATCTGACGGGCGTCAGCCAAGCGAGGATCAACGCCGGATTCCCGTATCAGAACATTGTTTACACGCACCTGGATGTCGCGACCGCGGGCATTCCCATCGCCGAACTCGAGGGCTGCAACTGCGGTAACGGCCTGACCTCAGCCGGCGCTCAGCCCCGAGACAGCGTCGGCGACCCGATCAACACGGCGACCGGTGCCTTCTCGGAGTACTTCGATGACGCCTCGGTTCCGGCGCCCGGGGTCGGCATGGAGTTCGGCCGTACCTACGACTCGGCGAACACGACGGCCGGTCCGCTGGGCGTCGGCTGGACATCCAACTATGGGATGTCCGTGTCCGCGGCGTCCAACGGCGACGTCACTGTCTCCAGCGATGACGGTTCCAAGGGCGTGTTCCATCTCGCGCCGGACGGAACCTACATTCCTGACCCCGGAATCACCTCGAAGCTGAGGATGGTCGGTACTACGCGCGTGCTCACCACAGCGGATCAGCTCTCCTACACGTTCAACTCGAGCGGTCAGTTGTCTGCCGAGACCGACCGCAGCGGCAAGGGACTGACCCTCGCTTATACCGGTTCGAACCTCACTTCCGTGACCGACGCGGCGGGCCGCACGGCCACGCTCACGTATGGTTCGACGGCGAACCGTCTTACGAAGGTGACTCTCGCGGACGGGCGGAGCATCGCGTACGCATACGACAGCTCCAATCGGCTCGTATCGTCCACCGGTCTCGACGGCAACACGACGACTTACACGTACGACACTGGGAACCGAGTGGCGAAGGTCGTCGCTCCGGACGGTACGGTGCGTGCCTCCAACACTTATGATTCGGCCAGCGGCCGGGTCACAAACCAGGTCACGAACACCGGCACCGGCACCGGATCCGCCACCGCCTCGTGGGACGCCACCAACCACATCGAGACCTACACCAACGGCCTCGGCGGCGTGACCAAGGACTACTACTCCGGCAACGTCCTGATCAAGCATGTCGACCCGGACGGCGGTGTGACCACATACGCCTACGACGACCGCGCCGACCCGATCTCGGTCACCGACCCCGATGGCAACACCACGACGATGGCCTACGACGGCGCGGGCCACCTGCTGACGAAAACGGCGCCGCCGCCGATCTCGACATCCGAGTCGTGGACCTACGACGTCAATGGCGATGTCCTGACGTACACTGACGGCGCCGGCGAGGCCACAAAGTACGCGTATGACTCGGCCAACCGGATCTCGTCGGTCACCGACTCGGCGGGCGACGTGACTTCGTACACGTACACCGCGTCCGGTGAGCTGAACACCAAGACCGCGCCCGGTGGCCTCATCACGACGTACGGTTACGACGGCTCAGGTAACGAGACCTCCGTCATCGATCCCACCAACGCGAAGACCACTTACACCTATGACTAAGCAGGCCACCGCCTGACCATGGTGGACGCGCTCGGCAACGCTGCTGGTGGCACCGCGTCGCAACACACGACGACATACGCATACAACGCAGCCGGGCAACTGACCAAGGTCACTGATCCGCTCGGCCACTCCACGAACTACACCTACGACACGAACGGTCGCCAGCACACTGTCGTCGACGCGCTCGGGAACACCACCACTTACACGTACGACGAGTTCGGCCGGGTCGTCTCGGTCAAGGACGCGCTCAACCACACCACAACCGAGTCCTATGACGCTGACGGCAACCTGGTGAAGAAGGTGGACCCGCTCGGGAACACGACCACCTACGCCTACGACAAGGCAGACCGGCTGATATCGACCGTCGATCCGCGCGGTAACGTCAGCGGCGCGACCGCCTCGGCCTACACGACGACCTACCGCTATGACGCGGCCGGGAACCAGACCACGATCACCGACCCGCTCGGCAATACGACGACCACGGCCTACGACGCACTGAGCCGCGCTGTGAAGGTCACGGACGCTCTCGGGCATGCCACATCAACCACGTACGACAAAGCCGGCCGCGTGGCACAGACCACTGATCCGCTTGGCCACGTGGCGAAGGACTCGTACAACGGCGCCGGCGACCTGCTCTCCGCGACCGACCCGAATGGTTACACGACGCAGTACACGTACGACGGCAACGGCCTGAAGCTCACGGCCACGACGCCGCTCGGTGAGGTCACCAAGTACAGCTACGACGGAGACGGACGCGAGCTCACCGTCATCGATCCGCGCGGCAACGTTTCCGGTGGGACTCCGGCGAAGTACACGACCACGTACACCTACGACGCCGATGGCCACCTGACGTCCGCCGCCGACGGGCTCGGAAACAAGGCGAGCTACGGCTACGACGCGGCGGGCAACAAGGCCACCGCCACCGACCCGCTCGGCAATTCGACAACGTACTCATACAACGCAGACAACGTGCTGTCCGCAGTCACCGACGCGGCCGGTAACACGACCACATACCATCACGACGCTCTCAGCGACGTGATCAGCGCCGTAGACGCGGCCGGCGACAATACCTCGTACACGTATGACGCCGGCCAGCACCGCATCACGCAGACGACGCCGCGCGGCAACGTGGCAGGCGGAACTCCGGCTACGTACACGTATAACTACGGGTTCGATCCCGCTGGGAATCAGACCACGGTCAAGGATCCGACCGGGGCGACTACGACTACTGCTTACGACGCGGACAACCGGGCCACGTCAGTCACCGACCCGCTCGGCGACAAGGTCGTCACCACCTACGACGCCGCGGGCAACATCATCGCCTCGCAGGACGCTACCGGACTGCTCAGCACAAGCAAGTACAACGCGGATAACCAGCGGACGGACGCGATCGACCCCGCGAACAACGACACGAAGTTCACGTACGACGCCGACGGCGACAAGCTGTCGATGACCTCGCCGCTCGGCGAGGTAACCAACTGGACCTACGACAAGGACGATCGGCAGATCACCGCGATCGATCCGCGCGGGAACGTCAGCGGCGCCACGGCTTCGGCGTACACGACGCACTACGGCTACGACGCGGCGGGGAATCAGACCACGATCACCAACCCGCTCGGTGATACCACCACGACGGTCTACGACCCGAACAACAACGTCACCTCGGTCACCGATCCGCTGAACTACACCACCACCAGCGTCTACGACGCCGATGGTCGGCTCAGCTCGGTTGCGGATCCGTCCAACGCCACCACCGGCTACACGTACGACAAGGTCGGAAACCTGCTCACTCGCACCGATGGCAACGGGCACGTGACGACCTACAACTACAGCTCGATCAACCAGTTGACGTCGGTCGTCGACCCGCTCAATCGCACCACGAGCTACGGGCACGACCCGGATGGCAACTTGACGTCCACCACTGACGCACGCGGCATCACCACCACGGCTTCGATCGACCCACGTGGCCTGACCACGGCGATCACGCACAGCGACAGCACGCCGGCCGTGTCATACACCTACGACGCCGCCGGCCGCCGTACCGGAATCACCGATGGGACCGGCTCGCGAACGCTCGGCTACGACAAGGCCGGCCGCCCGCTTTCCGTCGGCGACCCGCTCGCGACCGGGAAGCAGTTCACATACACCTACGACACGGATGGGCGACTCTCGACTCGGACCTACCCGGACGGCGAGGCGACGACCTACGGTTACGACACCGACAGCCGGGAGACGTCGCAGGCTGCTGACGGAGTCACCGTGGGATACGGCTACGACGCCGCGGGAAGTCTGACCGCCACCACCCTTCCCAACGGAGACACCGAGTCCCGCGCGTACGACAACGCGGGCCGGATGACGTCGATCGGCACGGCGAACACCGCGTCCGGCGCCAACGTCGCCTCATGGAAGTACACGTACAACGCCGATGGCCAGCCGACTGAAACCGACTCGGTGCGCAACGGCGCCGCCGCGCCGCCGCAGTACTTCACATATGACCCGAGCGGTCGACTGTCCAGCTGGTGCGTCTCGGCGACAGGAACGACCGGCTGCCCATCCGGTTCCCAAACCACCTCGTACACCTACGACAACGTAGGCAATCAGCACACGAAGGTCGCCGGATCAACCACGACGACGTACTCGTACGACGCCGCTGATGAGTTGAACTCGGCAGCCACCGGGTCGAACACGACAACGTACACGTACGACGCCGACGGTAACCAGACCACTGACGGTGCCCAGACCATCACATACGACGCGAACAACCGCCCGGCCAAGGACGTCGTCGGCTCCACCACGCTGACCTTCGTCAACGACGACTCCGGGAACAGGGTCCTGACGAAGAACGGTTCCGCGCTGGTCAGTACCGACCTCTGGGATGTGAACAACGCTCTTCCGCAGCTCGCGACGGTGACCGACGGTTCGGGGGCGCTGGTCGGCGATTACCACGCCGACCCGCTCGGCCTGCCGCAGTCGGCGCACACCGCGGCCGGCGCGTTCTACGACGCTCATGACCTAGTCGGCTCGGTGACTGATCTCACCAGCTCGACCGGAGTCGACCAGTACCAGAACTCGTATGACCCATTCGGAGTGGAGAGCAGCACCGCACTGATCTCCACGGCACCCGTTCAGCCCTTCGGCTACGCGGGCCAGCTGGACGACCCCTCGATCAGCGGTGCCCAAAGACCTGCGAGCCCGCGAATACAACGCGGCCACCGGCAGGTTCACCAGTCAGGACCCGATCGAGCTTCGGATCAGCGATCCGTACGTGTCAGCGTACGTCTACGCGAACAATGCCCCTACGTACACGGCCGACCCAAGCGGCCAAAGCCCCTCGCCGACAGTTCCCTCGGGTAGCTATCTGGAAGGCCCGAACACCCCGGAGCACAACTTCGCGCTCAGGATGGCGTATGACCAGCAGGTTGCGTTGCGTGGACCGAACAATGTCTACGCGGATCTGGCCGGCGCTTACGGACCGGTGGGGCGGCAGTACACGGTCAAGGTGCCGTGGTCTGACAAGGGTCAGCCTGACCTGGTCGCATTCAATCAAACCCTTTCCACTGCCAAGAAGGGCGAATTCGTCTGGGACATGAAGCCGGCCACGCCGTACGGCTACAGCCCCGGCAGCCTCTACCAGCTGAACTCGTACGTCACGGCCGTGGCGCAGAAGGAAGGGAAGCCCGCCGAGCCGGGTCCGGACATCACCCCGAAGGTCCGTTACAACTCCAGTGACCAGGCGATCTACACGATCTTCAGCGAGCCGGACTGAACACGTACGCCCCCTACGACGCGACCACGCCGACAGGCGCCAAAGCCGGCCCGTCCTCGACCACGCCCGGCATCATCGACCACCGACGGTCAAGCCAACCCGGAACAAGCAGCGTTCGAAGTCGCTGGACCACGCTCAGCCGACGTTGAAGCTCTACGCCCAGACCTGCGGTCCCGGCGACCCAAACTACAACGACTGGATCAACCAGGGCAGCGGCACGGTCCAAGTCTCGACGGGCTTCCACCTCACCTGGTGGGAAGTGGCCGGTGGCGGGTCCGCCGCGCTCGGCCTCGCGTCGGGCTTCAGGTCGAACGGCTCAATCGTCGGACCGGCTACCCCGACCGCCGACGAGGCCGAGTCCGTGGCTCTCGGACGTGACCGCCTCAGGCCAAAGCGACTCGATCGCCGGCGCGGCCGGCGATACCGGGGCGACGCTCGTCGAGGGCGGAATCGGCGACATCCTCGAGACTGCCGGCGGCGAGATCCTGGCCGACGGCGGAGCCGACCTGCTCGCTCGGCACTGCTCTGAGCAGGTGCGTGAGACACGGACTGGTCTCCCCGCTGAACCGTGGCGGCGAGATAGGGATGTGACACGATGGTGCCGCCCGGCGACAAGAGGTGCCGGGCGGCACCATCGCAATGTGCCTCGGAAGGCTTCAGGTCCCATCGGGCAGACGCGGCGAGAGCCAGCGGAGACGGGGTGAGAGCTCGTGCTTCGACGTGAGGCGGACGGCGTCGGCTGGCATGTCAGGCGGCAGGCGCTGCTCGGTCGCACCGAGCCGCCGCGTACCTTGACGCTGCTGCTCACGGTAAATGAGCGGCCGAGAGCGGCGAGCGAGCTGGTCTGGGCGCTCGGCGAACTGCTGGAGGCTCGGCTGCTCGAACTGGGCATCCGGCTCCCGCGACGTGCCTTGACCGTCTGGGTGTGGGATCGCGATCAGTTCATCGCCGACTGGACCGAGCAGTCGCGTCGGGAGGCGACTGAGCTCGCCGCGGATGACAAGGCGGCGGCGCTATTCCTTGAATGGGCCGACGCGACCGTCCCCGGTGAGCAGGTCGGGCTGCGCGCCGACCTCACGATGTATCAGGACTCGACTCAAGAGGGGTTGTGGGGGGTCAGCCTCCGACTCACGTCCAGCGTGCGCGGAGCCGACGTCCCACTGCTCGATCCGCTCGCCGAGATTCTTCGCGGATGCCTTGGCCGTGGCCGGCACTCGTCGCCGGATCCGGTATGGCGCGATCGTTTTCGACTTCATCACTGGTCTGGCTCTGGACCGTCTGCCGTACGAGCTCGTGTTCGGCATTACCGAGGGGCATCAGGAGGCGGACGAGTACGCGCGCGGCTACTACTGGGCGAACCTGCTCACCACGCGGCACCTGGACAAGCTCGGCGGCCTCGACGCTTTCACGTCACGGTGCGCAGAACACTCCGTGACCGTCGCTGTCATCGAGCAAGAACGTGCCGAAGCAGCCGACATCGCCGTTCTCGTACGCGATATGGGTGCACTCAGCGCGTTCAGCGATGTGCGACTGGCCGCCATGCGGGGATCTGCTCGACCCGGCGCTCCAGCATCCCGCCTACCGCTGGTACGCCGGGTGGCCACTGCGCGTCTTCATGGAGCCCGGAACCGCGTTCCGGCCCGTTCCACCCGACATCATCGAGCCCTGGTTCGAGGACGACGGGCCGCTGCCGTCCGAGGACCGCGTATCGGCCCGTCCCGGACGCGTGATTCGCGGCCCAGCTCTCAGATCGCAGTCATTGTCCGACGATCGTTTGGATCTCCTGCACTGTCATCGGACGCGCGGCTCCGGGCATGACGTCCTGCTTGGGCCAGCCCGCGCCGGCGCCGCTCCAGGTCACGCTCCACTTCACGGTGACGGACGGGTAGTAGTGGGCGTTCGGCGGCGTCGTCGAGTGGCGGTACGTGACGCCGCAGCCGGGCGTGCCGTAGTTGGCCCGTGTACGGTGTTCCGACCGTACCGTCTCGGTTTATCGTGCATCCTCCGTCGTAGACGCGGGTGTCCGCGGCGTTGTTCGGAGTGCCGGGATCGATGGTGAAGTTCGTCGGCGTTGCCGTGACCGTGGCACAGAGCTGTGCGCCGCCGACTGGATAGTCCGTGCACACCCCGAGTTGCTGGGGTGCGTACGGGTGCTCGCCTCGTGCCGGGTTTCCGGCCCACACCCACATCGGCAGGTTGACGGGTTTGGCCGGCGTCGGGGCTGGAGTTGAAGACCGAGGCCGGTAGCTGCATGATCGATGCGGCGTACTGCGCCAACTCGCCCTGAGTTACCAGCGGCTCGGTGACGTTGTTTGGGCCGCCGGTGGCGTCGGGAACCCAGGACCATGGCTCGCCGTCGGTGTTGTCGGTGTGCAGGAGACAGTCGGTGAACTGCGGCGTGCCGATCATGTCCTCGTTGAACACCAGGCTCCACCACATGCCGCCGGGCGTGGCGCCGATGTTCCAGTTGGAGAACGGCGGGCCGTCTGTCGACTTGTAGCCAGGCGGGGTGTTCTCGCCCTTTCCGCCATCAGTCTCGTAGTACTGGACCATCTGCTGCCAGGTCAGGTCAGTTGACGTCGAGGTCTGGTAGTAGGCGTAGGCCCAGGCTTTCAGCGCCTCGGGCGTGAATACCGGCGCCCACCAACAAGCCGGCGGGGTCCACGACGCGTCGTTGGAGGTCTCGCCCGAAGGGCAGTAATTCCCGAAGATCACGTGCACGCTCTGGCTGATGGTGATCGTGCCGCCGCTGATCGTCGGCGGTCCCGTCACCGTCCCTCCGGACAGCGACGACGTGCAGCCCCCGCTGTCCGCCGCGGCAGGGCTGGCAGCGCCCGGGCCGATCGCCAGCGCGCCGAGGATGGACAGGGACAGCAGCAGGGAATTCAGCCGACCACGCATTGCGAGGCTCCCGGTTTGGTGAAGATGAGGTCGAGCACCCAAGCACCTGAACTGTGCTTGATGAACGTGCCCTGCCACAGAGTGAAGTTGCCCGTGCCGGCGCTGTTCGTGAGCCGCTGACCACTGCCGACCTTGAGCGGAAAGGCCTTTGAGGAGTCCTCGCACGCGCTGTAAGCGGCCTGCGAGCCGTTCGCCGATATGGTGACCGTTCGCTTGAAGACGTGGTCGGTGCCGGTCAACCGCTCGCCGCGTGACTTCCACGTGCCCACGGATTGGGACAGCCCGGCATAGGCGTCGCCGGTGGTCCACTGCTTGAAGTTCGAGTCGTTGCTGTTGCCGCTGCTGATCGCCTCTACGAAGCCGTAGAACTGGTACTGAGCGTCGAGCAGAATCCTGTCCGAGGTCGCGTTTCCCGTCGAGTCGGCGTCGATCACGACATGGAAGTCGGCCGGGATCGCGAACTTCGGCGCATCTGCGGGCATCGTCGCGATCGGTGGTCCACTGCTTGCTTGTGTCGCCGCACCGGCCGCGGGCAGTGCCGCGTTCGGCTGCGCGGCCGACGCGCCGCAGCCGGCCACGGCCACGGCGACAGCCAGCGCGCTGGCGGCGGTGGCTGCGGCCAGGGACACGGCGGCGCTCGCGGCTGGGGTGGGCAAACGGCTGCGACGGCGCATGGGCCTAGTTTCCGTCCTCACGGCGTCCGCGCGAGGTCAGCGCGGCCACGTGGCACGATGTTGACAACTCGGCTACGGATAGTACCCGCCGGGGTAATCTGCGGGTAGTCGCAGAAGGCGGATTTAACCGAAACTTTTTCGTCCGGACCGCCAGAAAACCGGCGCAGAGCTCCGAGCTAGGGAAGAGCAGGAGAAACGTATCCAGAACTCAACGCGCGGGGTCTGTTCTTCTGCGTCACCGCGCGGGTACTATCAGCATCCGATCCGGGCCGGACGCTAACGCACGACCCTTACGATCTAATTGGCCGGGGGGCCTGAAAACCGTGACGAGCAGCAACGACAACGGAGTACCGCCGAGCGCCGGAGGGTGGAAGCCCTCTGCGTCAACCGTGGCCGCCCGCCCTGCGCCGGGCGCCGGTTCCGTGCCGCCCCCGGCGAACGTCCGCCTCCCCACCCCGCCGCGCGACCGCAAGCCCGCGCTCGCCGCGCTCGGGCTGCTGCTGGTGGTGGTCGGCGCGCTGGCCTCGGTCTATCTGCAACAGCAGGCGAAGGACCGGGTCGGCGTGGTCGAGATCACCAAGCGGGTGCCGCAGGGGCAGACGATCACGTCGGACGAGATCAGTGAGGCGATGGTCGCGGTCGACTCGAGTATCAGTTACGTGACATGGTCTCAGGCTCAGGCCGGCGCGCTGAAGGGATACACCGCGCGCACCGACCTCGTGGCCGGCACGCTGCTGGTAGGGCCGATGCTCACTACCGCTGTCCCGCTCGCGTCGGGTCAAGAGGTCGTCGGCTTCTCGCTCAAGGACGGCCAGTACCCGCCCGGCATTCAGGCGGGCGACACCGTGAGTGCCTACTACGTCTCGAACAAGAACGACGCCGCCACTGCGCAGCAGTTCATGGGCAACGGCTTCAGCCCGGCGCCGATCGTGGCCAGCGTGCGCGTGTTCGACGTGGGAACGGCAGGCCAGAACGGCGACGTCGACGTTTCGCTGGTGCTCGACCAGCAGTACGCGAGCGCCATCACCCAGGCGGCCTCCGGTAGCAACCTGGTGCTCGCCCTCGACAAGCACACACCGTAGCTAGGCCGGATAGATCATGGCGCTGATCGTCGTCGCGGCAGACAAGGGCTCACCCGGGGTCACCACCTCGGCGGTGGCCCTGGCCGCATCCTGGCCTCGCCGCGCGCTGGTCGCCGAGTGCGATCCGCACGGCGGCGACCTGCGTCTACCGGATGGTCGCGGACCACGGCGGTCCGCTCGACCCGAACCGCGGCATGCTCTCGATCGCCATCGCCGCCCGCCGCGGTTTCGAGGCGCACGCGATGCCGGAACACGTCCAGCGGATCACCGGCGGGCTCGAAGTCGTGGTCGGCTTGGGCACCGCCGAGCAGGCCGCGGCGGTGACGGGCCACTGGCAGCAGCTCGGCCGGGTCTTCGACCACTACGCCGCGATCCCGTACGGCGCGGACGTCATCGCGGACTGCGGGCGCGATCGGCCCCGACTCGCCGGCCTTGGACCTGATGCCGTACGCCGCGCTGGTGCTGCTGATCGCCCGCACCGACGCCGAGCAGGTCGCGCACGTACGCGACCGCGTCAACGGACTGGCGAACCGGTTGCACGGCAATCAGGGCTCTTCCGCGTCGCTGGCGCGTCCGCCGATCGGCGTCGTGCTCATCGCGCCGCCGAAGGACGCGCGCCGCGCGGCCAGCCAGGTCGGCGAACTGCTGTCGGTGACGGCCGGCGGTGGCGAGGTGCTCGGCGTCATCGCGCACGATCCGGACGGCGCGGCCGCGCTCAACGGCTGGGGCCGGGCACGCGTGGACAAGTCGCTGCTGATCCGCTCGGCCCGCGACGTGGCGCAGTCGCTCACCCGCCGGTACGGTCTCACCCGCGTCGGGCCGCCGATATCGCCGGTGCAGCCGGGGCACGAACAGCCTGGTCAGCCGCCGTACGCCGCACCGCACCGGCACAGCCGCCGCAGCATCCCGACACATCCCGGTCCGCCGGCCAACCGGTGGTGGGTGCCTGATGGACCACGGACTCGTCAAGCGGCTGCGCCAGGAGGTCGGTGACCGACTGTCGGAGCAGCGGCGGCTGGACCAGCTCTCCGGCCTGGCGCCGATGACCGGCGAGGACGAGCGGCAGTACGCCCGCGCGGTCATCGGCCAGGTGCTCGAAGAGCACACGCGCGCCGAGGTCAACGGCGGCCGCACGCCGCCGAACGCCGAGGAGGAGGAGGCGCTGGCCTCCGGCATCCACGCGGCGCTGTTCGGCGTCGGCCGGCTCCAGCCGTTGCTCGACGACCCGGAGATCGAGAACATCGACGTCAACGGCTGCGACCGGGTCTTCCTCTCCTACGCCGACGGCCGCGAGGTCATGGGCGAGCCGGTCGCCGAGTCCGACGACGAACTCGTCGACCTGATCCAGATCCTCGGCGCGTACTCCGGTCTGTCGTCGCGTCCGTTCGACTCGGCGAACCCGCAGCTGGACCTGCGGCTGCCGGACGGCTCGCGGCTCTCCGCGGTGATGGACGTGACGCGCCGCCCGGCGATCTCGATCCGCCGCGCCCGGCTGGGCAAGGTGTTCCTCTCCGACCTCGTCGGCAACGGCACGATCGTGCCGGAACTCGGCTCATTCCTGTCCGCCGCGGTCTCCGCGCGCAAGAACCTGATGATCGCGGGCTCCACCAACGCCGGCAAGACGACGCTGCTGCGCGCGATGGCCAACGAGATCCCGTCGCACGAGCGTCTGGTCACCGTCGAGCGCGCGCTCGAACTCGGGCTGGATCAGTTCCCCGAACTGCATCCGAACGTGGTGGCGTTCGAGGAGCGGCTGCCCAACTCCGAGGGCCTCGGCGCGATCTCGATGGCTGAGTTGGTGCGCCGCTCGCTGCGCATGAACCCCTCGCGCGTCATCGTCGGCGAGGTGCTGGGCGACGAGATCGTCACGATGCTCAACGCGATGTCGCAGGGCAACGACGGTTCGCTCTCCACGATCCACGCGAACTCGTCGGTCGAGGTCTTCAACCGCATCTCGACCTACGCGCTGCAGGCGAACGAGCGGCTGCCGATCGAGGCCTCGCACATGCTGATCGCGGGCGCCATCGATTTCGTCGTCTTCATCGAGAAGCGCAACGACTACGTGCGCGGCGGCACGCTGCGCCGGTTCGTCTCCTCGGTGCGCGAGGTCAACGGCGTGGACGGCAGGGTGCTGTCTTCCGAGGTGTTCATGCCGGGCCTGGACGGACGAGCCGTGCCGCACTCGCCGATCGAATGCCTCGACGAGCTGGTCGCGCACGGTTACGTGCCCAGCGGATTGTGGCGGTGATGACGTGCTTGAGGTGATGACACCGTGAACCCGGCGACCTGTTCACCCAGGGCACCGCCATCGCGCTCCTCGTAGGCGCGTGATCGGCCTCGGCATCGGCCTCTTCGTCGCCGGGTCTGGCCGGCTGGCCGACCAAGCCGAAGGGTCCTGAGACGCGGGCGCCGCGCCGCCGCGCTGCGCTCGACGGGCCAGCGCGCCATCATCGCGCTCGGCGATCGGACTGCTGGTCGGCCTGGCGAGCCAGTGGGCGGTGCTCGGGATCGGCACGGTGGTCCTCGTACTGTTCTGGGGCCAACTGTTCGGCGGCGCGGGCGCGGAGAAGCTGGCGATGCGCCGAGTCGAGGCGCTGGCGATGTGGACCGAGTCGCTGCGCGACACGATCGCCGGCGCCGTCGGCCTGGAACAGGCGATCCCGGCCTCGTCCGTGGCGCGGACCGTGATCGTCGAGCATCTCGACGCCCTGCTCGACCGGCTTCGCGGTCGCATGCCGCTGGCCGAGGCGCTGCAGTATCTCGCGGACGATCTGAACGACCGTCCTCCGACCTGGTCATCGCGGCGCTGATCCTCAACTCGAAGCTACGCGGACCGGGCCTGCGGGAAGTGCTGACCGCGCTGGGCAGATCGGCTCGAGAAGAGGTGGATATGCGCCAGCGGGTCATCGCGCAGCGCACCGGAACGCGGCGGTCCGTGCAGATCATCGTCGGCTCGGTATTGGTCTTCGTGCTGGGCATGGCGATTTTCAATCGCGGCTTCGTCGCGCCGTACGGAACCGCGCTCGGCGAGGCCGTGCTCGCCTTGGTGCTGGCCTTGTTCGGCCTCGGCTTCTGGTGGCTGCGGCGCCTGGCCAAGGTCGAGTCCCCCGGCCGGTTCCTGCTCAAGCCGATGCCGACTGATCAGCCGCAAGGGCAGCTGAACGCGCGTCGATCCGGCGACGGTCTGGCCGGGGGCGCGCAGATGATCATCCAGATCGTGCTCGGCACCTTCTGCGGGTTCGGCATCTTCGCCATCATCAGAGGGCTCATTCCGTCGAGACCCGGCGCGGCCGCGCGGGTGGCTTGGATCGACGCGTTGCGCGCCAGCGGCCAGTTCGGCACGCCCACCCCGTCGTCGAACTCACTGCGGGGGCGGCTGGGCTGGCAGATCGCACAGTTCTACGCGCGTTGGGGCTGGGAGCAGCGCTCGACACGTGCGGATCTGAAGTTGCTGGAGCGGCCCTGGCAGCAGTTCCTGGTGACGAAGGTGAGTCTCGGCGTCGCCGGGTTCCTCGTCGGCCCGCTGCTGTTCGGGGCCGCGTGGCTGCTGGGACTGCATCTGACGCCGCTGATCCCGATCTGGGCGGCGCTGGCGTTCGCGGGACTCTTCTTCATGCTGCCGGATCTCGAGGTGCGCCGGGAGGCGGCGGCCAAACGGGACGACTTCCGCAGGGTGGTCGCCGCCTATCTGGACCTGGTGTCGATGAACCTGGCCGGCGGCCGCGGCCTGCCCGAGGCGTTGATGTCGGCGTCCGAGGTCAGCGATGGCTGGGCGCTGCGGCGGGTGCGCGACTGTCTGACCGACGCGCGGCTGTCCGGCGTGCCGCAGTGGACGGCGCTCGGCGACCTGGGGACCGAGCTTGGAGTCAAGGAACTGACAGACCTGGGGGCCGCCCTGAACCTGGTGGCCGACGACGGCGCGAAGGTGCGCGCCTCACTGGCCTCCCGCGCCGAGACGATGCGGCGGCGGGAGATCGCTGAGATGGAGGGCAAGGCTGGCGCGCGTTCCCAGTCGATGCTGGTGGCGCAGATGCTGCTGTGTGCCGGGTTCCTGCTCTTCCTTCTCTACCCTGCCACGGTCCGAATCTTCCAATTGCGCTGACCGGGGCATTACCGAATGGAGGGAACTGCGATGGGCAGATTGTTCGGCACTGATCCAGTGCTGCACTACGCGTGGGTGGACCTGCGCGGCCGGATCGCGAAGGTGCGTTCGGGCGAGTTGGAGCGGGGGGCGTCCGCCGTCGAGTGGGTGGTGATCTCCATGATCGTGGTGACCATGGTCGTCGCGATCGGCTTCGTGATCCAGAAGGCGCTCAACGGCCGGGCCAGACAATGTGAGCACGTGCATCGGATCGGCGGACGGCACAAAGGGAACCTGCTGACCGATGAAGCTCGGGGACGCTCGACACCGCCGGGACGCTGACCGTGAAAGCGGCGTCTCGGCGATCGAGTTCGTCTTCCTCACCCCGGTGCTGTTCTTCCTGATCTTCGCCACGGTGCAGTTCGCGATGTTCTTCTTCGCCCGGCACGTCGCGATCGCCGCGGCGCAGGAGGGCGCGCGCGTCGCCCGCGCCGAGCGAGCGAACCCGGCGGAGAACTGGCGTGATGACGCCACGACGAAGTCGATCGCGTGGATCAACCAGTTGGCGCCGAGCCTGCTCGACGACAATTGCAATGACAATGCGCCGAATGTGACCGCGTGCATCAACACGAACGACAGCGGCCCGCGTGGCGCGGACGGCTGGACCGTGTCCGTGACGGTCACCGCGAAGGTCCCGAGTCTGATCCCGGGCGTGAACCTGAGCGTGACCGAGACGAGCGCCGGCCCGGTCGAGCAGTTCATCGAAGACAAGTGACGCGTAGCGACCCGCGATGACGAGCCGCGACAACGACCCGCGACGAGTAGGCAGGAACCGATGAACGAGCTGCGCGGGATGGCGACCGCGAGCGGAGCGCGAGCTGAGTCGGGCATGTCCACGCTCGAAGTCGTGCTGCTCGCGCCGCTGGTCATCGGATTCGTCCTGTTCCTGGTCGTCTTCGGCGTGCTGGTCGACGCGCGCGGGACCGTACAGGGCGCGGCCCGTGACGCCGTGCGAATGGGCTCGCTGCAACGGGACGACGCAGCCGCCAACAACTCGGCGTATAACGCAGCCGTCGCCGACTTGGTGGCACCTGCAACGCGGGACCGGTGAACGTTGCGCAAGTGGACCCGAATACCAGGGCCGGTCCGCTGCATTCGACCTGGTGAGCATACACGGTCAAAGTGACGTGCATGGTGAACTGGTTCGGCGTCAGCAAGACATCGTCAGCTATTCCACCGCTCCGCTCGACGTCTTCCGCCGGACCAACTGATGCGTGCCTTGCTTTCACCCCCTCGGCCAAGGCACTCAGGACAATGTGTTCCGCGACGCTGGGGTTCGCCCGGCGGCCTCGCGGTCAGCGCGGCTCGTTCACGTTCGCGGTCGTCTTCTGGGCGCTGATGTGATGCTGCTCGCCGGATGGTGGTCGACGGCGGCCTAGCGATCAGCGAGCGGCAGCACGCCGGCGACATCGCCGAACAGGCCGCCCGAGCGGGGCCGAATCAACTGGATCAAAACGCGCTACGTTCGGGTAAGTACGTCATCGACGAGAACACGGCCTGCGCCCAGGCCAACGCGGTAGCCAACGCGGCAGCGCTCGACAAGCCGAAGTCCGCTGTTCCTATGGAACGACGAGTGGCCAACGGCCGGGTGCATGCCAACCATGAAGCGTGACGATCAAGATTCAATACTTCCGATACTCATCGGATTGGTCTATTCCGGACAATTCGTCGCAAATGGTAAAGCGACCGCCCATCCGCAGCCCGGGACCTGAGCCGGAGAGCGAGGAACGCCATGAATCCGCCCGCGAGCGCGCCCGCCCGGCAGAATCAGGATCCACACTCGGGCTCGGGTCCGGGCTCGAGCCCTAGTTCGAGCCTGGAGCCGCAGGCCGGCGCTTGGTCGGTGCACCCACAGCCGCAGCGGATCAAGCGCCACCGCACCGGCGGCGATGTCGCCAAGGGCCTCGGCGCGGGGCTGGTCCTGCTCGTCCTGCTTGGCGCGGTCCCCGCAGCGCTCGTGCGCTACATCGGCTGGCCGCTGCCGCACCACATGCCGTCGTCGCACTTCTTCAACCAGCCGATCACGCCGCAGGTTGTCCTAAACGCGCTCGCGGTCATCGTCTGGCTGGCGTGGGCACAGTTCGCGGCCTGCGTCCTGGTCGAATTCCGCGCGGCAGTCCACGGCATCGGAATGCCGGCAAGGGTTCCCGCGGCGGGCCCGAGCCAGTTCCTGGCTAGACAGCTCGTCGCGGCGCTCCTCATGATCACGGCCTCGGCCGCGTCGTTCGTGCCCAACCTCTCGCACCTGGGCCCGCACGCCGCCCCGCCCTCGGTCGCGGCACCGCCAGCAGCCACCGCAGGCGTCCTGCCAGGCGTAGCACAACACCCTGCGATCGCCCCGCACCCGCTGAATGCGGTCGGCGCCACCGGCCCCTACTCCAACCTCCCGGCCGTCCGAGGCGAAACAGGCCTGCGCGTTGCCGGCGACACGGCCGCAACGTTCTCGTCAGACGGCACGAAGCTCTACCGAGTCCAGCCCCCACACGGCCGCCACCACGACACGCTGTGGGAGATAGCCCAGCGCCACCTAGGCGACGGCCGCCGGTACAGGGAAATCTACGAGCTCAACAAGGACCGCGTGCAGCCAGACGGCCTCAAACTGACCAACGCCGCGCTGATCCGTCCCGGCTGGATCATGATGATGCCCGCCGACGCGACCGGTGGCGACCTGGTCGTCGAGATGCCGCCGTCCCCGCCGCAAGCCCTGAACCCGGCCCAATCCAGCGGCACGCAGTCCGGCAGTCTCAACTCCGGCAGCATCCAATCCGACAGCCTCGGCTCCGGCGGCGTGCAATCCGAGGCCCCGTCGTCTGCGGGGCTGCCTGCACCAACTTCCGCGTCGACAACGCCGCAGACCGCTGCTCCATCCGCGCAGTCGTCCACGCCAGCGCAATCGCAGACGGCTCCGGCCGGACCGTCATCCAGCCAGGCGCAATCGCCGACCGCCTCGTCCGCGCAATCGTCTACTCCGCCACCGTCGCAAACCGCCTCGTCCGCCCTGAAGCCGGTCCCGTCCTTCGCCCCGCCCCCAATCGCTCAACCGGCGAAACCGAGCACGAGCACCCCAATCGTTCGGCCGCCCACCGTCACGCAGTCCGCCGACGAACTGGCAAAACTCGCCACCGCAGCCGCGACGGCCGCCGACGCACAACCCGACCAGCCCACCGCCGATCAACCCACCACCCCCGCCGACGCCAATGTCGACACCGTTGCCGACGCAGAACACGCGGACAACGCTCAGCTCACCTCCGCATCCTCTTCATCGGCCCTAGTCCCTTCCGCGCCGAATCAGCCCACGACGGTCGCCGTCCCCGCCCCCGTCGTCGCTCCCGCCCACCAGGGCACGAAGACACCAGACGCGACGGCATCACCGGACACGATCACAACCGCCGAAATACCCGCCGCACTTCCCGCCCCACCACCAGCCGCAGCCCCCGCCGCACTGACCGCGCGACCTGCCTCCCCAACTCCCGCCGCACTCGCCGCCGCGTCACCCGCCCTCCAGATCGACGCCCCCCGCCCCTCCCACCGCGGCGCCCACTCGCCCGAGGAGAGCCAGCCCCCTACCACCGACAACCGCGTGCTCTACGGCCTGGCCGCCTCACCCCTCCTCGCCGCCGGCCTGCTCAAGGCAATCGGCCGGCATCGCCGCCGCCAGCTGTGGAACCGCGTCTTCGGCCGCCGACCGGTCACGCCGACCGGCGACGGCGCCGTGGCCGAAGAGTCGATCCGCGTCGGTGCGAGCGAAGTAGAGGTCTGGTTCCTCGACCTAGCGCTGCGTGGCCTATCCGCCGGCCTCGCGGAACGCGGCGTGACCGTCCCCGGTGCATACGCGGCCCGGCTTCGCGATGAAGGCATCGAACTACTCCTGAACAAGCCCGTCGCCCCCGACGACCCGGCCGTGCAACCCCCGGCTCCATGGTTCACCGCCGCAGACGGCCGTTCCTGGAACTTCCCACGCCCCGGCATCGTCGACGTCGACGCTCAGGCCGCGCACCGACGCTTCGCCCCGTATCCCGGACTGGTCACCATCGGCACCGCCATCGGCGCCGGGACCAGCCCCACCTTCGGCACATTGGTCGACGCCGCCCTCGACGCACCGGCCAACTCGGTCAGCTCCGTCCTGGCCAACGCCCTCAGCACCACAAGCGACGCAACCGGCGACGCCGCCCTAGCTGACCCCTCGGCCGACCCCGCTCTCGACACTCTCAGCACCCTCACCGCCACCACACCCGGATCCACCGGAACATCCGACCGTGTGATGATCGACCTAGAGGGAGCGCGCGGCCTGATCGGCCTGGACGGACCAGCTGAGATCCGCCGCGCCGTACTCGCCGCGATCGCCGTCGAACTGGCGACCAACTCCTGGTCTGACCGTATGACAGTCACCCTCGTCGGCTTCCCCGGTGACCTGACGCCGCTCGCCCCCGCACGCGTGCGTCACGTTCGAACCGTCGACGAGATCTTGCCCAGCCTGGAGATCGAAGCAGGCGAGCGCGCGAAGGCACTCGCCGCCGCCGGACTCGAATCCGTCCTTGAAGGCCGCTCGCGCGCCAGCCAGGCCAGCTCATTCCCGCCGCACTTCGTGCTCATCTCCGAAGAGCCGCACGCCGCGATCCTCGCCCGCCTCTCCACCATCGCGACCACGGCGGCCCGGGTCGGCCTCGGCTTCGTCGTCGCGGGCAATCCGCCCGGCGCGACCTGGCAGCTGACGGTCAATTCGGAGCGACGGATCGCCGCGCCCGCGCTCGGCATCGAGGCCCAGGTCCAGCTCCTGCCCGAGGAGCAGTACGCGGCAGTACTCGGCCTCTTCCGCGCGGTTTGCGACATCGAGGGCACCGACGTCGCCGCCAATCCGTCCGCCCACCAGCAATCCGTCGGCTACGGCTATGGCGGTCCGCTGCCCGACGAACCGCCCTCCGTGTACGCCGCGCTGCTCGGTCCGCTCGAGGTAACCGGCGTCGAGAAGATCGAAGCGGTCGAACCCGAACGTATCGCGCTGCTCAACGAGGCCCTCGTCTTCCTCCTTCACCACCGCGACGGCGTCCACCCCCGCGTCCTCGCGGCTGCCCTCTGGCCGCGCGGCGCCACCGCCGACGTCGCCGAGGCCACCTTCGCGCGCCTGTCCACGTGGCTCGGCGCAGATCCGCACGGCGAGCCGAACCTGCATACAGACCCCGACGGTCGCCTGCGCCTCGGTCCGTACGTATGGTCCGACTGGGATGTATTCGTATCGCTCCAATCGCGGGCGCTCTACGACGCGTCCATCCCGGACCAGAAGCAACGCGACGACATGCTTAAGCGCGCCCTCGACCTGGTACGCGGCCCGTACCTCGCCGACCGCGAACCGAACCGCTACGGCTGGCTGGCCTACGAAGTCGCCGAGGCACAGGTCCCCGCGGTTCTCGCAGACACCGCACTCCAACTCGCCGACTCGTACGTCGCTATCGGCGAGCCTGAAGCAGCGATCGAGGCGGTAAAGGCAGGCATGCGCGGTACCCCCGACGACGAGGAGCTGTGGCGCGGCCTGTTGCGCGCGACCTCGGCGACGCAGGACACCGAGCGGCTGCGTGGGGCCATCGAAGGGCTTTACAAGCGCACCTGGTACGTGCACGGCGTGCAGGGCTTGCATCCGCGTACTGAGGCGCTGGTGAACGAACTGATGCCCGGCTGGCGAGAGCTCGTCGCCGCTTAAGGACTACGGCCCGCTCATGGACTATCGTGCGAAGTATGGCCGGTCGGACAGTGGTGGTAACGGACTCGACGGCGTGCTTGGCACCTGAACACGCGGCCACCGCCGGGATTACGATCGTCCCACTCCAAGTGGTCATCGGCACGGAGTCCTATACCGAGGGCACGCCCGAGGCTCGCGCCGCGCTGATGGACGCGCTGCGTAAACGGGTGCCAGCAACCACCTCGCGACCATCACCCGAGCAGTTCGCCGCGCATTACCGCGCCCTCGCCGAGGACGGTGCCACAGGCATTGTCTCGGTGCATATTTCGGGTGAACTCTCGGCAACGCACGAGTCGGCCGTCCTCGCCGCATCCTCCGCGCCGATCCCGGTTGAAGTGGTCGACTCCCGCTCGGTAGGCATGGGCATCGGCTACGCCGCACTCGCCGCGGCAGCCGCCGCGGCACAAGGCGAATCCACCGCCGAATGCGCAGCCGCCGCCGCCAAACGAGCGACGATGACGTCCTCGTTCTTCTACGTCGACACGCTCGAATACCTACGCCGCGGCGGCCGCATCGGCTCGGCCCAGGCGTTCCTAGGCTCGGCGCTAGCCGTGAAACCGTTGCTCCACCTGGTCGATGGACGCGTCGAGCCGCTGGAGAAGGTCCGCACCGCCGCCCGAGCCATCGCAAGGCTCGAACAGGTCGCACTCGAACGAGCGGGCCAAGACGCCGTCGACATCGCCGTCCACCACCTCGGCTCGGTCCCCCGTGCGGAACTGCTCGCCGAGCGCCTGCGCGCCCAACTGCCCGGCCTAGCCCGCACCCATAGTGACCCCACAGCCAACGGCGGTCTTACCGTCTCCGAGGTGGGCGCCGTCCTCGGCGCGCACGCCGGCCCCGGCCTACTCGGCGTAATCGTCGCCCCCCGCCTGCCTTAGCCGACGCGCCTGCCTATCGCACCCGCCTAACGCGCTTGCCCTCTGGTATCCGCCTTAGCGTGCCCGTTCGCCCGCGCCTCGCTTAAGTCATTTAAATCATTCGCACCACACCACCACCGCGCGTAGGCTCGCCGTCCATCCCATTGGCCGCACCACTTGCCGCTGTCAAACGCGATATGTCTTGACTTTCGGAAGTCGAGCTATATCGTGTCCTGCATCGGACTACCTCCGTTGCTGGAATCACCACCGCTAAAGCCCGGGAGAACAGCGATGCACTCCGCGCCGAACCAGGCCCTGGCCAAGAATTTGGCCGTCGACGCCAGAGACCTCGTCAAGACATATAGGGGCGGCGTCGAGGCGGTCCGCGGCATCAGCTTGCAGATACCCGCGGGCTCGGTGTTCGGCCTGCTCGGTCCGAACGGCGCGGGCAAGTCCACCATCGTCAAGATGCTCACCACGCTCTCCGCGCCGACCTGCGGCTCCGCGACCGTCGCCGGCTACGACATCGTGCGCGCGCCGACCGCCGTGCGCCAAGCGATCGGCTGCGTCGCGCAGGACTCCGGCGTCGACGTGCAGGCGACGGGCCGCGAGAACCTGCTGCTCCAGGGCAAGATCTACGGCATGCGCGGCCGCGAGCTCAGCCTCCAAGCGGTCGAACTGCTCGACCGCTTCTCGCTCGCCGACGCGGCCGACCGCCTGGTCAAGACCTACTCCGCTGGCATGAAGCGCAAGCTCGACGTCGCCATGGGCCTGATCCACCAGCCGCAGGTGCTGTTCCTCGACGAGCCGACCGCCGGCCTCGACCCGGAAACGCGCGCCGAGATGTGGGAGGAGATCAGGGAACTGGCCTGGGACCGCGGCCTGACCATCCTGCTGACCACGCACTACCTCGAGGAAGCCGACCAACTCGCGCAGCGCCTGGCGATCGTCGACAAGGGCCGCATCGTCATCGAGGGCACCCCAAGCGAGCTCAAGTCCGAGCTGCACGGCGACACGATCACGCTCGAACTCGGCCCCGACGCCGACGCCGACGCGGCGCGCGGATGCGAACTTCTCCGCGAGATAACCGTCGTCGAGAGCATTGCGGGCGACGGACGCGTACTACGCGCCCGCGCGGCGTAAGCCGCTAAGCCGCACACGGGAGGATCAAGACCGATGCTCGCGGGCTCATGCCAACGGTCGATCTGACGATCCCTCAGACCCATTGACGTATAACCCTGCAGGGGTTATATCTGAGGCATAACCCCAATCTAACCCCATGGGGGATCGCTTGCCGAAGATCAACGTCTATGTGCCCGACGAGCTGGCCGAGGCAATCAAGGAAGCCGGGATTCCGGTCTCAGCAGTCTGCCAGCGGGCTCTCGAAACCGCGGTTAAGCGGGTCATCGCCATCAGGGAGGCGGTCCAGAGCCCGTCCGGTGACCTCCACGAGCGCTCCGGCCGAATGGCTCGCTTCACCGAGCGCGCCAGCACCGCGATGAAGCTCGCGGTTCAAGAGGCGCGCGCCGAGTCCGCCCCAGAAGTAGGCACCGAGCATCTACTCGCCGGACTGCTATCCGAGGGCACCAACCTCGCCCTTCAAGTCCTGCGCTCGATCGACATCGAGCCCGACCAAGTACGCGGCGAACTAGACCGCTACACGTCCGCCGCCCCTAGCGCAGCCCCTCAACCCACATCTGACGCCGCCTCAGACGACTCCTCGTCCGACTCCGACGCCCCAACTGGCCCCGGCTCCGCACCCGACGCCATCTCCGTAGCCCTTGGCGATTCCACAGTCACCATGTCCACCGCACCCGGCACCGGAGCACGGATCGGCAACCAAGCCGCAGCAGCCCTCGAACTCGCCGTCACCGAGGCTGTCGCCTTCGGCCACAACTACGTCGGCTGTGAGCACGTACTCCTAGGACTGATTGCCGAACCAGACGGCATCGCCGGCCGGATCCTGCGCGGCCTAGGCGCCGACATCCGCCTGACCCGACGCGCCGTCAGCGCAGCCATCGCCGGTTACGTGCACCTGCGTGCCAACCAACAGCAGCAAGCAGCCGACACCGCGACGCCAACCCTGGCCGACCCGATGGCGAAGCTGTCCACCCTGATCGAACAGCAGCTCAAACCGGTCGTGCGGCGCATCGAGAAGACTG
>CAVQPP010000321.1:0-5995 GCA_963714445.1 uncultured Actinomycetota bacterium
TGTTGGCCGACCGCGTCGCGGAGAAGGTCGCGACGGCGAGCAGCGCCGTGCCTCCGGCCGTCGCTAGGTTAGCCGCAGTGCCCCAGTCCACTTTGCCCGTCCTCTTCCTCTTCGGGTCCGCTTTCATGTTCCGCGCTCTTCGTACCATCTGCGTGCCACGCTCGCGCATTGTTCTGTACTTGAGGATACGAGCAGCCCTACCTCACCCGCCGGAACGAACCCGCGTGATCCGCTATCGCTCAACCGCCTCGCGGGACTACGCGTCTGAGAGGATGCGTGTCCACAGCGTCCACAGGCAATCAATCGGAGTCACGACATGAGCAGGACCCGACGCATCGGCGCGACGCGGACGTGGCCCCTCCTCCTTTGCGCCGCGGCCACGACCGCCCTCGTCGCCGGCTGCGCGTCAGGCGAGCCCACCGCCGGTCAGGCCATAACGGTCAGCGCCGCGCCGCCCACGTCGGCGTCCCCGTCGCCCTCACCGTCGCCGTCTCCGAGCCCGTCGCCGTCGCCGTCGCCGGTCGATCCGGGAACGCTGCCGCAGACCCACGTTCTCCCCCGCACCAGCGACCCGATCTTCCAGGCCGCAGCGCAGGACCTCTGGCAGGCGATCGTGCGGAACGATCCCTCCATCGCCATGCCGTTCTTCTTCCCGAAGAGCGCATACCTGCAGGTCAAGGCGATCTCGAACCCGTCAGAGGACTACCAGGACCGGCTGATCGCCTGGTACAAGCTCGACATCGAAGCCGCGCACAAGCTGCTCGGCTCGAACGCGTCCTCGGCGCAGTTCGTGTCCGTCACCGTGCCGACCAGCACGCGCAGTGGATCGTCCCCGGCGTCGAATACAACAAGGGCTCTTACTACCGCGTCTACGGCGCCCGACTCACCTACCGCGTCAACGGCCACACCAAGTCGTTCGGCGTGTTCTCGCTGATCTCCTGGCGCGGCGAGTGGTACGTCGTACACCTCGGCCCGTCCACCCGCTCGACGTACAAGGGCATCGTCTACGACCCAGAAGGCTGATCTCGATCTCTAAGGCGCGCGTGGCCCGCGAGCGGTTTGCTTGTTTTGCGCATTCGGGCCACACCGCCTTCGGTGCCGCCCTACCCTCGAACTGAGGTCCACAAAAGGGGTGGGAGATCATGTCCAACGTGCTCGCTTCGGCAGGCGGCGGCAGTGTTTCGGACGCAACGATCTTTCTGAGCACCGTCGCATTGGTCGTGGGCGTGTGCGTCGGAATCGTCGGAGCCGGCATCCTGCAGCTGGCCGTCATCGAAAAGAAAGAACCAGCGGGTCCGTCGCGGCTGCCGCGCATGGCCATTCTCATCGTCTTATTCATGCTCGACGCCTTTGGCGTACTGTTCCCGCTAGGCGCCCTCTACAGCGACACCATAAACGGCTCGATCGCGGAATCGACCGTCCGAACCACGTTGATCGTCGCGTTCGTCACCATCCTCGGCAATCTGCTACTCCCGGCATACGTCGTCATCTACTCGCACACGTTTCGCTGGATCCGAGGCCTGACGCCGATAATCGAGCTCTACTACGCGATAGGCGTCAAGGATGGCGCGGACGGAGAAAAGACGAAGAAGGCGATCGCTCGAATCGGCGAGCAAATGGTCGCCGCCAAATATGTCGACGCAGCCACGATCGCTCGCGTCGCAACCGACTGGTACCGATTAACTGATCAAGAGATCCTTGAAGTCGCACACGGATTCCTTCGATACTCCATCCTCGGAATGCCCGGAAGCGCGTCGATGCAGCGCCTGATAATTTTCAAGATCTCTGCAGGTCCGATCGCGAGATGGGTTGTCGCAACCTATCGCGAATACGCGCTGTCAAATGTCTCGAAGGAAGCCCTGCCCGAGCAAGAAGCCGACGCGACTCACGTCTGAGATTCAGGCATGCAGGGTGGGCCGGTAGATGAGTTCTTGGGTGCGGCCGTCGAGCGTCCGGCTCTCGATCAGCTCGAGATCGAAGTCGGCCGCGCCCCGGAAGATCGGATCCTCGCCGGTCCGACCGGTAATCACCGGGAAAAGCGTCACCTGAACGTAGTCGACCAGGCCGGCGGCCATCAGCGCCCGGTTCATCGACAGGCTGCCATGCGAGCGCAGCGGGACCTCGGACTCCTGCTTGAGCCGGGCGACGACGTCGACGGCATCTCCGCGCACGATGGTCGCGTCCGGCCAATCGAGAGGTCCCTCCAGACTGGTCGACACGATCGTCGCCGGCATGCTCCGCATCCGGGTGACCCACGGGTCACCCACCCCGGACTCCTCGGTGCTCGAGCCCAGCAGCTGCACGAACTGCCGGTAGGTGTTGGGCCCGAAGACCATCCGCTGCGGCTGGCCGTACACGGTGAAGCGCCGGTCGAGCAGCTCGGGACCCTGCTTGCCCCAGTACCCACCCCAGTCGCCATTGGTCGAGCCAAAGCCGTCGAGAGTGGAGAAGACGTCGAAGGTGTAGGTAGCGGTCATGATCTCTCCTCGAAGCGGTCGGCCGGGCCGTTGTTTTCGCCGGCCTGTCACCTTGGCTACGAACGGGATCGAGGCGATTCGACACCCTCGCGAAAAAAGTTGGCTAGCGGGTGACGCGATAGTCGACGAGCAGGTAGCCGGTCGGCGAGGTCCGGCCTCGGATCGTTTCGAGCTTGATCGAGGGCAGGCCGTCCAGGAGTCGCCGTCCGCTGCCGGCGATCAGCGGCGCGATCACGAGCCTGACTTCGTCGACGACGCCGGCGGCCAGCAGCGCCTGCGCGACCTCGATGCTCGCGTGGACGCCGATGTCGCCGCCGGGCTGTCGCCGGAGATCCCGCACGAAGTCGACCAGGCCGCCGTCGATCGCGGTCGCGTTGGGCCAGTCGTGGTTTAGCGGCGTCGATGTCGCGACGTGCTTCGTGACCCCGTTGATGAACGTCGCGAACGGCTCGATCTTGCTGTCCGGCCAGAACTGCGCCCACTCGTCATAGCTGCGCCGGCCGAGGATGACCGCGTCCTGCGTCGCGATCACCGCGGCGAGGTTGGCGTCCATCGCGTCGTCCCAGTCGGCGAAGAACTCGTCCGGGGCCTCGGCAACCCCATCGAGGGACAACAACTCGTATACAACGATCTTTCGCATTCCCCGCACCTCCGATTCGGCCCGATGCTACTACCACTCAACCTGAGGTGATGCGCCATGCCCCCGTCATCCAACCCGCCGCCATCGACACCGCTCGGCGGGATCGCAGCGCTCGTGCCGTTGACATTCCGCGCGGTGGCCGGCACTCCGACCGGGCGGTGGTTGCTGGTGGCGGGGCTGTGCGCGGGGACAGTGGCCTTAGGGACGACTCGGTTCCCTGAGACTGCGCGCGGGAACTTGGGGCGCACCAGCTTCGAGACTACTCGGCGTCAAGATTCTGATTTTCGGCGCGCGTATCAGGCCGACGTCGCACGGCACGCGACGGCGCCGCTTGGCACGATGCCGAAGCTGCCGACCAAGGAGGTCACGGCTTCGACCTGGATGCTGGGGACCTTCGAGACGCTGGCCGTCATCGCGGTGATGGTCCTCGGGTACTGGATCTCCGGACGCATCGCACGCCGCCGTCGGCAGCAAAACGCGGCTGGGTGGGCGCGATAGGGATCACGTCCACCCAGCCGGTTGAGCGTCAAGCGTTAACGGTCAAGCGTCGAACGTCAGCAGATCAAGAGATCAGGAGACGTTCAGCGCGTTGTCGTCGATGACGAACGAGGTCTGCTGCGAGGAGTCCTCGCTGCCGGTGAACTTCAGCGTGACCGTCTGGCCGATGTACGAGGCCAGGCTGAAGCTGTGCTGCGTGTATCCGGTGTTGTGGTTCAGGTTCGAGTACGTGGCCAGCGTGCCGAGCACGGTGCCGGAGCCGTTGAGCACCTGCACGGTGAGCTTGTCGTACGCGGTCGAGGTGGTTGTCTCCGCGGTGTCGATGTGCAGCCAGAACGAGAAGTTCGCGTTGGCGCACGTCGACGGGATGGAGACCGACTGCGAGACAGTGTCAGTGTGCGTGGAGCCGTAGCCGTCTAGCCACGCGTCCCAGCTGCCGCCGTGCGTCGGCTCGCTGGAGGTGTCGTTGTTCACCACGCCGGTCGACGTCGTCCACGGGCTCGCCGAACCGGTCTCGAAGCCCGGGTTGCCGAGCAGCTGCGCCGCGGTGCAGACCGCCGCCGCCCGAGCCGTTGACCGTCCACGTGAACGAGGTCGAGCCGGACGCGCCGGTGCCGTCCGTCGCGGTGACGGTGGTGTTGGAGGTCGCGGCCGTGCTCGGGGTGCCGGAAATCAGGCCACTGCTGCTGATCGACAGGCCGGCGGGCAGGCCGCTGGCGCTGTAGGTCAGGGTCTGGCCGGACGCCGAGTCGGACGCGTGGATCTGCAGCGAGACCGCGGTGCCGACGGTGCCGGTCTGGTTGCCCGGGTTGGTGACCGTCACGGTGTTGCCGCCGCCGCTGCCGCCGGTCTGCAGGCCCGCGAGGCCGTTCGGGGTGCCCCAGCCGGTCGGGCCGTCGTAGCCGGTGCCCGCTGTGCACAGGTACGACGGGCTGCACGAGCCGTCGTTGCCGCTGGTGACGTCGAAGAAGTTGCCGGTGTGCTGGTAGATGTCCTGGGCCGGGGTGGCGCCGGCGTTGCCCGCGAGCGCGAACATGGCCGCGACCATCGGCGAGGAGGCGCTGGTGCCGCCGATCTCGTTCCAACCGCCGTTGTTGTTGGAGGTGTCGTACACCGCGACGCCGGTCGCCGGGTCGGCGTCGGCCGCGACGTCGTTGTCGATGCGGTTGTTGCAGCCGGCCGGGAGGCTGAGCGCGGCCTGCCACGACGGCTTCGCCTCTTGGGCCGAGCAGCCGGAACCGGTGCCCTCGGAACCGGGGGTGGTGTTCCACACCGACTCGGTCCAGCCGCGCGAGTTCGACGCCGTCTTCAGCGCCGTGCCACCGACCGAGACGACCTTCGGCGACGTCGCCGGGTAGCTCGTGCCGTAGTCGGAGTCGCCCGCGGAGACCGTGGTCACGATGCCGGAGGCGTGGGTGAAGTAGGAGCTGTCCGACGAGGTGTCCGTGGACGACTCGCTACCGCCCCAGGAGTTGGAGATGTAGCCGGCCATGCTCGCGGCGGTGTTCTGCGCGACATACAGGCCGGTTCCCTGGTCGTCCTGCGCCTCGACGAGAACGATGTTGCACAGCGGGCAGATCGCCGACGCCATGTCCAGGTCGAGCGCCGCCTCACCGGTCCAGTCGTCGCTGGCGGGCGCGGGCGAGGGCAGCGGGGAGGTCTGGCCGTTCTGGTTCACCTTGGTGAAGTTCGCGGCGGGCAGACCCGCAGCCGACCGGTACGCGGCCAGGTCGCTCGCGGCGGTCGGGTAGTCGTACGCGTCGACGAGCGCGATGGTGCGGCCGGCACCGTTTGAGGCCGAGGCCGAGGTCAAGCCGTAGGCCGACTGCAGCTGCGACGGTCCGTAGCCGACGCCGGACGGGATGGCGTTCGGCGAGATGGCTGCCGCCATCGACTTGACGCCGGTGCGCTTGAGGGCGAAGCAGGACTTGTGGCCGGCCGCGGCCGGGGCGGCGCACTCATGCGTGTAGCCGGAGTTCGCGGAGTTGAGCGCCGGCTGCGACGCGTGAGCCGAGCCGGTGGTTTCTGCGGCGAGCAGTTGCGCCGCGGCGGTGTTGGACGCCACGTTGTGCGACGGCGCGGTGTGCGACGGCGCGGCTATCGCGACCGCCACGGTGCTCAGACTCAGCGCGCTGCCCAAGGCGACCGCCGTGGCCAGGCGCGCCGAGGCACGCAGACGATTATTGAAATCCACTCGAGTTTCCCTCTCGGGTGAGTTGCGGCCGACAGCTGGTGCGGTTGGCCGCATGGGGTGGGTAACCCGGTCGTTGCGGGCACGCGGGATCGCCGCGGCGCGGACGGACCGGTCGTGTAACAGAGTTCTGTGGCTCTGAGGGGACGGAGCTATGAACGTGGGGAGACGCGATGGTGCGGTATCTCC
>CAVQPP010000322.1:0-14729 GCA_963714445.1 uncultured Actinomycetota bacterium
CGCTTCTTCACGTACTTCTCACGAACTACGCTCCTCGTCCTGACTGCCTAGACGAAATGCGTAGCTCACCGATAGTTGGTGAACTGCAGGGCGAAGTCGAAGTCCTTGCCCTTGAGCAGCGACATGACGCTCTGCAGGTCGTCCTTGGACTTGGCGGACACCCGCAGCTCGTCGCCCTGGATCTGCGCCTTCACGCCCTTGGGGCCCTCGTCGCGGATCAGCTTGGAGATCTTCTTCGCGTTCTCCTGGCTGATCCCCTCGGCCACCGAGGCGGAGATCTTGTACACCTTGCCGGACAGCTGCGGCTCGCCTGCGTCCAGGGCCTTGAGCGAGACCCCGCGCTTGACCAGCTTGTCCTTGAACACGTCGAGCACCGCCAGCACCCGGCCCTCGGCGTCCGCGCGCAGCTCGACGCTCTCGCCGGACCAGGCGATGCCGGCGCCGGTGTTCTTGAAGTCGAACCGCTGCGAGATCTCCCGGGCGGTCTGGTTCACCGCGTTGTCGACCTCCTGCCGGTCGACCTTGCTGACGATGTCGAAACTGGACTCGGACGGCACAGCGCGCTCCTCAATCGGCACTCGGCTCTCATTCCTGAGGACCAGAGCCTACCGAGCGTAGGTGCGCGGGCGCGCAAACCGTGAGCGCAACACGTGAACGGGCGGGCCGCCCCCGTGGGGACGACCCGCCCGATTGGATCAGCGGTCAGCTGTCGGTGATCAGATCAGCGCGAGCCGATCACTGACCGACCGTCAGCGACCGAACCCGCCGAACCCGAACGAACGCAGGAACCACGCGTTCGGCGAGCCGAGGCCGGTGGCGTCGTCGAAACCGCCGGTGGCTGACAGGCTCGTGTCGGTGCCGATCGTGTACAGCCGCGCTACGCGCGTGGTGCCGGAGAACCCGCGGTCGAGCACGACCGACAGCGGCTGGCTACCGATGTGCGCGGCAGCCGGGTGCGCCGTGACGTCGGTGTACAGACCGTCGCGCAGGTACAGCGCCGGGTTGGCGAAACCGATCGGCCGCCCGCCCTGCGCCTGGATCGCGTCGGCGAGGATGCCCGCAAAGGACGGCGAGGACACCGAGGTGCCGCCCACGCCGAGCTCCGAGTACGGGTTGCCGTTGGAGATGCCGACCGCGACCGAGGTGAGCAGGTCACCGTTCATCGCCACGTCCGGGGTCACCCGGTGCGGGGTGCTGACGTGCTGACCGGTCATCAGCGTGTGCGACAGCTTGCCCGGCACGGCCCAGGTCTGGTACCAGGGCTGCGTGAAGTCCTCGCTGGTGCCGCCACCGCCGCCGAAGTACCAGTTTCCCGGAAGCGGCGTCCAGGACGAGCCGTCGGCGGACAGCACCGAACGCTGGTTACCCATCGCGGTCTCGAACTTGTAGTTGCCCGCGGCGTTGGAGATGGCCAGCGCGGTGCCGCCGACCGCGGTCGCCCACTGGTCGGAAGACGGCCACTGGACCTGCGGCTCGGTGGTGTTCCTGTCGCAGTTCGCGCCGGTCGATGCGGCGGTCGGCGAGTTGTCACCACAGTCGCCCGAAGCCACATTGAAGCCGATGCCCTCAACCGCGCCCTGCTTCAGCGTCTGCTCGTACGGCGCGATGATCGTGGTGTCGAAGTAACCGGCCGGGCCGTGCATGATCTCGCCCCAGGAGTTGGAGACCACGTCGGCCAGGTGGTTATCCACGATCAGCTGCCACGCGGACAGCAGGTCCTGGTCGGTGCAGGAGTTCGCGCCGACGTAGACGACGTTGGCGTCCGGCGCGTAGCCGTGGGCCATCTCGACGTCGAGCGACTCCTCCACGCTCCAGTCGCCGCAGAGGTTCTGGAACTCCCAGTTCGACGGCGTGACGTACTCGGTGTACTGGCCGGCCTTGAACGCGGCGTCACCGTGGTTGGTGGCGTACTGGTTCGCGTCGGCGAGCATCGTCGCGGACGCGTACGCGTCGACGATGGCGACAGTCGCGCCCTTACCGGTCAGACCGGTCTGCGTGACGCCGTACGCCTTACGCAGCTGGTTCGGCACGTACGAGCACGGGTCGGTCGGCTCCGTGGCGGTGTAACCCGCCGGGAAGCCGGTAGCCGTGTACTGGCCCCAGTACGTGGAGCACGGCTCGGGAACACCGGTCGCCGGCGTACCCACCGGACCGTTGGCGTGGGGCACCGTGGTGTTGTTAGGACGCACCGTGGTGTCGATAACCCCGTCCAGGCCGCTAACGCTCAGCAGACCCTTGGCAACCGAGCTCGGCAGCATCAAGTCGCTGGTCGGCGCGTGGTGCACGCCGGTCTTGGTCGAGTAGTTGTGCAGGCTGGTGCTGAAAGTCGCCTGGATCTGCGCCGCGGTCGCCGAGATGTCGAGGTAGTGCGCGGTCGCGGACTTGATGGTCACCCCGTGCGAGGTGAGGTAGTTCTCCAGGGCCGCGGTGTTCGCGGCGGACGGGCCGAACTTCGCGGCGGCCTGCGCGGCGCTCAGGTACTTGCCGTACAGCGAGGAAGACGGGTTCGAGACCGCGGTCGCATACGCGGTCAGGCCCCCCGGGTCCTGCGACGCCAGGTAGACCCGGGCGCTGACCGCGGTGGTCGCGGGCACGGCGCCCTTGTCCGCCGAGGGCGTGGCCCAAGACGGATGGTTGACGGCGATCGAGGACGTGGTCGCTGCGGCGTCGGCCGGCGCGGCCGACGTGAGCGCGGTGGCGAGCATCGCGGCGGCCGGTATGAACGCCGCGGCGGCCCGCCTGGCCCGCCGTGGTGCGGCGAGTGGCATTGGTGGCCTTCCTCCCCTTTTTAGATCTCCCGGACCGGCGGTCCGGAGACTGTGTCGGTGCTGGGCTGGCTCGTCCGATGCGGCGGCCGTGTCGCGAGGCCGGTGAACGGTCTGTGAGTGGCCTGTGACTAGTGGGACCCGTGCGACAGTGGCGGCGGCAGTGCGGACAGCCAGTCATTGCTACTGCCCGAACGTGCATTAGCGCAATGGTTCGGCGGAAAAAGATGTTGAACTTGCCCAGTATTCGCCGACTGATCAGCGTCTTACGAAGAATTCGGCACGCGAGAAACGAGGGTTTTCCCTATATTCCGTGCGCCAAGGTCTCAATTACGTCTCGGCGAGTTTCTCGGCGAAGTCGTCGGAAGGCGCCCCGAGTCCGGTAGCCGTGTCGTACCCTGGCGCGGCCATCAGCGGACTGTCGTCGCCGAGCCGCGCGAGCACCGCCGGTTTGCCGGGAATCGGCGGATAAATCTGGCTGGCCGGCGGCAAATGCGTGGGTACCGCCTCGACATCCGCGAACAGCGAGGTGCGCGCGAGAGCGTACAGCGTCGGGTTCGCGAATCCCAAGGGCAGGCCGCCGCGCAGCTGGATCGCATCCGCCTCAAGCGCCGCGAGCAGCGGACTAGCGAGACTGGTCCCACCGGCCGCCAATTCCACATACGCCGACTTCTCAGTAGACCCACCCGAAGACATACCACCCGACTTACTCTCACTACTACCGATTTGCCGCGTTTGTCCGACCAGCATCCCGGTGAACGGATCCGCGTCAAGCGCGATGTCCGGCACCGTGCGCCGGGGCGTCGCGGCATGCGCGCCGGTCAGCAGCGTCGTAGCGAGTGCGGCAGGAACCCGGTCGACCTGATACCAGGGTTCTGCGAAATCCGCCGAAGCCCCGCCCCCGCCGCCATAAATCCAGCCCAACGGTTTCCAGGCCGGCCCCGGCACGTATGCGTTGACCGACGCATTGACGGAGCCGCCGGCGTTTACGTTTGCGTTTTCGTTCACGCGCACTCTATCCGCATTGTCATCTACGTTGTCTGTTTCAAGCTTCCAGGCGCGCGTTCCCCAAGCAGTCAGACGTCTGATGCTCCCGTCGTGCCCGACCTCGATGCTCGTACCGCCGACCGCCGTAACCCACGGATCCGACGCCGGGAACGACGTCTGCGGCTCGGTCGAGCCCACCCCGGACTCCCCGCCGCACTTGCTGGTCGGCGCGTTGACCCCGCAGTCACCCGCCGAGAAATCGACGGTGATTCCTTCCAGCGCGGCGACCTGGAACAGCCGGTCGTACCGCCGCATCACGTCCACGGACATGCCACCGCCGGACGTCTTCACCGGACCGCCCCACGACGCGGTGACCACGTCGGCGAGATGATGCGCGACGACGTCAGTCAGCGCGGCGAGCAGATCCGAGTCCTGACACGAGTTCGCGCCGTAGTAGAGGATGTTCGCGCCAGGGGCCAGCGCGTGCACCGCCTCAACGTCGAGCGTCTGCTCGGCCGACCACGACCCGGAGCCACCGCAGACGTTTTGAAGCGTCCACGCTGCGGGGTCGACCTTCTCCGTGTACTGACCCGGCAGGAACGGCGGATCGCCGTGCCGCGTCGCGTATTCGTTCGCGTCGGCCAGGACCGTCGGCGAGCCGTACGCGTCGAGCACCGCGACCGTCACGCCGCGACCGGTCGCCGCGTCCGTGTCGTACGCCGAACGCAATTGTGCCGGCGTGTATCCGCACACTGCGAACGGCGGATGAATACCAAACGCGGTCGGGTACACATCCGCGCGCAATTGCCCGAAGTACTCAGAACACGGCCGCGGCGGCCCCGCCGCACCGTCCGCCTTCGCATCGCCGCCCGCACTATCCGCCGCATCCAGCACGTCACCGACATCAACTCGCTGCGACCGCATGAGATCGCCCATCGATCCGCCGGTCGCAGCCCGCGGATTCGGGGTCGCCGACGTCCCCGCCGCCAAGTACTTCGCGACCTGCGCCGACGTGCGAAAGTGCCGATACTGCGGGCTGTGCGGATCGGAAACTGCCCGCACCTGCGTGGCCAGCTCCGTCCCGAGCGGATCACTGGTCGCGGCCGCCGCACTCTCCCTCACGCCGCCCACGCCGCCACCCGAACCGCGCGGATCAGCACTCGCGCTCACACCGACGACCGCCGTAGCGACGAGCCCAAGCAGCACCGCCGCGACCACCGCCGGAGCACTCAACCTCCGCTGCCGGCAATTCCTCGAGTTCCTAGAGTTCCTGTTTCTCCTGACGGACTTCCTGTGCGACGTTGTGCCGGGCATCGGCTGCGTGTCCTCCCCGTGGTCGGCGTGCCCTGACGCTCGGGGCATTCCCGACCGATACGCCGGGGAACAGGCACGCCCACCAACGGGTGACTCGTCCGATCACCCGACCAGGAACGACTGCCGCCAGAAGTGCATCCCCGGCGCACCGACCAGCCCAGCCTCCTCCAGGAACGGCATGATCTTCTCGCCGCCGTACCGGAGCGTGTCGCGATGGTACGGATTGGTCACCGCGACTCTGCGCGCCTCGCGCGGATCGAGACCAACCGCGGCGTATACACGGGGATTGATCAGGCTGCGGCAGACGATGTACGCGATATGCCCGAGCAACAGCCGGTGGTACGGCATCTCCCGGCGTGGCGCGGTCGCGGCGGCCCGCATCAATTCAGCCCGCGCGAATCCGATGTGCCGCGCCTCCTCCACGATGTGGATCCGGTTCACCATCCGCATCAGCGGCTGGATACTCTCGTCGCCGACCATCTCCCGCTGCAGCCGGTCGATCACTTCCTCGCCGATCAGGACTGCCCCCCACATCGCAGGGCCATGCGTTAGGAGAGGCATCAACCTGCCGCGTCGGTGAATGTGCGGACGCGGACCGTATGCGGGCGCGTCCATCCACTCGAGCATCCGCGCGAACATCGTCGAATGCCTGCACTCGTCAGCGATTTCGGCGAGCCCGTACTGCACGTGCCGCGTCATCGGGTCGCTGTCGTAGGCCAGCTTCGTCAGCATCCTCATAAGCAGGAACTCGAGCCAGATGCCGACCGAGGCGACGCTCGCCGACTCATGCTTTCCGAGTTCCAGCCGCTGCTCGGGGCTCATCGAGCGCCACAGCGCGGTGCCGTACAGCGAGCAACGCTCGTCGAGCATGTAGCGCAGGCCGGGGACCGGCGGCGCTGACCAGTCGACCTCGAGTTCGGGGTCGTACGTGCGGACCGCCGTCGAACGCAGCAGCCGCTCAGCCGTCTGTTCCCGGCCGCCATCCAGCTCCGCCTGCGCACGCCCCAGCTCGTCGCGCCCGCGCTCCGGGCCGTCCGCGCCGTCCGCACTCTCCCTCCCCACGCTCTCCACGCCTCCGACCGGCACCTTTCCCACCATCACAGCCTCCTTTGCGCCGCCGCCGCAGTCTGCCTGCCGCTCGCCCGCCGCCTTCCGGAAAGTTCTCGCTAGCTATGACTTGAAGTAACAGTTACTTCTGGTAGCGTGCTCGTCATGAGCGGAGCTGTCAAGGCCGGGCCAGGCGCGTCATCAGACCCCGGAGACGCCCGGAAGGACCGGTGGACGGCGCATCGTTCGGCCCGTCGTGCCGAGTTCGTCGAGGCAGCACTGCGCGTGCTGCGAAACCAGGGTCCTGATCTACCCATGGACGCGGTCGCTGCTGAGGCCGGCGTCACAAAGCCTGTCCTGTACCGGTACTTCAGCGACAAGGCAGCGCTCATCCAGGCGCTCGGCGAGCGCGCCACGCACATGGTGTTCGAGCGCCTGCTGCCCGCGATCAACTCCGACGGCCCCGCCCTCACGCGCACCCGCGACGCGATCGGCGCGTACTTCGCGGTGATCGACGAGAATCCGAACCTTTACTGGCTGCTTGCCCGCCGATCGGCCGACGCGCCCGACGGCATCGATCCGGTCCAGAATGACAAAGAACTGATCGCCGGACAGCTCACCGCGGTCATCGGCGACTACCTACGCGTCGTCGGCCTCGACTCCGGCGCTGCCGAGCCGTGGGCATACGGCATCACCGGCCTGGTGCAGAGCACCGGCGAGTGGTGGCTACAGCGGCGCTCGATGAGTCGCGTGCACGTTGTCGAATACGTCACGCAGCTGGTCTGGGCAGCGCTGTCGGGCGTACTGCGCGACGCCGGCGTCGTCATCGATCCGGACCTCCCGCTGCCGACCGCGCGTCCCAAGTTGTCCCTGCGAAGCAACGATCCCAAGCGTTCGCGACGCGTCGAATGACGGTGACGAAAGATGACGATGACGAGGAGGTTCGATGGCTGACTTCACTGGCGAGGACGGCTACTCGGGTCCCGCCACCCTGTCCGTGCCCGCGCCTGCTTCCACTTCCGATGCCGCAGACCTTGAAATCCGTGTCCACGTCGACCTTCGCGGCTACTTCGAACCCATAGACGGCCACTACCACTGGCACGGCCGCATCGCAGCCAACGACGACCTCACCGCCGCGCTCCCATCCGGCCGAACAGCCGCGACGATATCCACACCACGCGGATCAGCCCCCTGCGAGATCGCCGAACCGGACCCGTGGAACCGCTACCGAATCACCGGCACGTCCACGCCCCCCTTTCCAAGCGCCTTCTCCCAATCCGCCCACCACACCCCCACCCCCGCCACCTTCCTCCCACCCCACGCCCGCATCGCCATCATCGGCTCCGGATTCGGCGGCTTAGGCACCGCAATACGCCTACGCCACAACGGAATCACCGACTTCGTCGTCCTCGAGCGAGCCTCGTCAGTCGGCGGCACGTGGCGCGACAACACGTACCCCGGCTGCGCGTGCGACGTACCATCGCACCTTTACTCGTTCTCCTTCGCGCCGAATCCCCTTTGGACGCGCAGTTTCTCGCGACAGCCGGAGATCCGCGCGTACCTGGAAGACGTAGTCGATCGCTACGCGCTACGCAGACATCTGCGATTCGACACCGAGGTCACCGAAGCGCGCTGGGACACCGCACGATCCCGCTGGCACGTACGCACGTCCCGCGGCGACCTGACCGCCGACATCGTGGTCAGCGCGGCCGGGCCGCTAGCAGACCCCTCACTCCCCGACGTCCCGGGACTCGACGCGTTCCCCGGCGAGGTCTTCCACTCCGCGCGCTGGAACCACGATTACGACCTGACCGGCAAGCGCGTCGCGGTCGTCGGCACCGGCGCGTCCGCGATCCAGATCATCCCCGAAATCCAGCCCCAAGTCGCACGCCTGACACTCTTCCAGCGCACACCCGCGTGGGTTATGTCGCGCGCCGACCGCCAAATCACCGCAGCAGAGCGCTGGCTCTACCGCCACATCCCGCCAGCACAACGACTCGCCCGCCTAAGCATCTACGCCGCACGCGAATCGACCGTCGGCGCGTTCGTCAAACGTCCCGCGATCCTCAAGTCAGCCCAACGCCTGGCCCTGCACAACCTCAACAAGGCCATCGCAGACCCCGAACTCCGCGCGAAGCTGACCCCCAACTACACCATGGGCTGCAAGCGCATCCTGCTCTCCAACGACTACTATCCAGCGCTCACGCAGCCCAACGTCAACGTCGTCGCCTCCGGTCTGTCAAAGGTAGACGGCAACACCCTGATCTCCCAGGACGGATCGGCCCACGAGGCCGACGTGATCATCCTGGCGACCGGCTTCCACGCCGTCGACGTGCCAATCGCAGAGCACGTGTACGGCATCGGCGGTACGTCACTAGCAGAGTCCTGGCAAGGCGACATGCGAGCGTTGCGCGGCACGACGGTGGCCGGATTCCCCAACCTGTGCCTGGTGATCGGCCCCAACACAGGACTCGGCCACAACTCGATGGTGCACATCATCGAGTCCCAGGTGCAGTACATCGTCGATTACATCAAGACGCTCGATCACCTGGACGTCGCAGCACTCGACCCCCGTCCCGACGCGCAGAAACGCTGGTGCGACGAGATCGAACGACGCATGGAGCCGACCGTGTGGAACACCGGCGGCTGCGTCAGCTGGTACCTAAATGCGGCAGGACGCAACCCGACCCTATGGCCGAGCTCGACCATACGTTTCCGCCGCGGCACGCGCGCCGTCGACGTAGCCGAATACCACCAAATCCCGCGTCCGCTCGCGGAAGGAACCACGCCATGACCCAGCTGGGTGAGCCCACCACCCCCTCAGCCACCGCCCCGAGCCCCACTTCACCCTCACCCTCACCCTCACCCTCACCCTCACGCCGCCCCCACGCCGACACTCAAACTCACCCCCACACCCACACCCACCGACATCTTCCCCATCCCCGAGCCCCACACCCGCCTGCACCCACGCTCAATCGGCGGCGTACACCTAAACGTCGAGGTCCACGGCCCAGACATCCACAACCCAGGCATCGATACCTCCGACGCCGTCCCCAGCACCACCACACCAACCGTCGTCCTCGTCCACGGCTGGACATGCTCGATCCCGTTCTGGGCGCCCGTCATCAGCGCCCTGCGTGCCGACATGCGCGTCGTCGCTTACGACCTGCGCGGCCACGGCGCGAGCGACATACCCGGCCAAGGCCAGTACAGCGTGCAAGCCCTCGTAGACGACCTCACAACGGTCCTAGACGCCACGCTCCCCGCCGGCCAAATGGCAACCCTTGTCGGCCACAGCATGGGCGGCATGACAGTTATGGCCGGCGCGCTACGCCCCTCGATCCTCAGCCGCACAAACAGCGTCCTGCTAGCTTCCACAGGCTTCACCGAGTTGACCGCGACGGCGCGAATCCTCCCGTTCATCCGCTCCGCGAAGTGGCGCACGCGAGCCACCCACCAAGTCCTCGGCTCGAAACTCCCGCTGGGCCCGGTCACGCCGCTAAGTCGCAGCATGCTGAAATACGGCACGCTGGGCCCGCAGTCCTCGAAGCAACTGGCGGCGTACAATGCGTCGATCATCCACGCCTGTACCCGAAAGTCGCGCGTCGCGTGGGGCCAAGTCCTCGACAACCTGGAACTAGGCGACGCGGTCCGCCGCCTAGACGTCCCAACCGCCGTCCTAGTCGGCACCCGAGACCGCCTCACCCCGCCGATCCACGCTCACCGAATCGTCGAGAACCTGCCGCACTGCGAAGGCCTAACCGAGCTCCCCGGCATCGGCCACATGACGCCCCTGGAGGCGCCCGACGTAGTCGTCAACCTGATCCGCAGCCTCGCCGCCCTCCCCGCCGAGGCGTCCCTATGACCTCTACTCCCTTAGCCTCAGCTTCGTCCTCCCTCGCCGGCAAAGTCGTCGTCATAACCGGCGCCGCCCGCGGCCTAGGCGCCGCACTAGCCGTCAACCTCGCCGCCCACGGCGCCGACGTCGCCTTAGTCGGCCTAGAAGCCGACGAACTGGCCCGCACCGCCACCGCCTGCGACCACGCCCGCCCCACCTCCGCTCACGCTTCCACCCCCACCCACGGCTCCACCTCCACCCCCTCCCTACCCCCACCCCCGTCCCTACCCCCACCTGGCACGCCGACGTCACCGACCGCCCCCGCATGAACACCGTCGCCGCCGAAATCGCCTCCCACTTCGGCCGCATCGACATCGTCATCGCCAACGCCGGCATCGCCATCGGCGGACCCACCGCCGACGCCGACCCAGAGGCATTCAATCGCGTCATCGAGGTCAACCTCCTAGGCTCCATCGCCACAGCCCGCGCCTTCCTCCCCGCCCTACTCAAATCACGCGGCTACCTCCTACAAATCGCGTCCCTAGCCGCCATCGCCCCCGCACCGTTCATGGCCGCGTACTGCGCGAGCAAATCCGGCGTCGAAGCATTCGCGCACGCGCTGCGCGCCGAAGTAGCCCACGAGCACGTCCAAGTCGGCGTGGCATACCTCTCCTGGACCGACACCGACATGGTCCGCTCCGCCGACGAGGACCCCGTCCTCCGCGAGATGCGCGCCCGCCTCCCCTGGCCGATGAACCGCACCACCCCGCTCGCCCCCGCGGTCGCCCGCCTCACCGCCGGCATCGCCCGCCGCAAGCCACACGTCTACGCCCAGCCATGGATCCGCGCACTCCAGTGGCTCCCTCGGGCAGCCGTCCCCGCCGCCATCGCACTCGGCGGATCGAGGGAGGTAGCCCGCGTGGCCCCGCGCCTCCACGAGACCGCCGACCTGCGCCAACGCCCCGTCGGCCCCGGCGGCGCCGCCGCGTCCGCCGCCCGCCAGAACCAAGTGGCGAACCACCCCCCGGCATGAGCTATCCTTTCCGAGGCCGCTCCTGCGGGAGCGGATCACCAGGCAGATTGCCCGAGCGGCCAATGGGAGCGGACTGTAAATCCGTCGCGAAAGCTACCCAGGTTCGAATCCTGGATCTGCCACACCAGCACGATTACGCCTCTGAACAGCGGTAACGCCGTCAGAGGCGTTCTTGTGTTCAGAGTGTCATTGACCTGTATTGACCTTGGTTCTCCGCGTGATCTGGTACGCGGATGGCACGGCGCGCCGAGTGGAGGGCTTCGTGGGGGGCATCGATATCGGCTCTGTAGCTGTGGCGGCGGGCGCTGCTGCCTCTTTGGCTGAGCTGGCCCGTCGCTTTGTCGACCAGGCGAGGGATGAACGCAATTCGCGCTCAAGTTGCTGAGGTCGTGCGCCCTGAAACGACGCGCGGCATCAGATGGTCAGTCGCTATTGGCTTGCTGAGTTTTATAGCGGGTGGTCTGGTGGCTACTGTTACGCTTTTTGTCAACCCAGTCCACTGAGTTACAGGCATTGCGATGACTCTCAATCGTGTGGTCATAGCACTTGACCCCCAGTCGCATCTACGACCGCTGCGACCAGCACCTTGTCCGAGATGCCCGAGTCTTCGTGGTCGCTGCGGGCTGTGCCTGTTCGCTGCTGTCCGCCGCCGTTGGTGTCGTTCGCTGGTGTCAGTGCCACGGTCGGCACGCGGTTCTGGCTCACGCGGGTCGCAGGTATCGGTCCCAGATCTGCGCCTTGCGATAGGGTCCGTCGCCGCTGCTGTCGTATTGCGCCTCGTCGAAGGTGACCCAGTACTTGAGCTCATCTTTGTGGGCGTGCGCGTGCCGAACAGGCTCCGGTGCGGCCATGCAGTCGATCGTCCCGGTGAACTCCTGCCGCCAAGGCCGGTCCTCATCGCCGGCTCGAACCACCATGACTCGGCTGCCAGCGGGCAACGCACCTGAGGGCCACTCAGTCGGGAGCGGGTGGCCGACGAGCTGTTCGATGGCCTGACGATCCGGCTTGCTGCCCGGGTCGTCCACACGGTGGGTTGACATGACTTCACGCTCCTGCATGTGCTGTCAGCTTGGGAAGTTGGAGTACCCGGATGCGGCTTGACGTGCACGCTGGTCAGCGGCTCGCGATAGGATTCGATGTCCCGTGAGTCCCCGCTGTTGACCGCTGAGACTTCTCCCAACGGGCACGCATCGGGCACGGCAGCTCGGCGCAGAGACAGTGGAGAGCCGTCGGCATGGTTGCTGTGTGGCGCTGCCGTCAGGCATGGTCGCTTCGCCTGAACCCGAGCTCTTCGGCTCGGCGAAAGAGTGCCTGGGCCTCGGCCTCCTCGCCGCGTCGGCGGAGACGGTTCGCCAGATTGAACATCGCCGGCGGGAAGCTGTACTCCGCGGCGCGCCGGTACACCTGGTGTGCGCCCTCGTCGTCACCCTCGCGTTCGAGCGCGAGCGCCACGTTGAACCACTGGAGCCCTGCTCTCTCGGGCGAGACCCGCGACAGCAAATACTGCTTCTCAGTCGCATCTATTCCGTCGCGGCGATAGGCCTTGAGCAGCATGTTCGTCACACCGTCACGACCGGCTGAGGTGGAGCTCCAGGCGAACACCAGGCCTATAGCCGTCGCTGGAATGGCGAGCGCCCACGACGCCCAGGTCGGCAAACCGATCCTTTCCCGACTCCACCCCGTCACGGCGCCGGTGATGATGACCGCCGGTACGCCCGCCGCAGCTATGAACAGGCCAACGCGCGCACGTACGCTCCACCCATATCGCACCGCCCAAACACACCACGCCGCTTGAAAGCCGTCAAGCGTCGTACAAACCCGCGTGTGCGCCCGCCAACTCGAAGGGCATGACGTAGCGATCTTGCCCGTCCGGCTGACCGGGGGTGAACCCCCGGCGATTCTCTACGACTACAAGTATGCCGACTTGGCGGCTGACTGGAAGACCGGCATCGAAGACCTCTGCGCGGCCCTGAAAGCTTCGGCGAAGTGACGGTCGTCTGGGTGACTTCAGGCTGAACAAGCGGGTTAGTGGCACAGGGCAAGAGTCCGTCCGTTGGCCCGGCGCGCTGAGTTGCGCGCCGGGCCAACGCTATTTGAAATATTCGTGTTTACAGGTTCAGCGCATTCGGATTTACGGGGTCAGCTCGCGGTGCAGGTGAGCGTGGGTGCCGCGTTCGTGCCTGAGTACGTGCCCTGGAAGCCGAAGGTGGTGTTCGATCCCGGGGCGATGGCGCCGTTGTAGTTCATGTTGGTCGCGGTCTCGCTTTGGCCGCTCTGCTGGTTGTTGGCGTTCCACATGTTGGTGACCTGCTGGTTGCCTCCCCAGGTCCAGGTGACCTTCCAGGACTTGGTGGCCGACGAACCGGTGTTGGCGACGGTGACGTTCGCGGTGAAGCCGTTGCCCCAGTCGCTGCCGATCTGGTACGTGGCCTTGCAGCCTCCGCCGCCAGTGCTTCCCGCCGAGGTCGTCGCCGAGACTGCGGCGGACGGGGACGAGACGTTGCCCGCGGCGTCGTACGCGGCGACCGTGTACGAGTACTGCGTTGATGCGGTCAGGCCGGTGTCGGTGAACGTCGTGCTGGGGCTGGTCGCCGTGCCGACCTGGGTTCCGTTGCGGTAGACGCGGTAGCCGGCCACGCCCACGTTGTCAGTGGACGGCGACCAGGACAGAGAGGCGCTGCTGCTGGTCACGCCGGTCACCGCGACGTTGGTCGGCGTGGACGGGGGCGTGGTGTCCCCGCCGCTGTTGCCGGCGGTGGCGCTGACGGAGAAGCTGTTGGTGCCCAGGCCCTGGCCGCCCTGCCAGATCTCGAAGCCGGCCTCCACGTCGATCAGGTAGTTCGACGGATTGATCGAGCCGCGGGAGACCGCGTCGCCGAACAGGGCCTTGAGGTCCAGGTTCGTGACGGACGTCGCGCCCGGGTTCAGCACGTAGGAGATGATCTTCCACGAGGTCTGCTGCCCGGTCCACACGTTCCAGTTCATGCCGTCGAGGTTCGCGGTGCCGGTCTGGCTGCCGAACGGCTGCACGCCGCCCCGGCTGTTGATCCAGATCATCACCTCGGTGCCGTCCGGCTGACCCTTCGTGGTCGGGGTGGAGTTGAACCAGATGTCGTACGCCACGTCGTAGGCCCCTGACGAGGGCTGCGTCGTGGACCACGAGGTGGTCGCGCTGCCGAGGTTGCTCTCCTGGATCGGGAAGCTGCTGTTCGAAGAGCACAGGCCCCAGTGGCAGCCGTTGTAGATCGACGGGTACGTCGCGGGCGCGCCGCTGGTGCCCAGGCCGAAGTTCGCGGTGCTCACGTTCCACGCCGTGCCGCCGGTGTACGTCACACACTGCTGCGCGGTCGAGTTCCACTCGTTGTTCTGGATGATGTAGTTCCCGGCCGTGATGGTGCCGGTCGCAGTACACGTGCTCGTACCGCCGCTGGATGCCGAGGTCGTGGCGGTCACCGCGGAGGAGGCCGACGAGAGGTTGCCCGCCGCGTCAAAGGCCTTCACGGTGTACGTGTACTGAGTCGAAGCGCTCAGGCCGCTGTCGGAGAACGAAGTGGTCGCCGACGTTCCGGCCAGGGTGCTGCCGCGGTAGATGTCATAGCCGGTCACGCCGACGTTGTCCGTTGAAGCGGTCCAGGTCAGCGAGACGCTGCTGCTGGTGCTGCCGGAGACGGTCAGGCCGGACGGCGTGCTCGGCGGGGTGGTGTCGCCGCCGGTGCTGCTGCCGAGGGCCGGGTAGGCGTTCTGC
>CAVQPP010000323.1:0-3200 GCA_963714445.1 uncultured Actinomycetota bacterium
GACCCGGGGACGATTCGCCGGGCGTCGCGCGGTGCTGTGATAGCGGGTAACAAAACAGAAGCCCGCAACACGGCACGGGGAGTGACCCGAGAAATGTCCGAGCACGAGAACGAAAGCAAGCCGATCAGCCCGCTGCGCCGCGGCAGCGTGCGCGCCATCGCACCGCTCTCGGTGGTCGCGATCGTGGCCACGGGGGCCGCGCTCGCGCCGCAGTTCGCTTCGGCCGCGCCCGCGCTGCCGCCGATCTCCGCGCAGAACCTGCTGGTGAAGGCCGCCGAGTCGAAGGTGACCGCGTACTCCGGCACGGTCTCGCTGAGCACCGACCTCGGCCTGCCCGCGCTGCCGAACCTGGGCGGCGGGGCCAACCCTCTGTCGCTGCTAAGCGGTACGCACGTGCTGCAGGTGGCCGCGAACGGCTCGCAGAAGCAGCGGATAGCGCTGCTGGACACGATGTCCGAGTACGACTTGGTGCGTAACGGCACTCAGGTCTGGGTTTACGACAGCCAGCAGAACAGCGTCCTGCACGGCACTGCCTCGCCAGGCGACCTCGCAAAGCAGGGGGCGAAGTCGAAGGCGGAGGCGAAGGCGCAGGAGGTGGCCAAAGCGCCACTCACGCCGCAGCAGGCCGCGCAGCAGCTGCTGAACGCGATCACGCCGACGACGAAGGTCACGGTGGACGGCACAAAGACCGTGGCCGGCCGTGCCGCGTACACGCTCGTGCTGACGCCGACTCAGCACGGTTCGCTGATCGGCAAGGTCACTATCGCGGTCGATTATCACAACGGCGCGCCATTGCAGGTCGCGATCTACCCGGCCGGCTCGGGGACCCCTGCGTTCGAGGTCGGCTTCACTTCGGTCTCGTTCTCGGCGCCGAGCGACGCGCAGTTCAACTTCACGCCGCCCAAGGGCGCCAAGGTGGAGCAGCTAAACGGCGCCGGAGCGAACCACGACCGGTCGAACCCCGTCCCCGGTATGGGCCTGACGGATGCGAATATCGCACCGCAGGTCATCGGCACGGACTGGCTCACCGTCGTCGAGCTGCACAACGTCGACCTGAACGCACTGGCTGGCGCCGCCGCCAAGTCCGACTCGGGTTCGAGCGGCCACCACAACGACACCGGCCTGTTCAACGGCGACATCTCCAGCTACCTGAACGCGCTGCTCGGCGCGGGCAAGCAGGTCAACGGCGCCTTCGGCAGCGGGAAGCTGTACACCACCAACTTCCTGTCCATGCTGATCACCAACGACGGCCGGATGTTCATCGGTTCGGTGACCCCGTCCGTGCTCGAGGCCGACGCCGCGGCGCAGGGCATGAAATGAGCGCGATCGCCACGCACGGACTGTCCAAGCGGTATCGCGGCGGACAGCTCGCCGTGGACGGGCTGGAGCTGGCGGTACCGCACGGTGCGGTGTTCGGCTTCCTAGGGCCGAACGGCTCGGGTAAGACGACCACGATCAGGATGCTGATGGGTCTGATCGCACCGACCGCAGGCCGGGTAGAGCTGTTCGGCGAACAGATCCCGCAAGCGACCGCGCACGTCCTACCCAGAGTCGGTGCGCTGATCGAAGGTCCGGCGCACTACCCGTACCTGACCGGCGCGCAGAACCTGGCTCGATACGACGCCGCAGACCGCACCGCCGACCCCGCCACCCGCCATGCCCGAGTCGGCGCGGCCTTGGAGCGGGTCGGCCTCGCCAATGCGGCGCAGAAGAAGGCCAAGGCCTATTCGCTCGGCATGAAGCAGCGCCTAGGCCTAGCCGCAGCGCTGCTCCAGCCGCGCGACCTGCTAGTGCTGGACGAGCCGACCAACGGCCTCGACCCGCAGGGCATGCGCGAGATCCGCAGCCTGATCAAGGCACTAGCGGCAGACGGCACCACGGTCTTCCTCTCGTCGCACCTGCTCGACGAGATCGAGCAGGTCTGCTCGCACGCGGCGGTGATGAACCGCGGCCGCTTGGTCGTCCAAGGCACCGTCGCCGAACTAGGCGCGGGCATGCGCGCCCGGCTGGCGGTGACCACGCCGGACACCGCAGCGGCCGAGACCGTGCTCAAGGGCCTCGACGTGGCAGAGCTCCAGATCGAGGACGGCCGCGTGCACTGCGACGCCGAAGGACTCGAACCCGACGCCGTCTGCGCCGCGCTCGTAGCCGCCGGCGTGCGGGTCTTCGGATTCGGCGTCGAACGCCCGTCGCTCGAGGACGCCTTCGTCGCGCTGACCGGGGAGGGTTTCGATGTCGCTCAGTAGCGGCGCCGTCGCGCCGACATCGGTGCCAGAACAGGGCGCGGCAAATGCGATGACCGCAGCGAGTTCGTCGACGGCAGTGCGGCCCAGAACACGCGTGCACTTTCGCGGCTCCTTCGCCGCGAACGAACTGCGCACGATGTTCCGGCGCACCCGCAACCTCGCGCTTCTCGGCGCCCTCGCCGCGATCCCGATCGCACTAGGCATCGCGATCAAGCTGACCACACGTCACGCCGACGGCAACGGCTTCATCGGTCAGGTCTCGAACAACGGGCTGTTCCTGGTGTTCAGTTCCCTGACAATCACACTGCCGATCTTCCTGCCGCTGGCACTCGGCGTCGTCGCCGGGGACGCGATCTCCGGCGAGGCCGGCCAGGGCACGCTGCGCTACCTGCTGGTGGCGCCGGTCGGCCGAAACCGGCTGCTCGCGGTCAAGGGCGGCTCAATCGCAGTGTTCTGCCTGGTCGCCTCGTTCACGGTCGCAGTGTCGGCGTTCATCGTCGGGTTGATCTTGTTCCCGATCGGGCCGGTGACGCTGCTGTCCGGCGAGTCCATCTCGTTCGGTGCGGCGTTGCTCAAGGCGCTTCTGATCACGCTGCTGGTCGCCGCGTCGCTGCTCGGATTGGCCACGATCGGCCTGTTCGTCTCGACGCTGACCGACACCGCGATCGCGGCGATGGCAGTAACTGTCGGGGTGACGATTCTGTCCGGGATCCTGCAGACGATCCCACAGCTGTCGTCAATTCAGCCGTGGCTGTTCACCGGCCAATGGACGTCGTTCGCCGACCTGCTGCGCGATCCGATCTACACGCCGAACATCATGCACAACCTGCTGATCCAGGCGCTGTACGTGGCGGTCTTCGGCTCGGCGGCGTGGGCACGGCTCACCTCGCGGGATGTCCTGGCATAGGCAAGAAAAAGGCGCGGGAAAGAAGAGATGGGTTAGCTGAGATGTGG
>CAVQPP010000324.1:0-4357 GCA_963714445.1 uncultured Actinomycetota bacterium
GTAAGACGGTACCGGCGCGGCCACAGGTATCGTCAGCACGACGAAGCAGGGCTCGAAGCTCTACTTCGCCGCGACCGGTCCGGCGTACCTGCTGCGTGAGGACGATTCCGGTTCGGGCGGTACCGGTTCGATCACCATCACCTGGAACCAGCCGACGAAGGTCACCGCGCCGTCGTCGTCCGACATCGTGACCCTGCCGGGGAACTGACGGACAGCTTCGACAGCTATTCGGCGGCCGTACGGCCGACCGCCGCGAGCAGCGAATAGCGCGTCACGTCGCCGCCGAGCGGGTCGGGCTTTGCGCCGCCCAAATCGGGCCGCCAGAGGATCATGTCCACCAGGCCGGGTTCGAGCAGTTCGTATCCGTCCAGCAGCGCCGCGAGCTCGGCCCTGCCGCGCAGCGTCACCGGGAGGCTGGCCCGGCGGTAGACGTTCGCGGCGCGTTGCGCGGCTTCCGGATGGTAGTCGTTCGTGCCGTGCGAGATGACCAGGTAGGAGCCCGGCGTGGTCGCGTCGCGATACCCGGCGATGATCCCGCCCGGGTCGTCGTCGTCCGAGACGAACGGCAGCACGGACAGCATGAGCAGCGCGATCGGGCGGCTCAGATCCAGCAGCGCGGTCAGCGCCGGGTCGTTGAGCACCGCGCCGGGCTCACGCAGGTCAGCGCGCACGACGGCAGTGTGCGGCTGGTCGGCGAGCAGTCGGGTGGCGTGCGCGACGGCGATGATGTCCGCGTCGACGTAAGCGACGCGTGCGTCCGGGTTCACCGCCTGGGCCACCTCGTGCACGCTGCCCACGGTCGGGATGCCAGCGCCGAGATCGAGGAACTGATCGACCCCGGCGTTGGCCAAGGCAGTCACCGCGCGGCGCAGGAACGCCCGGTTCGCGCGAGCCAGGTGCCGCACGTCGGGCCAGACCCGGATCGTCTCCTCGGCCAGCGTCCGATCAGCCGCGAAGTTGTGCGAACCGCCGAGGTAGTAGTCGTACATGCGCGCTGGCGACGGCGTGTCGACGTCAACCTCTTCCGGCACCCACACCGGCCGGTTCTGTAACGACATGGCGGTTCGCTTCCTCCCTGTCAGGCTCGCACCGCGCGAGACCTGTCAGTCACGTAAGTATCACACAATGTGATCTTAGTGAACTCGCGCGGACTGTGTCGGGAACTGCAGGAACCTGCCGATGGACTGCAGCGGTGTTTATCGTGGGGGCTATGAGTACCAACTCCGAGGACGAGCACCGTGCCGACGGCAGTTCCGACGACGGCAGTGCCAATCAGGAGCCTGGCACCGGCAAAGTGGCCGGCCTGCCATACGACTGGCGCAAGCCGACCGTCGAGCGGGTCAAGAGCCGCTGGTGGAACCCGAACGACCAGCGGGTCTTCACGCCGAAGGCCTTCGGCTGGGGCTACGACGTCAACCTTTACGAGGTCGGTCGCCGCATGAAACTGATTCGCCGTTAGGGCTCAGCCGCCAGGACCCGGCCTCACGTCACCGCAGCGGCGCGAGCGCTTCGGCAAGCGGCTCGAGGATGGCCGGGCTGTGCGGCGTCGGCAGGATGAGGATCGCCAGATCGAGCCCTTCCTGCGCCATCGCGGCGATGGCCGTCGCCACCCGCTGCACCTCGTCGGGCGAGTCCCCATGCATCCGGAAGTGGCTGGACAGGGTGATCTCCTTCGGATCGCGCCCGACGTTCGCACAATGCGCGTACAAGACGTCGCGCTTGTGCGCGAAATCCTCAGGTGAGCCACCGACGAAATTCCAGTGCTGCGCGTAGAGCGCCGTCGTGCGTAGCGTGCGCTTCTCGCCGCTGCCACCGATGCAGATCGGCGGGTGCGGCTTCTGCGGACCCTTCGGCTCGTTGCGCGCGTCGGTGAGCTGGTAGAACTTGCCGGCGAACGTCGTGGTCGGTTGTGACAACAGACCGATGAGCACCTGACAGGCCTCTTCGAAACGATCACTGCGGTCGCGCACGCTGCCGAGTTCGATGCCGTATGCGCCCGACTCTTCCTCGTTCCAGCCGGCGCCGATGCCGAGCTCAAGCCGTCCGTTGGAGATCACGTCCAGCGTCGCGGCCATGTTCGCCAGGACAGCGGGGTGCCGATAGTGGATTCCGCTCACCAGTACACCGAGGCGCACGCGCTGCGTGGCCTGTGCGAGTGCGGTCAGCGCGATCCAGCCTTCGAGGCAGGGGCCCGTGGTGTCGCCGACGATCGGATAGAAGTGGTCGAACAGCCACCCGGACTCGAACAGCTCGATTCCATCAGCCTCCTGCCAAACGGGGAGGATCGCCTGCCAGGTGGTGTGCTGCGGAGAGGTCTTGAAAGCGAATCGCACGGTATGCTCCTCGGCTCGCGGCGGGCCTTGGCGGCGGCGGGAGGCCCGGTTCAAGCTATCGCTCGACGTTCGCTGGCGCATCGGGAATTCGATCAGTCAGCGCGCAGGTCCGACCGAGCTGTAGCGGTGTTCGGGCCGACCGGTGGCGCCGTAACGAAGCTGCAGGTGGATGACGCCGTGTTGCGCCAAGTAGCTGAGATAACGCTGCGCCGTCGCCCGGCTCACGCCGACCTGCTCGGCGATATCAGCCGCCGACACGGCGCCGGGTGCCGAGCGCACCGCCTCACGGATCAGCTCCAGCGTCGGGGCCGAGTGGCCCTTTGGCACGGACGCGGACAGCGTGACCGGTCCGCGCAGCAGCCCGAAGAGGGCGTCGACCTCGGTCTGATCAGCCTGGTTGTCGAGGGATTCCATGCGCAGACGCAGGTCCCGATACGAGGCCAGCCGGTCGCGCAGCGCCGCGAAGCCGAACGGCTTGACCAGGTAGTGCACGGCGCCGAGCTGCATCGCGGTGCGTACGGTGCTCACATCGCGCGCGGCAGTGATCACCACGCAGTCCGGGTGCTCGGCACGCTCCATCAGCTTTCGGACGACGCCGAGGCCGTCGCCATCGGGCAAATAAACATCCATGAGAACGAGATCGGGACGCAGCCGATCTACTGCGTCGAGTGCTTCGCCGGCCGAGTGCGCGAGGCCGACGGTCTCGAATCCGTCGATCTTCGCGACGTAGGCCGCGTGGATCCTGGCGACCCGGTAGTCGTCGTCAACGATTAGCGTCCTGATAGTCGCGGCGGTCATCCGGCCGTCACCGAATCCGGCACGGGGACATCGGGAACGTCGGCGACATCGGGGATGACCGGAGCGTCGCGGCTGGTCTTGGGCAGCTTGACCGTGAACACCGCGCCCGCACCCTCCGAGACACCGATCTGTCCGCCGAGGCGTTGCACCAGCCGGTGGACCAGCGCCAGGCCAAGCCCGCGCCGCAGCGAACCAGTGTCCTGTTTCGTCGTGTATCCGTCCACGAAGATCGAATCCGCGGCGCCGGCCAGAATGCCGGGACCGTTGTCGGTGACCCGGACCGTGATGCCGTCCTCGTCCTCGACGACCGCCACCGAGAGGCCTGACCGCCGCCCCTGACCTCGGCGACCGCCTCAAACGCGTTGTCGATCAGGTTGCCCAGGATCGTGGTCAGCGCCTGCACCTTCTCCGGGGCGTCGCCGAGCCAGGTGTCCTCGCTCAGCTCCAGCGTCACGCCGCGCTCGCCGGCGACCGCCGCCTTGCCCAGAATCAGGCCCACGATCAGCGGCGACGAGATCCGCGAGCGCACCGATTCGGCGAATTCGGCCTCGGCGCCGTGCAGGTCGGTCAGGTAACGCAGCGCCTCTTGCGGTTCGCCGAGCTCCAGCAGGCCGGCGACGGTGTGCATGCGGTTGGAGAACTCGTGCTGCTGCGCGCGCAACGCGTCCGTCAGGCCCCTGACGCTATCGAGCTCGCGCAGCAGGCCGGACAGCTCGGTGCGGTCGCGCAAGGTGACCACCGCGCCGTGCGGACGACCGGCCAGCGACACCGGCATCCGGTTCACGGTCAGGCAGTAGTCGTCCGTGAGCACGACCTCGTCCTGTCCGCAGACCTCCCCGGACAGCACGTCGCGCAGCCGCCCCGGGGCGACCAGATCCTCCAGCCGGCCGCCGACGGTCGCGGCGCCGAGGACGAGCAGCCGCCGCGCCTCGTCGTTGATCATCGTCACCCGGCCGGAGCGGTCGAACGCGATGACGCCCTCCCGGATCCCGTGCAAAGTCGCCTCGCGCTCCTGCAGCAGCTTCGCGATCTCGTCGAGTTCGAGTCCGAACGTCCGCCGCTTGAGCCGCCGCGCCAGCAGCCAGGACGCCACCGCGCCGGCCAGCAGCGCGATCGCGAACCAGACCGCGTCGGCGGGCAACTCCCGGAACAGCGCGCCGCTGACATCGCTCTCCCGCAGCCCGACCGACACCTCGCCGACCATCACGCCGTCAGGTGCCCACAGC
>CAVQPP010000325.1:0-3848 GCA_963714445.1 uncultured Actinomycetota bacterium
AAGATCATCCGTCCGGGACGAACTGGGGCTGGCGGCATGATCGGCCGCCGCGTTCACCCGCCCGGGCCAGGTCGCGCCGGACCGCCCGGCGCCCGACGCCTGCATGGCCTGCGGCCACTCGGAGATCGAGCACACCACGCTCGCCACCCATTTCAACTTCGTCGAGACCGTCCTGTATCCCGGGGAACTGCAGGTCAACACGTCGGTGAACAGCGTGGCCGCCCGCGGCGGGCAGTCGCTGGGCCACGTCCGGCTCGGCCCGGTCGGTCTGGGCCTGGAGTCCTCGGCCGAGGCCCGCCGGATCGCGGCCGCGTTCACCGCGGTGGCCGACGAGCTGGCCACCATCAAGGACGGCACCTGGTCGGATACAAACCGAGCTGAGGCTGGCATGAGGTACGCCGGCGAAGACGACTGGGACGACTGGGACGACGATTTCAGGGTCTGCGCGTTCTGCGGGAATGGGGTTGTGACGGGACCGGTTACGGCTGCGTCGACGATCACTATGCGACGTACAACGAGCAGGGACCCCGGGATCTCCGGCGTCCGGGACGCCGCCCGGTGAGCGCGGCCTGGGACCGGACGCTCTGGGAGGTGGAGGTGATGTTCTCCGGGCTCGTACGGCGTGATCGTCACCGGGCTGGCGCTGGCCACCCAGGCCGACGAGGAGGGTATCGCCGCGCCGGGGGTGGTCCGGCTGGCCGGGATCTCCCACTGCGCGGTCGATGTCGCGCACCGGCGGCTGCTGCGGCTCGAGGAGAACAGGTTCGCCCGGCGGGCAGGCCGCCTGCAGGGCGTCCGGTACCGGGGGAACATCCGGTACGAGCTGATATACCCGGCCGCGGGCCGGCGGTTCCTCGTGAACGCCCGGATGCGCTGGTGGCTGGATCTGGCCGCCTGGGTGGCCATCTGGGCGGGGATCGCCGCGGCGTTTGTGTTCGTGCTGCTGTTGCCGGCTCATGACCGCGCCTGTGGATAGTTTCACGCTCCGACCTGGGGATTCACGTGAAACATCGCGTTTGTGCGGCTGCGGCTGCGGCAGGCCACAGGACCGGCCTGGCCAGTCCTACCGGCAGGAGTGCCACACGGCCTACATGCGCCAGTGGCGGGAGGACCAGGCCGAGCGGCGGGCTCAGCTACCAGAGGCGGTCCGCCGCCTGGTCATCATGGCCGGTGAATTGCGCGCAGCTTGCGCGTGCCCGCCGGGCGGCGGATGTCCCGACTGCCAGAACCGGAGGGACCACGCGGCCGCGCTGGAAGACGTCGCCTTGCTGATCGCCCCGCTGGCCCGGACCGCCCCCTTTACCGGCCAGTAATTCCGATGTACCAATGAATGATCCCCTCACTGGCCGTGACGGGGGGCGTATGTCATCGGGGGATGGCTTCCGGCTGGGCTGGTGACTGAGCATCTGTCCTGGATGCAGATGCTCCGCCGGGCATCGACCACAATTGACGGGCGCCGGACCGCACTGGCCCGGATCGGCCGGCGCTGCCCGTTCCCGCTCCTGGAAGCCGGCGAGATCGAGCTGCTGGCCTGGCGGGCCGTGCTGGCCGTCGGGGACGGCGCGGTTCGTTCCTATGTCGGCCACGCCCGGCAGTTCTACGGCTGGGCCGGCCGCCCGCGGGTACATCGCCGCCAACCCGGCCGCGGGCCTTCCGGCGCCGGGAAAGGCCCGGCGGCTGCCCCGCCCGATCTCCACCGCAGACCTGGTAATAGCCCTGTCGTCGGCGCCGCCCCGGATCCGGCTGTGGCTGGTGCTGGCCGCCTGGGGCGGCCTGCGCGCCAAGGAGATCGCCTACCTGCGGCGGGAGAACATCCTGCTGACCCTGCCCCAGCCGGTGGTCCTGGTGGCCACCGACGCCACCAAGGGCAGCAGGGAGCGGACTGTGCCGCTGTCCTCATTCGTAGTGGGCGAGGTCGGCGCCGCGGGCCTGCCGCTGCACGGCTGGTGCTTCACCCGCCGCGATGGCCAGCGCGGCCCGAACCGGCCCGCCCGGGTGTCCGGCCTGGCCGCCGACTACCTGCGCAGGTGGGCGTCGCGGCGACCCTGCACATGCTGCGGCACTGGTTCGGCACCACGCGTACGGCGTGCACAAGGATCTGCGGCTCGTCCAGGAGCTGATGGGCCACGCGTCGGTCGAGTCGACCCAGGGCTACGCCGACTGGGACCGCTCGTCCGCGGCCGCACTGTCGAGGCGTTCCCGGTGCCGCCGCGGCTGCGCGCCGTCGGCGGCTACCGGTAAACCTTTACCGGCGGGCCCGCCGCGGCGGCCGGTGCTCGAGCAGCCGGATCCGGTCCTCGTGATCGCCGACCAGCTGGGTCAGGTCCTCGAGGACCTGGTCGACTTTGCCCTCGCGGCGGCCGCCGCGCCACAGCCGGCCGCCGACGACGCCGAGCAGCCCGGCCAGCGCGACGAGGGCGCCGAGGACCGTGGCCCAGGCCGCGCTCATGTGACCGGCATCAGGTCGAGGAACGAGCCGGGCTGGAGTGTGAAGGTGTCCGCCGCGGCCGAGGTGAACGCGTTGAGCGCGAATCCGCCGCTGCCGCCCGCGGTGAACACCGCCTCGATGTACATCACCTTCTGCACGCCGGTCATGACCGGGCCGGAGAAGGCGTTCCCGGCGCCGAACCCGGTGACCGCGGCGGTCTGCGGGGTTGCGCTCGCCGAGCCGCGGGTCATGGTAAACGCACTGACCAGCACGCTGGCCGCAGCGGGGGCGGTGAAGTAGAACGAGGGTGTCCCGGCGGCCTGGTTCTCGGTGTAGGCGATCCGGCCGGTGATGCGGTACTGCTGGCCGGCCACGGTGGCCGACAGGCCGGTGACCGCTACCCCGGGGGTGGTGGCGCTGATCGTCTGGGTGCCGGTGGTGGCCAGGGTCAGCCGGCCGGTGTTGTAGTTGTTGCCGTCGGTGCAGGTGTTTTCGTGCCCGGACCCGCCGTACAGCCAGGCGGCGCCGGTCGGGGTGGCGGGCGCGCTGAGGTTGTCGAGGGCCAGCGGCACCTGGGTTTCGATATTGGTGCTGGCCTGGAAGGTGAGCACACCGGCGGTGAAGTCCCCGCGGATGGCGGCCTGGAATGCCCAGGGGCCGCAGGCAGCGTTGGAGAAGTAGTAGGCGGTGAACGCCTGATTGTTCACGCAGCAGTAAAAACTGCCTGGTGAGGGGTTCCGGTAGCTGGCGATCCCCTGCAGGTACGCGTTGCCCTGCAGGTCGGTGCCGTTCGCGTTGGCGATCGAGGCGATCAGGTTGCCCAGCGCCGGCGTGCCCGAGTAGAAGAACGCGCCGCTGGAATTGATCTCGTAGTTGGTGCCCATGAAGGTGCCGGACAGGGTGAGGTTGGCGAAGTAGGCGGCGCCGGAGATCAGGATCGCCCAGCCCACCAGCGGGGACATCTGGAAATTGGGTGACTGGATCCCCGGGATGGCCAGGACCTCACCGGCGACGACCGGGTTATCCCACGCCACCGGAAGCCTCCCAGTCGCTGATATCGCGGCGCAGCTGCGCCACGGCCCGCTCCTCGGCCAGATCGTGCTCAGACGGCCGTAGCGGGCCCGGGCCCGGCGCGGGCCCGGTCGTAAGCAGCAGGGCGGCCGCGGCGCCCAGCGCGAGCGCCAGGGCCAGCAGGACGGCGGCCTGGCGGGCGGTCATCAGTACCAGCCGTAGGACTGCTCGTGCGCCCAGGCGTTGCTCGGGTTGCCGTAGGTCGCGGCGATGTAGCGCAGGCCCCACGCGATCTGGGCGGTCGCGGACCCGCTGTTGGCCGCGCGGGCGGTGGCCGCGCTGATCCCGTACTGGGTGCCGTACTCGTTGGTGCCGTCGGCGGCCGCGGTGTCCGCGCCGCCGTGGCCGA
>CAVQPP010000326.1:0-15687 GCA_963714445.1 uncultured Actinomycetota bacterium
CGGCCCAAAACCATGATTCTATGAATTCTATTACATTGCGTGTGCCGTAACTTCCAATAGTTACCAATCTCTCCCGACTACGCCGTAATCGGGGTTTTTTTGGTGGGTGGTGGTCCGTGCGCAGCCTGGTTGGGCGCCGATCGGGCATAGAATGGTTACGGAGCATATCCTCTGGGAGACTTCCAGCGTATATGCCTGCTACGGATTCGGGTTATGCGAGCATTGACAGAATGATACACAATGCCAAATAGAGAACAGCGAGTTCCCGTTTACACCAGTCTTTGCGGTGCATTATAGCCGAACGGCACTTACTGCGACACTAGCTACGATAAGGTCAGCTCTCGGAACATGGGATCTGTTCCGAACCAACCATAATATCGATCCATTGGTCAATGGTACGTACCATTGGTCAATGGAATAGATGTCTGGATGGTTCGAACCATCTATCCCATACATAATTCATTTAATTACAAGAATTACAGTGGTTTACTGGTTCAATTGACGATTTGAGACTATTGATGCACAAAGTGCCTACACTTTGAATATAGTCGAAGGCAGAACGCCGATTTACCCGTTCCGGTGCTCAGATACACAAATGCGCACTATGCGCGGCTTGCCCGGCCTGCGCTCGAAGCACGACCAGCAGGCATGCCTCCACCACGTACACACCGGCCGGGCCGCGGGCAGCTGCGAGCGTCGCCTGCGCTCCATGCGGGCAGGGCTGGCAGCACTCGATGAACTAGAGTCCACGTCCCGTGCTTGGCATAGTACGCACGGCGCTGCCCTGACCAGCCATGTTGCGGGAAGATTCTCGTGCCCAGAGGTAGACACCGGGCATGAACTAGGCTAGAGTCTAGTTCATAAGCAGTACGGACCTTGACAACTGAACAGCCACCGGCAGCAGGGCCGGATTGTGCGGAGCGCCAGCTAAGACGCGAGTTGACCCCGAGCCACGCACAGGAGCCGCGGAACGTCACAGGGACGCGAGCAGTCAAGGAGTGAGGGGCGCACCCATACGGGTGCTGGCAGTGAGTGGCGGCGAGGATAACCGTCCTACGTACAAGCGACCGGCCTGCGGGCCGACGGCAAGGTCACCGCGCGCAAGCGACACCAGGACAGAGTGACCGGACTAGCTGCCAGCACCTCTATGGGTGCGTCACCTCAAGCAAGCATGGCGCGCGTCTCGTACGTGCGCTGTGCGGACGGCTGGGAGCATCCCAGCCGTGAGGGGAGGAGCAATGTTCACCTTCGAGCTGGTCACCAGCGAGGGCGTGGTCTGGGACGTGGTCACCGTGCGGGCCGGCAGCATCACCGCTGCCGCTGCCACGCTGGCCAGCGTGGGCCTGGAGATCCACCTGGTGTGAACCCTTCAAGCATGGCGGGCGTCACCGCGGGATGAGTGACGCCCGGCCGTGCGGGCGCCTGGGCCACGATGGCCCAGGCGGAGCGAGGGGCAGTGCGCAACATCGACGGAGAGATCCTGGTCGGCGTCAACTTCACCTTCGAGTGTGGCCACCGTGACCAGATCGACACGGCCGGGCCGTACCGGATGGCCGTGGAGTACAAGCGCAGCGACGGGCAGCAGCGCGAGTGCCCATCGTGCACGTTCGATGCCAGCCGGAGCGCGTCCGCCCGGTGCGGGCGGCGCGTAGTCCAGACGGTCAGGCGCCTCGTCACCAGCGTGGTGATGGTGCCGACCGAGTAGGCCAGATGCACGGAAAGTCACCGGGCTGGGTCTCAGTCCGGTGATTCCGGCAAGAACGATCTTGTTTCGGTTACGGAGAGTGCAACATGACGTGCAAGCACTGCGGTGAAGCCGGCAGCGAGCACTGCACGGGCTGCGGAGTCTGCCCCGGCCAGGAGTGCCCCTGCTGGTGCGAAGGGCCCATCAGCGATGAGGACTGAGCCTGTTGCGCATGGCGCAAGGGCGTGCGAATAACTGTTCAGCGCCAGGGCCCCGGCGGATTACGGACGGCGTTGCGGGCGAACTACCGAACGTCATTTGGTTCCGCCTGCTACCGGTCATGACGGGCTGTGCCCACTAGGAGATTGGAGCTCGGGGATGACTGACAGCGAACGCTGGACGGACCGGGAACGCCGCTGGTCTGAGATCGGTGACCGTGCGGCTAAGGCTGAGGAGTCCGAACGTGACGCCGTGGACGCCGTGTCCATGATCGAAGGCCGGATGGACGTCTGACAGAGGGGAGGTGCGAGATGCATTCAGCGGTGACGGTAACCGTGCCGGTGGATCACTTCGGCAGGGTGTGGCCTGTCGCGGTTCAGTGGGTGCGGGTTGAGTTCCCTGCCCTGGGTGGGGCTGGCTCTGCTGGGCACAGTGAGCTGGTGATCCTGAACTGAGTCTGAACGCTGGCTGCCGCGCGCTTACGGGTGCGCGGTGGGGAACGGTCAGGCTACCGATTGGAGCGGTACACATGACACTGGACATTGACACTGATCACGGCCCGTACCAGGCGCTGCCCTACCGGGACAGTGACGAGGGCCCGGACGGTGCGGCTTACACGGTGTTCGGCGATGGCGGGTACATCGCGGGCTATGCGTCGGAGACCCGCGCATGGGACAAACCCGCAGGCGGGTGGCTCCGGTGTGGCGTTCCGGGGCATCGCTGCGGCAGCAGCCTACGTGACCAGCTGTGACGCGGGCTGGACTGCCGCGGCGTGCTGGGACAACCGGGACGCGCAACTGAACGTGTGAGCAGTCCTGCCGGCGCATCCCGTGGTGGGGTGGCCGCTTACTGTCTGCACGTCCACAGATCAGCCGAGGTTGTACCGGCCGCAGTTCTTGCACCTGGCCTTGCGCGGCGTGCCCGGGTGGGTGCAGTCGCGCGGGGTGGGTGGCTTGGCAACTTCGGCAGCGATGGCAGGAGCGGAGTCCGCGGCTGGTGCCCTGCGCTTGCGTGCGGGACGGCGGCTCAGGCTCGAGGCCAGCTGCCGCGGCAACCATCGTGGCGCGGCCGTAGGCGGAGCGGGTGAGCTGGCCGCGGGCAGCGTCGATCACCGCGGCTTCGGGCTCGCTCACCTTGATGCAGATGGTTACCCGCTTGCCGTCCGGGGTCTGTTTCCGCGCCATGGAATCAAGAATACCGGTATACAGGCAACGGTCAATAACGGTATACTGGTATTACGAGAAAACGCGAGAGGCGGGACACGATGACCACAACGCGCGAAGCCGGGATTGCGGCCATGAAGGCACGGGCCGCCACCCAGACCACCAAGACGCTCTGCGACGCGCTGGCCATGCTTCGCGGCAAGGGCACCCGGCGCACGCCGGAGGAAAGCCTCACCCGCTCGGTGCTGATTGACGTGCTGTGCGAGCGTCACCCGCAGGCCGCAGCGGCGGCCGACGCGTGGGCGGACGATGACAGCGAGGCGTACAACCTGAACGCGCACGACTCGTGCGTAATCGGCGCGGCCCGGACCGCAGCCGGGCTCTGACCGCTGACGGGAGAGGCCCTACGGGGCCTCGCCGTGAACGGGACAGGCAGGCGGCCCCAGCTCAGCGATTGGAGCGCTGCCCTAGGGGCCCACATCCACGAGTCGATTGGAGCGACTGAGGATGCAACCACAGGTTATACAGGCCGCACACCTGACGGCCATGGCAAGAGAGTCCGTGTTCGCCTCGCTGCCCGCTGGGCTGCTGTGTGCGGACACGGAAGACTTCCCGGCTGTAGTGGTGGCCAGGGTGCCGGCAAGTCACCGCGGCGCCGGGCCGGATCCGCCGCGCGGCCAGCAAGGTGGCGCATACCGTCGCGGCACTGTGGGATGGGCTTCCCGGCCCGTGGCCGGTCAAGGCGGTACTTGTCACGCTGGCCATCCTCGAGCCTGGCCCGTTCGGTGAGATGGCTCTCGGTGCGTATGCCGCTCATCATGGCGGCACGGAAGGCGAGGATGGCGCGAGTGAGCAAGTGGGAGAACGAACGCCGGCCCGCGGCAGGTCAAGGATCTCAACCGTGCGCTAAGCGCGCTGCTGTCCGAAGGCAGGACGCACACCGAGCTCTACGGCGTCATCGGCGGCAAGGAGAGCAGCTCGGCCGTCATGCACATGATGGGGCCCGTGCGGGACGAGATGTCCGCGCTGGATGAGGCGATCCGGGACGAGTACGGCCACCAGGTCACCCGCGAGAACGTGCGGGCCATCATCGCCGGCTACCAGGCGGCCATGCCGGAGGCGCGCAAGTCCCGGCCAACCGAGGACAACCGGCGCACGGCGGAAGAGGACACGGAGCGGCAGGCCGCGGCGGCCAACGCGATGCTGAGTACCAGGCCAAGCGGGACGCGGAGAACGCCGTGCTTACCCAGGTCATGGCTAAAGCGCCAGGCGGCGTTAAGGCGCTCATTGTGGCCGAGTACTGCGTGGACAACTCCGACTCGATGACGGACTACTACGACAGCCGGGCCGTGCGTACGGTGGCTATCGGGTTCCGCATGAGCTCGCGCGAGGACTTCCGTGCGCTGCGCGCCGCTGCGGCCCAGTTCCCCGAGACCGCGCACATGGCCGACGAGGACACGCTCAAGGCGTGGCAGCAGGAGCACAACGGCCGCGCGTGGGGTGAACTGGAGCACCGCGACAACTACAGCGTGGGCGCCGGCAACTACCTGAGCGATCATGGCGGCGCGCACTCCGGTACCGGCTGGGTCGTGCGCAGCCGGGCCATCGGGTACAGCTACGAGCACCTGACACAGGACGCGATACCGGAGCAGGCCGGCCCAGCCGGAAGCGCCGGCGCGGCCCGTGGGCACCTCGGCGGGCCGTGCAGTGAGCGGTGACGTGCTGGACATCCTCAGCCGTGCCACCACGGACGGCAACGCGCTGCGGATGACTGACCGGCTGGACCGGGCGACCTACGTGGCCGTTAACGAGGCGCTGAGCGCGGGCGGTAAGTGGAACCGTAAGACGCGAGCACACCTGTTCCCGGGGGACGCTGCGCCAATCCTGGCCGGGCTGCTCGAGGGCGGCACGTACCGCACGGCTGCGGATGATGGGTGGTTTCGCCACTCCGCGGCCATCGTGGCGCGCGTGCTGGACGCTGCCGGCCTCAAGCCTGGGATGGACGTCCTCGAGCCCTCAGCGGGAGAGGGGGGCATCGCGGCTGGCCGGCTGCGGCCCGTGGCTGCGCCGTGGACTGCGTGGAGCTCAGTGAGCAGCGCGCGGCCGTCATCGAGTCGGCCGGGTACGCGCGGCGCGTCAAGGTGGCCGACTTCCTGGCCATCGACCCTGAGCCGGTCTATGACCGGGTACTGATGAACCCGCCGTTTGCTGCTAAGGCCGACATCCACCACGTCACGCACGCGCTCAAGTTCCTGCGCCCTGGTGGCCTGCTGGTGGCCATCATGGGCGCTGGAACGGAGTTCCGGCAGGACGGGCTAACCGCGTCGTTCCGGGACAGCGTGGGCGAGGCGGGCGGCACGGTAACCGCACTGCCTGAGCAGGCGTTCCGCGAGTCGGGTACGGACGCGCACACCGTGCTGGTCACCATTCCCGCACCGGCTGCGGTGAGCACTGCGCGCCTCGTCGTGGACGGGAAGGCGCTACGGCTGGAGCGCGACGGCCGCACTCTGGGCCGTATCCGCGCCACGGCGGGCAAGCTCGCCACGGGTGAGGGACGGTTCATCTTCTGGGCCAGCACGCCCGCTGGTGCCATGACCCACAGCCTCGCAGGACGAGGCGGCAGCACATCTCATCAAGCAGTCAGCCTGACGAGCCAGGGGGGCGGGCATCGCACCACAGTGCACGGTGCCCGGCCCTGGAACGGCCAGGGAGCAAGTCAACGAGATTGGAGCTCGGGGACATGATGCGAAGCGTGATCAACCAGGCCATGCGGGAAGTGGGCAAGGGCAGCAGCAGTGCCCGGCCCGCGGCAGAGGTGCCAGGGAGCACCACGTACATCAGGAACGCATGGCAGGCGCGGATCAGCGCGGCGACGGCACCGAAGCCTGCGCGGGCTTCGCTGGCACCCATAGTCCAGCAGGCACCCGCCGCACCGCCTGCCGGGCCCGTGACTGCGCCGGAGCCCGCGCCCGCGCCCGCGCCCGCCCCAGCCGGAGCCCAGCGCTGCGGCGCCACTGACAGGCACCCCGATCAGGCCGGGGGCATCGGTTGCGCTGCGCAGCGGCATGGCCGCGCTGGCCGGCCCGCCGCCCATGGCGGCGGTCGTGCAGCCGCGGGCCGAGCCCTACCGGACCGATGATGGAACCGAGATCACCGGGGCGGACTGGCTGAACTACATGCGGATGTTCTTTGCCCGCTACGTGGTCTGGCCGAGCGAGGCCGCGCTCGACACCGCCGTGCTGTGGGCCGCGCACACCTACGCGCGTGAGTCCATGGACAACGGGGCCGAGCTGATCTGGAAGGCCACGCCGCGGCTGTTCGTGCTCTCGAAGGAACGCAACAGCGGCCAGGAACGGTACTCAACCTGCTGCTGCGGGTCTGCCCGCGCACGGGCGGGCTGGACACCGAGCCGACCGAGTACGGGATGCTCGACTCGCTCCTGGAGGACCGGCCGACGCTCCTGATTGACGAGCTGGGGATCCTCATCGACAGCGACAAGCGGAAGAAGGGCGTGCAGCAAATCCTGCTGAACGGCTATACGCCGGTCGGGACCAAGCTGCGCCAGAAGGATGGGAAGCGCCAGCGTGTCCGGCTGTTCGCGCCTATCGCGCTCGCCGGCCTGGATGTCGTCCAGGAAAACCCGAGCGAGAACATCAAGGCCATCCTGTCGCGCGGCCCGATCTTCATCATGAAGCCCTCAGCGGACGGCAGCCCGCCGGCGGGCGACATGGACGAGGAAGACGACTACGTCGATGAGGTCGTGCGCCGCATCCGCATCGCCGGAGTGGGCTGGGCGATCACCAACCGGGAGTGGCTGCGCAACGCCAACCCCGAGCCCGCCGAGGGCGCGGTACGGCGCTGGCGGCAGATCTGGCGGCCCATGCTCGCCATCGCCGACGGCGCCGGGGAGGACTGGCCGCAGCGCGGCCCGTGAGGCGTGCGTGAAGCTGAAGCACGGCTACGCCACCGCTGACGCCGAGGAGCGCGAGGCGCTAACCGAGGTCAGGGGCGCGGTGGACGAGATGAAGCAGGCGATGGCCGGGATGTTCGGCTGAGAAGCAGAGGCGGGGTGCCGCGGTACGGCGGCACCCGGATGCCGGACCGCAGGGCTGTGGAGCACTGCGCAGCGAGGAGGAGAGATGAGCGACGTAATCCAGTTGCCTGCCCCCGGCGCACATTATCGCGGGCGTGGCTCGCGCAGCCGGGTGCACTCGCGGGAGCGCCGCCAGTTCAGCGTCCTGTGCTGGCGCGGCTGGTGCGACCACGAGTTCAAAGTCCGCTCTATCGCGGCGCTGATCGAGGGGCTGAGTGGCCAGCAGTGGCCGCTGCCCACTCACCTAGAGCGCAAGGACTGCCCGACGCCGTTCACCTGCGACTGTGAGTGTCACGACGAAATGCGGGCGGCGATGGACGGGGCCGAGGTCACTGCGCACGCAGAAGTGACCTACAGTCGTCGCCAGGGGTTCGGCCCAGGTCACGCGGTGCTGGACAAGCAAGTTGCCGCCGGCCGCTTCACCTGCAGGCAGGCGAAGCGCTGTGCAAGCCTGCCCGGAAGCCCTGGGGAGTGCGCGCCGGCAGCAAGATCGAGTGCTCCACGTGCCTGACCAGGGCGCAGCGGTATGGGGTGGTTCTGCCATGAGCACAGACGACAGCGGCACGCCGCGCACCATCATCTACACGCGGGCAGCCAGGGAGCGGGACTCGCCAGAGACCAGCGAGGCGCAGCGCGAGGCCGTGGAGGCTTACGCTGCGGCGCACGGGTACGAGGTACTGCCGGCCGGGCCGTCCGCCAAGGAGTACGCCGCCACGCACTCCATCGTGTGCATGCACGCGGATGAGGACCGTGGGGGCTCGCACATCCTGGCACCGGGCGAGAAGTGCGACCGGGGTAAGCCATGAACGGCACTGAGCCGGTCCGTGCCGCGCTCTGGGCGCGGGTGTCTACCTCGGACCAGAAGACCGCCAACCAGGTTGACGTGCTGCGCGACTGGGCGCAGCGGCGCGGCCTGGACATCGCGGTCGAGTTCATCACCGAGGACTCAGCCTGGCAGAACGGCAACGGGGCCAAGGGCAAGGAGTTCGACCGCACCCGCGACGAGCTCATCAACGGCGCACGGCTCGGGCACTACACCGTCGTGCTGGTGTGGGCCGTGGACCGTCTCTCCCGGCGCGGCATTGAGGACACGCTGGCCACCATGCGCCGGCTGTACGAGCACGGCTGCGACATCTGGAGCCACCAGGAGCCGTGGCTGGTGACCTCGGAGCCGAGGATGCGGGAGCTGCTCGTGTCCTTCATGGCCTGGATGGCCGAGCAGGAGAGTGCACGGCGCTCTGAGCGCATCAAGGCCGGGATGGAGCGCCGCAAGCGCGAGGGCAAGCCCGTGGGCGGCCGGGTGAAGGGCAGCAAGGACCGCAAGAAGCGCTCCGGCGAGGGCGTCAAAGCTGCATGGGCTCCTGGGGTAACCTCCGGGTGGCACGGGACGCACAGATAGCCGCGAAGCGCGCGGCGGAAGCTGACAGCACAGGGAGCGAAACGCAATGACCAGCACTGACGAGATGCCGCCCGAGGTTACCGACGAGCGCATCTACGAAGACCTGAAGGCGTACCAGGAGGCCGGCATGCTTGAGTACGTGCTGCCGACCCAGCCCCTCGGTGAGCAGTGGATCGTGGGCTGGAACGGCCAGATCCTCAAGTTCGTCACCAAGGAGGGCATCGTCGGCTTCCTGACCGGCATCCAGGTCTGCGCCACGTTCGCCGCCAAGCTGCGCGAGTCGCCGTTCCCGGGGCTAGGCCGCTAGCGGCAGTCCATCGTCCGCCTGTTCACTCTCGGCCCCGTCTCCCTCACGAGGGGGACGGGGCCTTTTCGCGTCTGACAACATCGCGGCCCCTCCCAGGACCAGGATCCAGACGACGGGGATGGCGAGGTACAGGAGGGCGTGCGGCATGACGGACCGGCCTGACGGTGATAGCGGCTGAGCAGGGAAAGCGTGCCAGAACGGCACGCCTTCACCCTATCGGCTCAGCGCTCGCCGTGATGTCTGTGGGGGCGGACGAAAAACTCCGTCTCCCGCACCGCACGCACATTCCCCTGCTCGTCGGTGATCGTCACCGTGACCAGCACCGGCTCAGGCGGGCAGTCGCATGGCCGGTGATGCGGCCAGCGCACTGGCCCTATGCCGTGGTGGTGAAGGTGGCCACCGAGCCGGTGTCCGAGGACTCCGCCCAGGTGCGGTTGCCGTCGTCGGTGACCGACACCTTGTCCCCCGCGGGCTGCGGGGTGTTCACCACGAACGGCGACGAGGAGGTGGCCACCACGTCACCCGCTGCGTTGGTGACGTTCGCGGTCGCGGTGAAGGTGACCGGGACGACCGAGGGGGTGTCCGGGACGTAGTCCACGGTCAGGGTCACCGTGCCGCCCTGGTCGTAGGCGCTCTGGTCGAACGTGAGCGAGGTGATGGAGGCCATGGTGATCCCTTTCCGGGGAAGTCAGGCTGCGCGGGATGAGGTATAGCGCCGTGCGCGGCCAGCGGTCGCGTGGTCGGCCTTCGCAACGTCAACCGGGTCAAAGCGCGGATGCCCGGTGATGTCGCGCCGCTTCACGGGCAGCCGGGTCTTGCTGCCCTTCGGGCCGTAGCCGTCGCGCACCCAGTTGTTGATGGCCTCCGGGGTCACGCCACACAGGGCGGCAGCCTGCTTGCGGCTGAGCAGCCCGTCCGGGCCGGGCATGATCTCGGTGTCCATCATCACCTCCAGGTGCACGCAAAAGCGCCCCGGCCGGGGTCAGCCAGGGCGCAATGATCCGTCACGAAGACTTAAGGCTGTCAGCCACACCCGTGGCAAGCAGGCACAACAGTCACGCGGCTAAGCCTGCCAGCCGGGGCACCTCAAGGCGGGCACGCTCGTAGGCGATCCAGCGCAGCGCGTTCTGCCTGTACTCGTCGTCGGTCATCTCGTCGCCGCAGTTGTCGCAGCGGGAGCGGTACCAGATGCCATCCTCGTGCCACGGTGGCGGGGCTTTGCGCAGCAGCTTGCGCTCGCACACCCGGCAGCGGAAGTCGGGCAGCAGGGGCATCGGGGGGCTCGTCTCCAGCAGGAGCCGGCGTGCCATGTAGTGCAGGTGGAGGATCTCCTGCCCGGCGCGCTGCCCGCCGAGGCGCGGGGCGATCGTGACGTCATAGCCGTTCCAGGCGAGGATCTCGCACCCGGCGTCCTCGTCGGCCACGGCCCACGGCGGCAGGCTCCGCGGCATCTTCATGGGCGCCAGCGACAGGAGGGTGGAGATCCGGGGTGCCAGGATGGCCACGGAGCGCTCGATGTCGGCGAGAGCGTCCTGGGGCCGGTCTCCGGCCGCGCCGAGGGGTGACAGGTCCGCGACGCGGCGGACGCGGACCTCCCAGTCGCAGAGGATCTCGCCCATGAGGCGCATCTGCGCGTCAACCGCCTCCGACAGCGGCACCGAGGGGCCGAAGGGCATCTTCACCATCACCTCGGACTGGCGCGCCTCCCCCAGCTCGGCGTGCAGGCGCCGGTACAGGGCAGGCATCCCGTTCTCGTGGCCGTCTTTGGGGTCGCCGTCCAGGCACAGGCCGATGTAGTCCTGGCATCCGTCGCAGTAGGCACGGGGGGTCGCGGCCGGGGTGACGGTGCGGGTGCCGGCCTCGATGGTGATGGCGCGGCCACTACACCAGTCCCCGCGGGAGCAGCGGTCCTCGTCAGGTGGCGTGGGCAGCGGAGCGGGGTCACGGCGCGCTGTGGCTGCGGCAGGAGCACCCGGGCGCGGCGGGGGCGGTGCGGTGGCCACGGCTTCGCGGAAGGTGCTGTGCGCCTGCCCGTGAGCCCGCTGGCGCTCCCTGAAGCTGTCGCCCCGCTCGAAGCTGTACGTCCAGCCCTGACGGCCCACAGACCCACCTCCCGCGCTCCCCGGTGAATGCCTGGGGCAATTCTCTACCAGCGGGAGAGGTGGTCAGTGACGGGCGTTCAGCCTCCAGTTGGAGCTTGAAGGTGGTCACTTCGCGGCCGACCGGATCGGCACCGGCATCTCCCGCTTGATGCGGGCGACGGTGCTCTCGCTGACGCGCGCCTTCGCCGCCACTTCCTTTACCGGCATGCCCGGGTTGACAGTCAGGATGCGGGTCACTTTCCGGCGCGTCCTGACGGCTGCGCTGACGGTCTTGCGCGGGGCCGGCTGACGGTCAGCCTGACCGTCATTTGCCGGCTCAGGTGACGGTGCGGCCTGACGCTCAATCTCGCGCCTGGCCGACTCCATCCTGACCGTCATCCTGACACTCTGGGTGAGGGCATCGGTGACCCACTCTTCGACGGCCGGCTCCCACTGGGAAGCGCCGCCGAATCGCAGGCCGGAGTCCACCGCCGTGACGACTGCGGCGGGCAGGCGGCCACGGCGCACGGCACGCACCAGCGAGTCAGGGATGACCGGCGGCCCGTCCTTCTCGGACTCGGCGCGGATGAGGTCGCGGGCGTGCAGCCGGGCGTCCTCCATCGCCACCGCGCGAGGGTAGCTGGTCTCGGCGGCCAGCCACATCCGGCGCCGCATCGCCATGGTGGCGAACGGCGCGGCGAGCCAGCGGCCGGCCGGGATCCGGTCCGGCCTCTCTGCGGCGTCCTCGTGCAGCCGCTTCCAGGTGAAGCGCAGGGCCTCGACGCCGAGCACCCACAGGGCGGGCATGGCGGCGTGGATGACACGCCACTCGCTGGCCTCCGAGGTGCCCACCGCGGCGTTGGCCCAGACGGTGAACGCGGCGAGGGACCATGCGGCGAGGTGCAGCCAGCGGGACCGGGAGCCGAGCGTCACGGCCAGGTGGTCAAGCAGGACGTAGGCGAGGATGCCCGAGTCCACCGACAGGGGCAGCAGCCACGGGTAGGACCAGTCGTGGTGCTGCGCGGCGTGGTAGAGGGTGGTGAACGAGGACAGGAAGCCCATGGCCATGCCGGCCAGGACGATGGTCACAGCGAATCCGAGGGCCTGCCGCTGCCTGCGGGTCAGGCGGTTGTGTGCTCCCATGCCGGTCATCGTGCGCTCACTCCGGTCTCGGTCGGTGGCATTTCAGGCCATGGCGTTACTTGGCTGGTCTGGTGTGGCTGGTGTGCCGGTCAGGAAGTCGCCGTCGGCGGGGAGCCGGAGACCGAAGCGCAGCAGCCGGTATGCAGCCTCGTACGTCTCCGTCAGGTCGCCGGGGACGCGCTGGAGGCACCCGGCGGCGTAGGCCAGGCGGGCGGCCAGGTCGCCGAGGGTTTCCAGCGCCATCTCGCAGTCGGCTATGTGCTGCTCCAGGTCGTGGATGTGCGCCCGCAGGGGGTGGACCTGGACGTTCGCCTCGCCTGCCTCGGCCGCGCGCAGCAGGGCCATAGCGTCGCGGTGGGCCTGGTAGGCCCGGTCCAGGGCCCGGCTGCACGCGGCGTGCTGGCGTGCGGCCTCGTGGGCCTGTTCCGCCGCGGTCATCTCGTGGTCCTCGGCGGCGGTGACCAGGGACCGGTCGTCAGGCATGGGACGTTTCGCGCTGTAGAGCGAGGTGGTGGGCGCCCCGAGAGCCACAGCGGCCCCGGCCAGGCCGGCGCTGACGTCCGGGTCCACGCGGGCCCGCCAGCAGGCGGCATGGACGGTGGCGATGCCCGCACCGGTCTGCGCGTGACGTCGGCAGCGAGCCCCCAGCCCGCTCCGTCCAGTTCACCACGGCCCCCGGTGGTCACGGAGGGTGAGGAAAGAACCCGTGCAGGGAACGCGTGCAAGAGTCGTGAACCGCACTCCCCCGCGCCCTACGGAAGACAGATGCACGCGTTATGCAGGTTGTGCACGCGTTACGCGCGTCGTCACTCATTGTCATCACTGTCCGCCCGGCTCGGGACCGGGCCGCCAGCGCTGGCCACGGCCCTTCCCGGTGCGGTGTGCGGTGCCTTCCAGCCGCAGCCGCCAGAGCATCCAGCGGGCCACGGTCGGCTTCACGCCAAGATCCTCAGCGACGGCCTTGATCGTCGTGCCCTCCGCCAGCAGCTCCGCCACCCGGGTCCGCTGGCCTGCGGAGATCTCCGTTTTCATGGCGGCCTGGGCCCACCGGGCCTCATCGGGAGGCGTCCCACTGCTCGGGGGAGTATCGGACATATCGGGCACGGGGGTCTCGTTGAGGATCTTGCGCGCCTCGCCCAGTTTCCGGTCGATCCGGCGAGTTCGTCCCTCATCTCCGGTGTCACCAACTGCTCCAGTTCCCGGTCCAGCGCACTGCCCGGGCCGGGGCTGGCCGGGTCGATCGTCATGGTGGCGGTCGCGGCGGGCGTGGACTCCGCGGGCTCACCATCCCCGGCGTCCGGGTCAGGGGAGGGATCACCGAGGGTGGCAATGACCGCATCGGCGATGCGGTCGCTGTGGTACTCGGACAGCTGCATGGAGCGCAGCGCTGTGTAAAGGTCACCAATCCGGTCGGAAAGGACGGGATTGAGTTCCCTGGCCGGGGCCCGGCGCTCCCAGGCGATCTGCCGGATGTCGGGCAGCTCGGAGAGGTCGAACGTGCGGCCAAGGTCGTATCGCCGCTGTCCTCGACGATCGCCCACACGCCGGCGTGGCCCTCGCCGTAGCTCGCCATGTCCGGGATGAGCGGGCCCATCGTGCCGACCGCGTGGTTGATCTCGCCCTGCCGGCGGACCCGGCCCGCGCACACCACGTCCAGGTTCGCGCGGACGTCGCTGCCGCCCATCCAGTCGGCGGTGCCCCGCTGGCCGGCGGCGATCAGGCACACCGACTCCGACCGGTCCTTGCTCGTGATGTAGCGCAGCAGGGCCTTCGCGCGGGCGCCGAGCAGGTCGATGAGCGCGTCGATCTCGTCAATGACCAGCACCACGCGGGCCACCGGGTTCGTCATCCGTATCTGGCCGCGGCTGGATGACCTTGTCGTCGCGGGGGATGGCGCCGCTCTCGTCAATGATCCGCCGCACCAGCTGGAGGATGGCCAGCGCCTTCTTTGCCTGCCCCGGCCCGATCGCCGTCAGGTGGCAGGCGGGGGCCCACTCAAGATCCTCGATCGCTTTCGACAGGTTGATCCCGAGCACGAGCGCGTCGTTACAGGCGCTCAGCCGCTCGCGGATGCAGCTGAGAAGCGTCGTTTTCCCGGCGTCCTTCTTGCCAATGATGAAGATGTTCCGGCCGCCGTGGCTGTCCCACACGGTCAGGGTCAGCGGCTTGCCGGTCTCCGGGTCCTGGCCGACCTCCAGCGGCTTGCGGATGGTCGCGGCATCGCCAGCGTGATCTCCGGGTCGCTGGCCAGCAGCGGGTGAGGGATGGCGCGCTTCCACGGGTCGATGGTGCGGATCGAGATGTCGATCTGGCCGGCGACCGGCGCCGCGGTCACCCGGACCCGGGTGCGGGAGAGCTTGCGGACCTGGGCGATCTGCTCGGCCAGGCTGCTCCCGGCCAGCGACGAGGCGAGCTTCCCGGTCTCGGTGACGTCTATCCGCAGCCGCTCGCCGAGGCGGGTGAACTCGTGGTGGAGCAGGTGGGAGCCGAACAGCCCGTAGCGGGGGGCGTTGGTCAGCCAGTCGGCCTTGGCCGCGCGCCACGCCCGCGCCTTCTTCACGGCGCTGTGCATGTTCAGGGTGATCAGCGTGGCGACCGCGCGGGCACCCCACAGGATGGTCAGCGGGTGCCACGGCCAGGCCACGGCCCGGCCGCGCTGGCCATGGTCAGCCAGCCGCCAGCCGCGCCCGCCGAGCGGCCGCCTTATCGCCGGCCTTCCAGCCGGTCACCGCGGTGACCACGGCCGAGAACAGGCCGACGTCTACGAGACCGTGCCGCAACGTGAAGGATCTCCGCAGCCACATAGACGGCAGCAGACGCGCCCAGCGTGTTACGTGGGCGCACCACGTTCAGGATCGCGTCTTTGGCTGCCATCTCGCCTATCCCTTCCTAGTCGCTACCGCTTGCGGCGTTGTCGCGCGAGGCGCTTGCGCCGGGCCCTCTCCTCGCGCTTGGCGCGCTTGAGGGCTCGGGCTGGCGCGGGGCAGTCGCCGCGGTGCCTGCCACCGCACCCCAAGCAGATGGGCTCGGCCATCGTGATGCCTCTCTCCCGTCAGTCCCGGTACCGCCGGTCACGCTTCCCCTGTGAAGAACCGGCCGTCCTTCGGCATCACGCCACCGCTGGCGACGAACTCCTGGATCTCCCGGTAGACCATGGCGAACCGCTGCCAGATCTGCATGGCCCCCTGGGCGTGCTCGGCCCTCTGCTCGGCGTAGTCAGCCAGGCCCTGGATGCTCACCGGGTCCAGGCCGATCCCGGCGAGGCAGTGCTCGAGCTGGGCGTGCAGGGCGTCGGCGGTGGCCAGGTCCCCGGCGGCCATCCCTCGGGTGAACGTCATCAGGTCGGCGTCCTCGGCCGCCTCGAAGCCGGAGATGAAGGACAGCAGCGGGCCGTAGGCGGGCGGGATCTCAGCCGGGGTCACGTCAAGGTAGACGGGGGCACCTCCGTCTGCAGGTGCGGGGCGCGCGGGGCCAGCGGGACGGCGCGGTGCGGGTGCCGGGCGGGCAGGCGCATCCGGGCCTGGCCCACGGGGCCGGTCCTGGTGGTGCTGCCAGCGCTCCATCAGGCGGTGCCACCAGTCGAGGAACCGGTACCACT
>CAVQPP010000327.1:0-20288 GCA_963714445.1 uncultured Actinomycetota bacterium
GTACGTGGACGTGCGCGAGGACGACGTGCAGATGGGCCATGAGGCCACCGTCTCGAAGGTCTCCGAGGACCAGCTGTTCTACCTGATGAGCCGGGGCCTGACCGAGGACGAGGCGATGGCGATGATCGTGCGCGGCTTCGTCGAGCCGATCGCCCGCGAACTGCCGATGGAGTACGCGCTCGAACTCAACCGGCTGATCGAGCTGCAGATGGAAGGCGCGGTCGGCTGACGGCCGCAGTGCGCGGGCAGGGCTTCGAGTCGAGGACGAGAGACGAAGACGACGGATGGCTGAGACGAACAAGAGGGTGCGGGGAATGGATGCCGGATCAGCTCGCGAGTCGAGGGCCGAGCATGGCAAGGCGGAGGAGGGAGGCGCAGCGGTGGCTGCGGCGACCGACGACAACGCCGCCAGGCGACGGCCATCGACTCGCGAGCCCGGCAATCCATTCCCCGCACCCTCTAGGGGCGCGATGACGGCTGCCGCGGTGACGGTGGCCGGTCCCGGGGCGGGCGCGCCGCTGGCCGGGCCGGGCACGGGCAAGACGCACTCCGAGGTGCTGGCGTCGAGGGGCGAGCGATTCACTTCGTTTGATCCGGCCGCATTCCCGGCGGTCACCGGGCGCGAGGAGGACTGGCGGTTCACCCCGCTCAAACGGCTGCGCGGTCTGCTCGAGGACGGCACGGCGGCGGACGGCGGCGCGAAGGTCGACTGGGAGCTGCCCGAGGGCGCGACCAAGGAACAGGTCGGCTCAGACGATCCGCGCGCGGTCAAGGCCGGGGCGCCGATGGACATCGCGGCCGCGCAGGCGTTCCAGAAGGCTGACAAGGTCACCGTGGTGACGGTCGCCAAGGAGACTGTGCTGGCTGGGCCGGTGCGGGTTGGCATTCACGCTGAGGGCGGGACTGCGTTCTCGCACCTCGTGTTCGATGTGAAGCCGTTCGCTGAGGCAGTGATCGTGCTCGACCACACCGGGACCGGGACGCGGTCGGCCAACGTGGACGTGCTCGTCGGCGACGGCGCGAAGGTCACGTACGTCTCGATTCAGGACTGGGATCGCGACGCCGTGCATCTCGCCGAGCAGAACGCGCTGGTGGGGCGGGACGCGACGTTCAAGTCGGTGAACGTGACGTTCGGCGGCGATCTGGTTCGGTTGGTTCCGCGGGTTAACTTCACCGCGCCGGGCGGAGACGCCGAACTGCTCGGCGTTTACTTCGCCGATGACGGTCAGCACTTAGAGCAGCGGCTGTTCGTCGACCACTCGGTGCCGAACTGCCGGTCGCGGGTCACGTACAAGGGTGCGTTGCAGGGCGCTGACGCGCACACCGTGTGGATCGGCGACGTGCTCATCCGCGCGGCGGCCGAGGGCACTGATACGTACGAGCTCAACCGCAACCTCGTGCTCACCGACGGCGCGCGCGCCGACTCGGTGCCGAACCTGGAGATCGAGACCGGCGAGATCGTCGGTGCCGGGCACGCGTCCGCGACCGGCCGCTTCGACGACGAGCAGCTGTTCTACCTCCAGGCCCGCGGCATCCCCGAGAACGAGGCGCGGCGCCTGGTGGTGCGCGGCTTCTTCGCCGACGTGGTCAGCCGGATCGGCATCCCGGACCTCGAAGAGCGGCTGATGGAGAAGGTCGAGACTGAGCTGGCTCGAACCGTTGTGGTCGACGTTGACGCAGTAGCCGCCGCGTTGTCCGCGACGGAGGTGACGGCGTGAGCCGCGCGCCGATTTGGCACCCGGTCGGCGCGCTCGCCGACTTCGAGGAGGACCGGCCCGAGGCCGTCGACATCGACGGCACGCCGGTCGCCGTCGTGCGTACTTCCGCCGGGAAGGTGTACGCCATCCACGACGTCTGCTCACACGCGAACGTCGCGCTGTCCGAGGGCGAGGTCACCGACGGCGAGATCGAGTGCTGGCTGCACGGCTCGACCTTCTCGCTGACCACCGGCAAGCCGACCGTCCTGCCGGCCGTAGAAGCGGTCCCCGTATACCCCGTCAAGATCGAAGGCGATGACGTGTACGTCGCCGTCAATGTGGAGCTTTGATAACCATGGCCACTCTGGAAATCCGCGACCTGCACGTGTCCGTCGACGCCGAAGGCGGCCCCAAAGAGATCCTGCGGGGTGTCGACCTGACCGTGAAGCAGGGCGAGACCCACGCGGTCATGGGCCCGAACGGCTCCGGCAAGTCCACCCTCGCCTACTCGATCGCCGGGCACCCCAAGTACCAGATCACCTCGGGCCAGGTCCTGCTCGACGGTGAAGACGTGCTGGCGATGACCGTGGACGAGCGCGCCCGCGCCGGGATCTTCCTGGCGATGCAGTACCCGGTCGAGGTCCCGGGCGTGTCGGTGTCCAACTTCCTGCGCACCGCCGCCACCGCGATCCGCGGCGAGGCCCCGAAGCTGCGCACCTGGGTCAAGGAGGTCAACCAGGCGATGGAGCGCCTCCAGGTCGACTCGGCCTTCTCCGAGCGCTCCGTGAACGAGGGCTTCTCCGGCGGTGAGAAGAAGCGGCACGAGATCCTGCAGCTCGAACTGCTGCGCCCGAAGATCGCGCTGCTCGACGAGACCGACTCGGGCCTCGACGTCGACGCGCTGCGCGTCGTCTCCGAGGGCATCAACCGGGTGCGTGAGACCGGCGACGTCGGCACCCTGTTGATCACGCATTACACGCGCATCCTGCGCTACATCCGGCCCGACTTCGTGCACGTCTTCGCCGGCGGCCGCATCGTCGAATCCGGCGGCGCGGAACTGGCCGAGAAGCTGGAGGCCGGGGGCTACGAGAGCTACGCGGGGGTTTCGGGGGTCGTCCCCCGATGACTAGCACAGTCCGGCGTCAAGGAGGCGGCGTGATGGGCGCGGCATTCGACGTGGATCTGGTCCGCAAGGACTTCCCGATCCTGGAGCGGCGCCTGCCCAACGGCAAGCCGCTGGTCTACCTCGACTCGGCTGCCTCCTCGCAGAAGCCGCGCCAGGTCCTCGACGCGATGACCGAGTACTACGAGCGGCATCACGCCAACGTGCACCGCGGCGTGCACACGCTGGCCGAGGAAGCCACCGCGATGTACGAGGGCGCGCGGGACAAGGTCGCCGAGTTCATCAACGCCGACCGGCGTGAGGTCGTCTTCACCAAGAACTCCTCCGAGGCGCTGAACCTGGTCGCCAACGTGCTCGCCTGGGCCGGCGATCCGTACGGCATCGGCAAGGGCGACCGGATCGTCATCACGCAGATGGAGCACCACTCGAACCTGGTGCCCTGGCAGCTGACCGCCCGGCGCACCGGCGCCGAGCTGGCCTGGCTCGGCCTGACCGACGAGGGCCGGCTCGACCTGTCGAACCTCGACCAGGTCATCAACGAGCGCACCAAGGTCGTGGCAGTGGTGCACGTCTCCAACATCCTCGGCACGCTCAACCCGATCGAGGAGATCGCGCGCCGCGCACACGAGGTCGGTGCGGTGCTGGTCGTGGACGCTTCGCAGTCCGCGCCGCACCTGCCGCTCGACGTGCGCGAACTCGGCGCCGACTTCGTCGCCTTCACCGGGCACAAGATGCTCGGCCCGACCGGCATCGGCGTTTTGTGGGGCCGCACGGAGCTGCTGAACGAACTGCCGCCGTTCCTCGGCGGCGGCGAGATGGTCGAGACGGTCTCGATGGACTCGACGACCTACGCGCCGATCCCGCACAAATTCGAGGCCGGCACCCCGCCGATCGCCGAGGCGGTCGGACTCGCCGCGGCGGTCGACTACCTCAACGCGCTCGGCATGGAGAACGTCGCGAAGTACGAGCACGAGCTGATCGAGTACGCGATCGACCGGCTCAAGCAGGTCGAGGGCCTGACCATCATCGGGCCGGCGACGTCGACGGATCGCGGCGCGGCGATCTCGTTCACGCTCAGCTCGCCCGCGCTCGGCGACATCCATCCGCACGACGTAGGGCAGGTTCTCGACGAGCAGGGCATCGCGGTGCGCGTAGGGCAGCACTGCGCGCGGCCGGTGTGCGTGCGTTACGGCGTTCCGGCGACCACACGCGCGTCGTTCTCCGTGTACACCACGAAAGCCGATATTGACGCGCTCGTGGAAGGTCTGGAGCACGTCAAGCGTTTCTTCGGAGCGTGATGGACGTGCGTGAGGACGATGACGGTGCGGGGCGATAACCATGCAGCTTGATTCGATGTACCAGGAGATCATCCTGGACCATTACCGCAACCCGCACCACAAGGGGTTGCGCGACCAGTACGAGGCCGAGGTGCACCACGTCAACCCGACCTGCGGCGACGAGGTGACCCTGCGGGTGCACCTGTCGGACACCGGGCTCGGCGAGAACGCGGTGATCGAGGACGTGTCTTACGCGTCGCAGGGCTGCTCGATCTCCCAGGCGTCCGCCTCGGTGCTCAGCGACCTGGTGATCGGCAAGAAGGTGGGGGAGGCCCTGCAGATCCACGGGGCCTTTCTGGAACTGATGCAGTCCAAGGGCGCAGGCGAAGGGGACGAGGACGTGCTGGAGGACGCGGTCGCGTTCGCCGGCGTCTCGAAGTTCCCCGCGCGGGTCAAGTGCGCGCTGTTGTCCTGGATGGCACTGAAGGACGCGACCGCGCAGGCGCTGACGGTAGTCCCGGCCCAGGCGGATTTGACGCAGGGAGAGAAGTAATGGCTGATGTAGCAGCCCTCGACGACGTCACCGAGAACCTGAGGGATGTCGTCGACCCGGAGCTCGGGATCAACGTGGTTGACCTCGGGCTGGTCTACGGCCTGACCGTGGACGACTCGAACGTGGCGATCATCGACATGACGCTGACCTCGGCGGCCTGCCCGCTGCAGGACGTGATCGAGGATCAGATCCGTACGGCGCTCGACGGCCTGACCGCGGACTTCCGGGTCAACTGGGTCTGGATGCCGCCGTGGGGCCCGGACAAGATCACCGACGACGGCCGCGAGCAGTTGCGGGCGCTCGGCTTCAACGTCTGAGCAACTTAAGGTCTGAAGACAGCCGCTGTCCGAACGCGCGACGACGTTCGGGCGGTGGCTGTTTTGCGTAGAGACAGCTGTCGCAGCTGCCCGGTAGCGTCGCGGCATGGTCTACGACTTCCAAATAGTGATCGACTGCGCCGACCCCGAGCGCCTGGCCAGGTTCTGGACCCAGGCGCTCGGCTACGAAGAGGAACCGCCGCCGGAGGGCTTCGACTCGTGGGACGCGGCACTGACCGCGTGGAAAATCCCCGACGAAGATCGGAACAAGCTGGCGTCCGCGGTGCCGCCTGGCTATGACCGCAAGGAAAAGGTGAAGCCTCGGCCGCGGCTGCTGTTCCAGCGGGTGCCTGAGGGCAAGGTCGCCAAGAACAGGGTGCATCTCGACATCCGCGCCAGCGGCGGCCTGGCCGTGCCGCCCGAGGAGCGCTGGGAGAACGTGAAGGCGCGCGCCGCCGAGCTTGAAGCCCTTGGCGCGACCAAGGTGCGTGACGTGGACGAGGGCGCGATGGGCCGCTGGGTCGTGATGCAGGACCCGGAAGGCAACGAATTCTGTGTCACCTGATCGCGCTGGATAGGATGGCCTGGTGATCCGCTACACCAAGGGGCACGGCACGGAGAACGACTTCGTGATCATCCCCGACCCGGACGGCGCTCTCCCGATGGAGCCCGGCTGGGTCGCCGACGTGTGCGACCGGCGCGCCGGGATCGGCGCGGACGGCGTGCTGCGGGTCGTCGCCACGGCCAAGATGCCCGGCTACGAGGGTGCCGCGCCGGAGGCTCCGTGGTTCATGGACTACCGCAACGGCGACGGATCGATCGCTGAGATGTGCGGCAACGGCGTGCGCGTCTTCGCTCGCTATCTTGTCGATCAGGGCCTGGCTGAGCCGGGTACGTTCGGCGTGGCGACGCGGGCGGGGATCAAGCAGGTGCACGTCCCGGCGGATGGCGGCGACATCACCGTCGACATGGGCGTCCCGACCTGGCCGGAACCCCGCGCGGGGATTCGGTGGGATGGCCGCGAGGCGGAGTCCGTGCACGTCGACATGGGCAATCCGCACGCGGTGGTGTTCGTCGGCGACGTCGCTGACGCTGGCAGGCTGATCGACGCGCCGGTGTGGTCGCCGGCGAGCGTGTACCCGAACGGCGTGAACGTCGAGTTCGTCGCGTCAGTCGGCCCGCAGCACATCGCGATGCGCGTCTTCGAGCGCGGAGTCGGCGAGACGCGATCGTGCGGCACCGGCGCGTGCGCGGCGATGATCGCCGCCGCGCGACAGGACGGAGCCGCGCCCGAGACGCCGTACACGGTGGACGTGCCCGGCGGCCGGTTGATGATCGTCGAGCGCGAAGACGGGCGACTGGAGATGACCGGTCCGGCGGTGCTCGTCGCGGACGGGACGCTGCGCGGCTGATCTGAGTAACAACAGGGTTCTGTGAAACATTTAAAGTTTCACAGAACCCTGAGATGTTAAGCCGCAGGTCAGCGCCTATCCCTAGACGCCAGTCAGTTCGCTGAGCGAAGCAACGACGTCGACGAGTGCACCGTTGCGTAGCAAGGTCACACTCAGTGGGCTTCCGGCACGCAGATTGAGCATCAGCTTCTGCAGATCCTGCGCTGATAGGACCTTCGTACCGTTCGCGGAGATGACCACGTCGCCGACGTGGATCCCGGCGCGAGCGGCGGGGGAGCTGGGCACGACTTCGACGACGCGCAGTCCGTTCTCCTGGTCGAGCCGCTTGGCGAGCGCCGGGGGTATTGCGATAGTCGCACTGCCCAGGCCGAGCCAGGCGCGGCGGACGCGGCCGTGCGTCATCAGCTCGCTGAGGATGTGCCGAGTCGTCGCGTTCATCGGGACGGCCAAGCCGAGACCGATCCCGGCGACCGCCGTGTTGATGCCGACTACCTTGCCGAACGCGTCGGCAAGCGCGCCGCCCGAGTTGCCGGGATTCAGCGCCGCGTCTGTCTGGATCACGTCGTCGATCACGCGCATACCGGCCGGAGTACGAGCCGGGATCGAACGGCCGAGCGCGCTGACGATTCCGGCGGTCACCGAGCCGGCCAGGCCGAGCGGGTTGCCGACCGCGACCACGAGTTGACCGACGCGCAGCTTGTCCGCGTCGCCGAGTTCTGCCGCTGCCGCCGGCTGCAGGCCCGTGCTGAGCACTGCCAAGTCGGAGAGCCGATCGCGTCCGACGACCTCGAAGACCTGCTCCTGACCGTCGAACGTGAACAACGCGCCGCCGTTGACGCCCTCGACGACGTGCGCGCTGGTGACCAGGAAACCGTCGCGGGTGAACGCCACCGCGGAACCGGCTCCCTCGCCGCGCCCCGAGCGCACCGCGACGCTGAGCACGGCGGGACGCAGCGTGTCCGCGACCGTCACCACAGTCTTGGAGTAGGCGTCGAGGGCATCGTCTTCTTTGTCGGCGCTGTCCTCGCCGGCGTCGTCTCGCGCGAATGGGTTGCGCGCCATCTGAGGTACCTCCCGGCCCCGGCTGTAATCATGTAATCCCGCTCAGACGGATAACGCCCGAACTGTCGCCGTTGCTCCCTTGTACGCTCTCAGCGATAACGCGCCCGCAAGGTCAGCCGTTCACGAACACCGCGTCGCCGCGCCGCACGGTTCCGAGCTGGGTCGCGGCCCCGACGATCGCGAGGCGCAGCGGCTGGTCAACGCGCTGCCCGAGCATCTTCAGCATGCCCGGCACCGGCGGCAGGTCGGCCTGTTCGGCGGCCGTCATCACGCAGCGTTGGAGTACGTGCGTGAAGACCAGCTCCACCGCGTCGTCTCCCGTGCCGACGCGCACCGTCCGGCCGACCCACGACTCCTCCTCGAACGGCTCCGTGGTGCGCACGACGAGGTTTGGCCGGAAGCGGCGCACGTCCGTCGCGATGCCGGGGAACTGCTCCTGGACCCACCACAGCGTGGCGGTCCCGATCAGGCTCACCGGCTCCTCGTCGAAGTGGTTGACCTCGGCTTCCCGCGCGACCGACAGGTCCGGGCGGCCCATTTCCCGTTGGAAGAAGCGGTCCGCGTCGCCGTCGCGCACCGAGTACTCGCGTCCGTCGGGCCCGATCACCAGCGGCGGCTCGACCTTGGCCGGGTCGGTCGACGGTTCCACCGAGTAGCGCGAGGACAGGCTCAGCAGCGCGGGTCCGGGAAAGCGCCGGAATCGATTGGAGTTCTTCCCCGAGCCGAGCTTCCCCTCGCCGTCGCGCACCGCCCACAACCGGTCGCCGAGCAGCCCGCGTGCGTCGACGATGCTGCTATCGACCAACTCGCCCCGCAGCGACTTGATCGGGTAGCGCCAGATCTGCTCGACGACGTTCGTGATCGGAGTCCTCATTCTCGACAGGTTAATTCACTCCACGTTGATTCAGGCGGCTTGATTCAGGAGCCGTCCAGCGCCGCATAGCCGCGCGCGATGGCCCAGCCGAGCTGCTCGGCGGGAATCGCCCACGTCCCTTCGACCGCGGCTACCTCGGTTGGCACGCCGGCAGCGTGCAGGCGGCTGATCTCTCGCGCGACGGCGTCGATCGCTGCTCGTTGCTCGCGGACGAACGCGGTGCTCACGACTTCGCCATGGCCGGGGATGATCAGCGTGTCCGGACCGATCGCGTCCAGCGCACGGCCGAGCGTCGCTGCCCACTCCAGCGGGAACGAGTCGTCGCCGAAGGCCGGCGGCCCGGATTGCTCGACCAGGTCGCCGGCGAGCGCGATCTGGGCTCGTGCGTCGGGGCCGAAGTCGTCTTCCGTCAGGAGGATCCACAGATCGCTGTCGGTGTGCGCGCGCCCTAAATAAAGCAGCTCCAGTCGACGGTTGCCGAGGTCGACGCCGGCGCGGTCGTGGACCAGCTCGGTCGGTGCGACGAATTCGATTTCGGGCAGGTCCTCGGCCCACCGGGGTTCATCCGTCATCAGTTCATTGACAAGGGCGGCCAAGGCCGGGTTTGCCGGATCCAGTTGCGCCACAAGGGATTCGTGGCCCCAGATCCGCGCTGGCGGCGTCAGGCGTGGTTCGACGAACTCGGCGTTTCCCCACGCGTGGTCGAAGTGGTAGTGGGTGTTGACGACCCAACGGATCGGCGCTGGCGTCAGGCGTCGTAGTTCGTCCTTGATCTCGCGCGCCTCGGCCAGTGAGCAACGCGTGTCGATCACGGCCACGCCTTCGGACCCGACGACCGCCGTCACGGTCACGTCGCAGGGGTCGAATCGTTTGCGGAAGACGCCCTCGCCGGCCTCGTGCCAGCCGTCGGACGCAATGATATTCATGAGCGGAACGTCCTGCGGTAGGCGGACGGCGACGTGCCGACCGAGCGGGCAAAGTGGTGCCGGAAGGTCGCCGCGTCGGCGAAACCCACGGCCGCGCCGACTTCCTCGACCGGCGCGTTCGTGCTCTCCAACAGCGGTCGGGCTGCGGCTATGCGCTGCGCCACCAGCCAGCGCAGCGGCGAGGTGCCGGTGGCGCGGGTGAAGTGACGCAGGTAGCTGCGTTGAGACATGCGCGCGGCACGCGCGAGGTCGGCGACGGCGATGGGGGAGGCGAGATTCGCCAGCGCCCACTCGAGGGAGCGGGCTATCCCGTCGCTCTCGCCGTCGTCGGCGATGGGACGCACGGCCGCCTCGATGAACTGAGCCTGGCCGCCTTCCCGATGCGGCGGCAGCACCAGGCGTCGCGCGACGCTATTCGCGATGCTCGGGCCGTGGTCGCGGCGCACGATGTGCAGGCACAGGTCCAGGCCTGCCGCGCTTCCGGCGCTTGTCAGGATACTTCCATCGTCGACGTAGAGGACGTCGGGATCGACTCGGACGTCCGGGTAACGCTCGGCGAGCAGGTCCGCGTAACGCCAATGCGTCGTCGCCTTGCGGCCGTCGAGCAGACCGGCGGCGGCTAGCGCGAAGGCTCCGGAGCAGATCGAGACGACGCGAGCGCCGCGCTCGTGCGCTTGCCGCAGTGCACTGACGAGCGAGGCCGGGACCTCGCCGCGTACGTCGGGGACCGCAGTGACGATCACCGTGTCTGCCGACGCGAAGTCATCGAGCCCGTATTCGGTCGCCATGGTGAAGCCACCGACCGCGCGCAGCGGCTTCGGAGACTCGGCGCAGACCTTCAGCTCGTACCACGGCACGCCGAGTTCGGGGCGCGGCAAACCGAAGACCTCGACGACGCAGCCGAGCTCGAACGGCGACATGCCGTCGAACGCGTACACGGCGACGGCATGGTGCGCGGCCCGAGACCTCCGTCTTGGCGGATCGAGCAGCATGGCCATGGCGCGATCTTAGCGATAGTTGGCGTTTGCGCCACTGGGTTAACGGCGCTGAGGCACGTGACGATGGTCGTGCCAGGTAGTGATGCGAATTCGGAAATGGGGCGTGTGATGCAGACGTCGCAGGTGACGAGCAGCGCGGTGAGTGCGGTGCTGTCGAGTCCGGTTGCTTCGAGCGAAGCGGCCCTCGCGCACTTCGCAGCGCGCTTGTCGTTCGAGTCCGATGTCTCTGATGTGCATGCGGACATGGAAAGCGGGCTGCTCGGCGAGGCATTCGTCCTAGTCGATTCGCGGTCGCAGGAGTCCTGGGAGCAGGGCCACATCCCCGGCGCCGTGCACCTGCCGACGCGGCTGATCGCGAGCCGCGCCGCGGACGGGTCGCTCGGCTCACTCATTGCGGCGGGCACTACCGTCGTGACGTACTGCTGGGGTCCCGGCTGCAACGGCGCGACGAAGGCGGCGCTGGAGTTTGCCCGGCTCGGCCATCCGGTCAAGGAAATGATCGGCGGATTCGAGTACTGGGTCCGCGAAGGCTTCGCGTACGAGACGAAGTGGGGACGGCGCAGTTCGGCCGCGGACCCGCTGACAGCCCCGGCCGGCGCGGCATCGTGTGCCTGTTGAGCCGGCGGGGCTGTCAGGGGTCTTAGCGTTCGCGGGATCGCGCGCGGGATCGGCCGGATCCGTCAGCAGATCAGTAGAGCTGAGCGAGTAGCAGCGCTACGTCGTCATTCCAGAACGCGCCCGGCCGGTTGGCGTCCAGCAACAGGTTCGCGAGCTCTTCGAGATCTGTTTCCCGATGGCTGTCCAGGCAGGCCAGCGTGCGGCCTATCCCCTCGTCGAGATCGTTGTGGATGCTCTCCAGCAGGCCGTCGGTGCACAGCAGTATCCGCGTGCCCGGCTCGTACGGCACCATCCAGGTGGGGTAACGACCGTCCGAGGGAACGCCCAGCGGCGCGCCGACGTCGTTCTGCGGCACGTGGGCCGGTTTGTCCGGCGGGACCACGATCGGCGGGATGTGGCCGGCGCGGCTCGCGATGATCGTCCGGGTTTCGGGGTCGACCCGGGCGATCAGGCAGGTGGCGAAGACCGGATATTCGGCCTCTTCGTTGATTTCCACCACGAATTCGTGCGCGCGGCGCAGCACCTCGTCGACCTGATGCTTCTCCGCCGCGTACGTGCGCACTGCCGTGCGCAGGCGGTACATCATGCCCGCGGCGTGCACGTTGTGGCCTTCGACGTCGCCGATGATCAGGACCGTCGCGCCGTCGTCCAAGGGCACTGAGTCGTACCAGTCGCCGCCGACCTGGATGCCGGTCGTCGCCGCCTCATACCGCCACGCGCCACGCACGCCGGGCCCGAACTTCATCACCCTCGGCAGCATGCCTTCCTGCAACGCGAGCGCGAAGCTGTGCTCCGTGTCGTGCAGCATGGCCCGGTGCACGGCCTGGCCGATCGCGCTCGCCGCGAGCACCAGCATCGCCCGCTCCGGCTCGTCGAACACGACCTCGTTCGCGTAGCCGAGCAGGCAGATCCCGCGCATCCGCGGAATGCCGGACAGCGGCAGGAACGCCCACCCTTCGAGCCCGAACTCCTTGACGATCGGCTCGACCTGAGGAAAGCGCTCACACAGGTCGGCCGAGTTCGGGTAGAAGAGCGCTGACTGGTAGCTCATCGCGGTGCGCACCGGGCCGTCGTCCGCCACGCGCAGGGGGTGCTCGTCGCCGCGGCCGCACGTCATCAGCACCTCGATTCGGGTGCCAACGTCCGCGATTATGAGCGTGTCGCAGCCGAGCGCCGGCAGTGCCCGCTCGACCGCCGCGCGCACGTCCGCGAGGGAAGAAGCGGCGGCCAATCCGGCGGTGACCGCCTGGATGCGCGACGCGGCGAGCGCCTCCGAGCGTGCGGCCTCCTCGGCGGCACGACGCTCGGTGATGTCCACCAGGACGCCCATCAGCCGCAGCGGGCCGCCATCGGGCCCCGGTACCACTCGACTGCGGGATTCCAAGGTGTGCAGGCTGCCATCCGCCCAGCGCACGCGGTATTCGAAGAGGTAGTCGCCGACCGTGGACAGCAGCGGCTGGAGCATCCGCAGCAGGTCCTCGACGTCCTCGGGCGGCACCTTGGAAAGGAAGGTCTCGAACGTCGGCTCGGCTTCCGACGGCAGGCCGTGCATCCGCAGCGTCTGCTCATCGCAGACCACGTCGCCGGTCGGCAGCAGCCAGTTGAAGAAGCCGGTCGAGGAGCTCACGCCGATCGAGGTGGAGATCGGATCGTCCCAGGGCGTCAGGACCCTGCGCACGACCGGTTGTGTGTTCTGATTCGTTCGCTCGGTAAGATTCTCAGAGCCTTGGGCCTCCTTGGCGCCCTCGTCGATGCCGCCCGATTCCCCAGCAGCTTCGCTGTGTTGAGGCGGTGTCATCGGTTCCTCCCGCCGATCGTGCTCGCGCCCGCGCTCGGGTATCTGAGACGCCTGATTTATCACTAGGCACACGCGTACCGCTCACCATCGTGCTTACGGTAGTCGCACGGTAGCTTTACGGGGTGGTGTTTCTCAAGAATCGCACAGGTTGGCCGAAGTGTGTCGCCAGTGTGCGCCCTTACTGCGCCGTCACGCCCTCGCTAATGTGACCGAGTGTTAGCTTAGCGCAACCGGAGGTAACCTTGTCGAGGTTCACCGACACTCTAGACCGTCCATCTCAGCCGCCTGTGAAAATACCGGGCGCCTGGCCGCTACTGGGACACGCTGGCAGCCTCCTACACGACCCCCTCGGATTCCTCGAAAGGGCGTATCGGCTCGGCGACGTCGTCGTGCTGCGCCTTGGCCCGAAACCCGCCTACCTCGTCAACGCCTCCGAACCGTTCCGCTGGGTCCTGGTCGGCGCAGCGCCGCAGTTCGACAAGGGTTTCCAGATCGACAAGCTCAGAGCCCTGATCGGCGACGGCATCGGTACTTCAACCGGCCAGAAACACCGCCTGCAGCGCCGGTTGATGCGGCCCGCATTCGATCACTCACACGTCGAGGGCTATGTCGGGATCATGGCTCAGTGCGCGTCTCAGGCCGCTGACGAGTGGCGCGGCGGCCGCACCTTCGACGCGGGCCGGGAGATGCGGCTGCTGGCCATGACCACGATCATCCGCGCGGTCCTCGGCGTCGAGGACCGGCCGGGCACGGTCGGCGGAATCCAGACCGATCTCGAGACGCAGCGCGAGGTGATCGCCTCGCTGTCAGTGGTGCTCGCCGGAGTCGGCAGGCGTGCCATCCTCCCGCTGAAACTGCTCGACAACACGCCCACGCCCGGCAATTTGCGGTTCAACCGGGCACACGACACATTGCACGCACTGGTCAACCGGATGGTCGCCGACCACCGCGCGGCGCACCACGCGAGAAACGGCAACGGCCACGGAAACGGCGGCCTGCTCGACACGCTGCTGGCCGCCGTCGACGAGGACGACGGCACCGGCATGTCCGACCAGCAACTACACGATGAAGTCATGACCGTGCTGCTGGCAGGCAGTGAGACGTCGGCCGGCACGCTCGGCTGGCTACTGCACATCCTGTCGCAGGACCCAGACCTACAACGCGCGGTCCAGCGGGAGCTTGACACGGTCCTGCAGGGCCGGACGCCACAGGCCGCCGATCTCGGCTCGCTGCCGCTGATGCGGCGCGTCGTCACCGAGACGCTGCGGATGTACCCGGCCAGCTGGCTGCTCGGCCGCCGCACGCTCGAACCGATCGAGATCGCCGGCGTGCCGGTGCCGAAGCGCGCTCAAGTCCTGCTCAACTTCTACGGTCTGCACCGCGATCCGCAGGCCTACCCGAATCCCGACCGCTTCGACCCGGACCGCTGGATCAACCCCGATCCCGAAGTAATGCGCTCGTACTACTCGCCCTTCGGCATGGGACCGAACATCTGCATCGGCGAGGGCTTCGCCTGGAGCCTGATCACGACCACGCTGGCGATCATCGCGTCGCAGTACACGGTCAAGCCCGTCCCCGGCAGCGTGATCCGACCGGTCGCGCGCACGACGCTGCACCCGGGCGTCGTTCCATTGACGCTCGAGCCGCGCTAGAGCGTGCGTTGAGGTTGTTCTGACGCGGCGTCGGTTCTGACGCCGCGTCAGAGCCGGTACAGCGACGCTCAGGCAGCGATGCCGAACTCGTACCGCCGGGTCTCCGCCGACCAGGCCAGATGCCCGGAGATCCAAGCCCTGATGTCGGCGAGGTAGCGGTCGATGCGTACGTCGCCGAGCGCCAGCAGCGAGGTTTCCAGCCGCTGGTAGTCGCTGATCCGCCGGTCGTGCAGCACGGCCGCCTCGCGCAGCGCTAGATCAATCGGCTGGTGGCGGGCCCGGCTGAGCACTTCGGGCAGGCTGAGCACCTGCGTGGAGCGGCGCACCTCGCGGGGGTAGGACATGATGTCGTTCGCCCAGCAGATGATGTCCGCCGCCGCGTCGTTGACCGCGCGCACCTCGGGCGACGTCCACACCGCGCCCGGCAGCTCGAAGCCGTTGATGACGTCGATCAGCGCGAGACACGGGAACACTGCCCCGCTGTGACGACGCATCACCACGTACTCGGGCAGGTCGGCCAGCGTGCGCCGCTCCCGGTGCGCGGCCTCCCAGGTCAGCGCGAGCATGTAGTACACGGTCTGCGCGGCGAACCGGTGGAACTGCTCCGGCGTGGCCAGCCGCATCAGTCGCGCACGTAGGTCGCCGAGCGCGGGCAGGAAGGGGTTCGTGGTGCGCGGCGGCACGTGCCCGCGCTCGACCACGCGCAGCACCTCGGTCGCCAATTCGATGGTGTCCGTCGGCCGCCGGCCGAGGTCGGACTCGTCGCAGAACGCGTCGTCGAAGAGGAACAGCCAGGTCTGCCAGTCGGTGTTGAGCAACAGACCGGGGAGCGTCGCACGAGGGCTGACCCGACCGGCCAGCCGGGCGCTTCGCGTCCCGGCCAACCTGTGGCGTACCGCCGGATCATCGGCCAGGCCGTAGCGATCCGCCCACTCCAGCGTCGCCGACTCCGCGATCGCCACATGCTTGTGAATGGACGACGGGAAAGGCGATCTGAGCCGGGGCAGCGAGTACGCTGCGGAAAGGGGAGAGGTCACTGATCGAACCCCCTTAGCTTCGAGACCCGCCCGGCCCCGAGGCGGTGCAATTGCGCCCCAGAATCAGGATGCTACCTGATGGATAGGTGGCGCGTCAGGGGCGGTCGGGAAGATCACCGTCATGGGCGACGGCCGAGCGTGAAAGATCACCTTCGTGAGCGATGGCGATACCCGGTTTTCCGCACCACCTAAGATAGGTGAGTGATCTCTGCTTCCCAGGTCGAGCTGCGCGCTGGCTCCCGCGTGCTCCTCGAACCGGTGTCCTTTCGCGTCGGACCCGGCGACCGTATCGGTCTGGTCGGGCGCAACGGCGCGGGCAAGACCACGCTGACTCGCACCCTCGCCGGCGAAACCTTGCCAGCCGCCGGCACGATTACCCGCTCGGGTCCGGTCGGCTATCTGCCGCAGGACCCGCGTACCGGCGACCTCGACGTGCTGGCGCGCGACCGGATCCTGTCCGCGCGCGGCCTGGACGAGGCGGTGCGCCGGATGCGTACCGCCGAGGCCGCGATGGGCTCCACGGATCCGACGAACACGAGCGCGCGATGCGCCGGTACGCCAACGCGGAGACCGAGTTCCTCGCCAACGGCGGCTACGCGGCCGAGTCCGGGGCCGCCACCATCGCCGCCAGCCTCGGACTGCCCGACCGCGTCATGGGCCAGCCGCTGCACACGCTCTCCGGCGGCCAGCGCCGCCGGGTCGAGCTGGCGCGGATCCTGTTCGGCGACAACGAGGTCCTGTTGCTGGACGAGCCGACCAACCACCTCGACGCCGACTCGATCGTGTGGCTGCGCGAGTACCTGAAGAAGTACAAGGGCGGCTTCGTCGTCATCTCGCACGATGTGAAGCTCGTCGAGTACTGCGTCAACAAGGTCTTCCACCTCGACGCCAACCGCACCACCATCGACTTCTACAACATGGACTGGAAGAACTACCTCGCGCAGCGCGAGGCGGACGAGCGGCGGCGCAAGCGCGAGCGGGCCAACGCGGAGAAGAAGGCCGGCGCGCTGATGTCGCAGGCCGACAAGATGCGTGCCAAGGCCACCAAGACGGTCGCGGCGCAGAACATGGCCCGGCGCGCCGAGCGGATGCTCTCCGGCCTGGAGGCGGTGCGGCAGTCGGACAAGGTGGCCAAGCTGCGCTTCCCGAGCCCGGCGCCGTGCGGCAAGACCCCGCTCATGGCGACCGGCCTGTCCAAGTCCTACGGCTCGCTGGAGATCTTCACCGACGTCGACCTGGCCATCGACCGCGGCTCGCGCGTCGTCGTGCTCGGGCTCAACGGCGCCGGCAAGACGACGCTGCTGCGGCTGCTGTCGGGCGTCGAGGCGCCGGACACCGGGAAGATCGAGCCCGGACACGGCCTGAAGATGGGCTACTACGCGCAGGAGCACGAGACGCTGGACCCCGAGCGCACCGTGCTGGAGAACATGCGCTCGGCCGCGCCGGACCTGGACCTGGTCGAGGTGCGCAAGACGCTCGGCTCGTTCCTGTTCTCCGGCGACGACGTGGACAAGCCGGTCGCCGTGCTGTCCGGCGGCGAGAAGACCCGGCTCGCGCTGGCCACGCTGGTGGTCTCCAGCGCGAACGTGCTGCTGCTCGACGAGCCGACCAACAACCTCGACCCGGCCAGCCGAGAGGAGATCCTCGGCGCGCTGCGCGCGTACGAGGGCGCGGTCATCTTGGTCACCCACGACGAGGGCGCGGTGGACGCGCTGGCACCCGAACGGCTGATCTTGCTGCCCGACGGTGTCGAGGACCTGTGGAACGAGGGTTATCGCGATCTGGTCGCGCTCGCCTGACGCTCTATCGGCGCTGGAATCGGTACTGAACCGGAATATCACGGGACTTTTAACGCACCCCGCCCGCCATACGTATCCGCGCTGGTACTACGCTTGTCGAACAGGGGAATCGTGGTTCCGACAGGGCGTCGGCAGCAGCCGATAACAGTCCGATAACGGGACCTGGAGCAAAAGCCCGCGAAACAGTTGAAAACCGGACCATCCCTGCGGGGAGTCCGGGAATAATCGCCGACCAAGTTCGCCGAATCGGTGGTCAACTTGCGCGGGAGGGGTGATCATGGGTGATCAGAGCGCACTACCGCAGTACACGTGGGTACACCCACCTGCGGTTCCCGGTGGGGGTGGCGCTCCCGCCGATTCATAACCCATCCGAAATCACGCAGTGAATTGCGGGGCACGGTCCCCGCACCCCTCATAGGAGGTTCGTGTGGCCGAGACTCTCAAGAAGGGCAGCCGCGTTACCGGCGCCGCGCGAGAGCAGCTCGCGACCGATCTGAAGAGCAAGTACGAGTCGGGCGAATCGATCCGCGCCCTGGCTCAGGAGACGGGCCGTTCGTACGGCTTCGTGCACCGGATGCTCAGCGAGTCCGGTGTGGTGCTGCGCGGCCGCGGCGGCGCGACGCGCGGCAAGGCGAAGACCGCGTAGCGCAGGCCGCACAGTCCGGCGCACCAGCCCCGGTCCCCGGTGTTCACGAGCACCGGCGGCCGGGGCTTGCTTGTTGTCGCGGGCTTGTTGTTACTGGCCGGTAGAGTGACATGGTGTGCGAACGGAACTCTCCGATAGGGTCCGTCGCATCTCCATACGTTCACCAACAAGGGTTGGACACGCACTGATGGCATCGTTGACGGACCGTGACGGTGACGACTCCACTGCCGACTCCAGCCGACTCCATCGCGCCGGTGTACGACTTCTGGCCCGCCGAGCGCCAGGCCGCCGCGGCCAAGGCCGGCCTGAAACTGATCGTGGACGGCGAGGTCGCCACCGTCGTGCTCGCCCGCCCGGCCAAACGCAATGCCATGACACCCTCGATGTGGTGGCAGCTGGCCGAGATCGGCCGCGCACTGCCGGGCTCGGTGCGTGCCGTGCTGCTGCGCGCCGAGGGCCCGTCGTTCAGCGCCGGTCTGGACCGCTCGGTACTGGTCGCCGAGAAGAGCGTGGACGGCAAGGGCGTCAAAGCCAAGACGCTGATAGATCTGGCGACCAGCGACCCGGTCGACGCGGAGCTGACCATCGAGGCGTTCCAGGAGGCGTACACCTGGTGGCGCCGCCCGGACCTCATCACCGTCGCGGCGGTACAGGGCCACGCGATCGGCGCCGGCTTCCAGCTCGCGCTCGCCTGCGACCTGCGGATCGCGGCCGACGACGCGCGCTTCGCGATGCGTGAGATCAGCCTCGGCCTCGTGCCCGACCTCGGCGGCACCAAGCCGTTGACGGAGCTGGTCGGGTATGGCAGGGCCCTGGAGATCTGCGCGACCGGCCGGTGGATCGAGGCCGCCGAGGCCGAGCGGATCGGATTGGTCAACCAACTGGTCCCGGCCGCGGAGCTGACCCTTCACGCGCAGGTGTTCGTCCGTGAATTGCTGGCTGCCGATCGTGACGCGCTGATCGAGACCAAGGCCCTGATCCAGGGCGCGGTGGACCGCGACTACGACGCGCAGCGCGCCGCCGAGCGGGCCGCGCAGGTACGGCGCATCCGCGCGTTGGCTCAACTGTGAGCTTGTGAGCGGCCAGAAATGAGACCCCGACTGTAAAACTCTGCGCGTTCGAGCTGTGAAAGCAACGCGCTGGACGCACATCAACAAACGTGACGCGTCAAACGCGAGCTACGCCCGGGGTGGCGGCATCGCGCCGACAACACCCGGATTCGACCCGCCAGCGGACCTGTGAACGCGCGGGTGGTCACGTCCCGTAATATTCGACGGCATGACCAGCGAACCGTCCCGTCTCCAGGCCGCGACCGCGCCGATGCTGAAGGCGCTCAACGAGCGGACCGTGTTCGAGACGATCCGCTCCGACCACCCGATCTCGCGCGCCGAGATCTCCCGCCGCGTCGGCATCTCAAAGCCGACCGTCTCGGCCGCGCTGACCACGCTGCTGGAAACCGGCCTGGTGCGTGAGACCGCGCCCGACGGCGACGGCCCGACGTACGGAGCGCTGTTCTTCGAGCCGGTGCCCGAAGCGGGCTTCGTCGTCGGCTTTGACATCGGCGGCCGGTACCTGCGCGGGGTGATCGCCGCCCTCGACGGCGAGGAGCGCGCCCGCGAGCAAGTCGACACCGGTCCGTGCGAGATCACCGAGATCGTCGCGCAGGCCGCGCGGATGCGCCTGCGGCTGCTGCGCGACGCCGGCGTGCCCGAGGACGCCGAGCAGGTCGTGGTCGCCGCCGCTCCCGGCGTGGTGGCGCAGGGCACCGGCCGTGTCTATCAGGGCTCGACCATTCCGGGCCTGGACGGCTTCCCGCTCGGCGACGCGCTCGAGGCGGCCTTCGCCGACTCTCCGGGCGAGTTGCGCGGCGCGGTGCTGGTGGAGAACGACATCCACCTGGCCGCGCTGGGGGAGCGGTGGCGCGGCGTCGGCGCGCAGGTCGACGACTTCGCGGTGCTCTCGGTGGGCACCGGAACCGGCGCCGGACTCGTGCTCGGCGGCCGGCTGCACCGCGGCCGCAACGGCGCGGCAGGCGAAATCGACTTCGCGCTCGAAGGCGGCGTCGACGCGAACCCGTACGACCCCTGCGGCCCCGCGCTCGAGTCCCTGGCCGCCGACTGGATCGAGTTCCGCGACGAGCCGACCACGCTGCGCGCCCCGGTCACCCCGGAGCAGATCTTCGCGGCCGCACGCAGCGGAGACCGGCTCGCCGGACTGCTGGTCGCCGAGGAGGCCCGCCGCATCGCCGTGTACCTCGCCCCGATCTGCGCGGTCGCGGACGTGGAACTGGCGGTGCTGGCCGGCGGTATCGGCCTGAACGCGGACCTGCTGCTCGAACCGGTGCGCATCGAACTGGCCAAGCGCGTACCGTACCCGCCGCGCGTCGAGGTCAGCCCGCTCGGCGAGGCCGGCGTGCTGACCGGCGCCATCGCGCACGGCACCGCCATCGCGCTCGACCGCGTGCTGGCCGCCCGGATCGGTTAGCCTCCGGCCCTGCCC
>CAVQPP010000328.1:0-27300 GCA_963714445.1 uncultured Actinomycetota bacterium
TGACCCCAGAGGGGAGCACCCATGTCGATACGTTCACGGGTACCACCTCCTCGGTCTCTCGCACGGCCTCCGGAAAGCTAGCAGGGCTTTCCGGAGGCCGCCAACAGGTTTTGCAGAGTGCGGGGGTCAGGACGCGTACGCCTGGAACGACCAGAGCGAGTCGCCCCACTGCGTGCCGCGTTGGGTCATGTAGATGCGTAGGTAGCGACCGGTGCCGGTGAATCCGGTGAGGGTTTCGGTGCCGCCGGTGCCGTTAGGTTGTGTGTAGACGGTGGTCCAGTTCGTGGCGTCGTTGGAGGTCTGGATCTGGTACGCCCTGCCGTATGCGGTTTCCCACGTCAGCACGACCTTGGTCACCGTCTGGATGCTGCCTAGATCGACCTGCAACCACTGCGGGTCGGCGTAGGCGCTGGACCAGCGAGTCGCCGGATTGCCGTCGGTGGCCAGGTTCGCGGTGAAGGTTGTGTTGGGTTCGACGGACGATGCGGTGGTCGGGCGGCCTAGCGCCAGGTCTTGATCGTTGAAGGCCTCGAACTCGTAGAGCGAGTCGCCCCACTGGGTGCCGCGTTGGGTCAGGTAGATGCGTAGGTAGCGGCCGGTGCCGGTGAAGCCGGTGAGGGTTTCGGTGCCGCCGGTGCCGTTGGGTTGTGTGTAGGCGGTGGTCCACGTGCTGGCGTCGTTGGAGGTCTGGATTTGGTAGGCCTTGGCGTACGCGGTTTCCCAGGCCACGACTACGCGGTTGACGGTCTGGGTGCCGCCAAGGTCGACCTGGAGCCACTGCGGGTCGGCGTAGGCGCTGGACCAGCGGGTGGTGGTGTCGCCGTCGGTGGCGTTGGACGCGGGGAAGTTCGGCGTCTCAAGGCTCGATGCGGTGGTCGGCCTGCCTTGCGCGAGGTCGCCGGCGATGACCGGTGTGGGCCACCGGGGGTTGCGGCCGATGGCGTCCATGATGGGGACGAACGCGGCGTAGGTGGTGGCGAGTTTGGGGGAGCCCCAGGTCATCTGGGCCATGTCGCGCAGCGGGTACTTGATGCCGGCGGCGGTTTGGTCGACGGTCTCGGCGCTGGGGTTGTCGCACCAGACGTGAATCAGGGAGCCGAGGTTCTTGGCGCCGTTGTTGATGGTGTCGGTGGTTTGGAAGAGGTCCGGCTGCCAGGTCTCGTACATGTACGTCGTGTCCGGCTTCGCGCCGCCGTAGACGTAGTACGTCGGCGTGTAGGACTCGTTGGCGATCGTGTGCCCGGCGTCGATGAGCTGCTGCGGGGTGAGACCGGTGTTGGACCAGTACTCGACGATGATGTCGGGGTTGACGGTGATCGTGCCGTCGCCGGACGCGATGCCGTCGTTCCACATCCGGGTCGTCTTGCCGTCGGCGCGCACGAGCGAGTCGGCCCAGTTCACGTAGCCGTAGTACGTGTCCTTGGCGGTCGCGCTGGCGCCGTAGTTGGCTCGCGCGTAGGCGAGCAGCTGTGGGTAGGCGCTGTAGTTGGTGACGTACTCGTCCGCGCCGATGTGCCAGTAGGGGGAGTTGGTGAACAAGGGCACGTACTCGTTGATCAGGTCGCTGATCAACTGGCGCGCGCCGGGGATGGTCAGGTCGATGTCGCCGGCGCTGACGGTGCCCGAGCTGTTCTTGAGCCGGTAGTCGCGGCCGATGTTGAGTTCCGCGGCGAGGATCGCGTCCATGTGGCCGGGGGTGTCGATCTCGGGGACGACGATGACGTGGTACTGATTCGCTACCGCGATGATGTTGGTGATGTCCTGCTTGCTGTAGTGCTGGGCCGAGGTGATCTCGGGGTGGGTGCTGCTCTCCAGCCGGAAGCCGAAGCTGTCCGACAGGTGTAGGTGCAGGTAGTTCATCTTCAGGTAGGACATGTCGCGGATCTCGTTCTCGACCCAGTCGACCGGGAAGAAGTTGCGGCCGGTGTCGATCATCAAGCCGCGCTCGGGTTTGACCGGAGCATCGGTCGCGGTTCCGGCGGGGATGGTCGAGCTCTGATGGAGCAGCTGGAGGACGGTGCGGGTGCCCCAGAACTCGCCGGTCGTGCTGCTGCCCTGAAGCTGGATGCTCGCGGCGACGGTCATCCTGTAGCCCTCGGCAGGTTGGCTGCCGCCGAGGGTCAGGCTGATGTCGCCGGTGTTCGCAGTGCCCTGCGCCACGGCGACGGTGCGGTGCTCGAGGGCTGACAGATCGGCGGCGAAGGTGTTCGCGTCGCCGGTCAGTTGGGTGGCGTATGCGGGGTCGATCACGACGCGGCTGGTGGCGGTCCACGTGAATGAGCCGGAGCCGGCTGTCCAGGCTTGGACTGCTGGCACGGTCAGCGGTGGCGAGGACGCGGCGTGCGCCGCCGGGGTGGCGGCCAGGACGGCCAGCGGCGTGAAGCCGAGCGCGGTGAGCGCGGTGGCGATCAGGAGTCTCACGGGGCGCATGGATGCCTGCTTCGGGTGGGTGGGTTTGGCAGCGAGAAGCGTGGATCGATCCGGTCTAGACCAGATGCGCTGTCCGGAGTGTGCATCCGCTCTCTGATGATCGCAAGTGCCGGACGCGTCGTCGTCGATCTCTTCGAAGCAAACCGTTGCGCGGCCTTTGCCTCATCAGTACTCTCACCGAGAATCATTTTTTCGACCTTGATTCATCTCGTGTTGGAAGTCTCAACGCAGGCAAGACACGCATGTCGGGGCGCGCAGGGCCGTGATACAAGAGCCGCTTTTCCCCCACGGCGACGGGGAATTCGCTCGGCTCGGACCGGTTCGCCCCGACCGCTGATCGCGACTGATCGTGACGCTGTCCGCCGGTGCGAAGCCTTCGACTCGGTCGCGCGCTGACCGCGGCCCACACGGGATTTCCCACTCGCCACCATCACCGGAAGGCTCACGCCAACGATGATCAGACCCCGTACGTCCGCACCCTGGTCTGCCGCCGCGACCAGGGCGCTGATGTTGCTCGCCCTACTCGCCCTACTCGTCGCAGTGCCCGCCGCCGCGGCACGCCCGGCGCACGCCGCGACGCCGTTCAAGGTCCTCGCCTTCTACGACGGTACCTACGACCCCGCGCACATCAGCTTCGACCACGAGGCGAACGCCTGGTTCCCGCAGCAGGGGGCGGCCAATGGCTTCACCTACACCTCGACGACCGACTGGAGCCAGCTGAACACCGCCAACCTGGCGAACTATCAGGTGGTGATGTTCCTGGACAACTACCCGCACACCGCGGACCAGCAGTCCGCGTTCCAGACCTACATGAACAACGGCGGCGGCTTCATCGGCTTCCACGTCTCGGCCTGGAACAGCGACACCAGCGACTGGCCCTGGTACCACAACACGTTCCTGGGCACCGGCGTCTTCGAGACCAACAGCTGGGGGCCGACGTCCGAGACGCTGAAGATCGAGGACCGCAACCATCCGGCCACCGCCGGTCTGCCGGCCACGATCACGTCTCCGGTCAGCGAGTGGTACAGCTGGCAGAACGACCTGCGGCAGAACCCGTCGATCGACATCCTGGCCTCGATGGACCAGTCCACGTTCCCGATCGGCACCGACCCGAATCAAACCTGGTACAGCGGCTACTACCCGATCGTTTGGACCAATAAGAACTACAAGATGGTCTACAACAACTTCGGGCACAACGCGATGGACTACTCCACCAACACCACGCTGTCCTTCACCTTCTCCGGCGCGCAGACCGACCAGCTCGTGCTCCAGGAGCTGGGCTGGGCAGCAGGCCAGGGATCGACCCCGCCACCGCCCCCGCCGACCGGTGGCACCGGCCCGATCCACTCCGGATACGCCGGTAAGTGCGTTGACATTGCTGGCGCCAACAGCGCCAACGGCACGGCCGTGCAGTTGTACGACTGCAACGGTACGAATGCGCAGAACTGGACCGTAGCCTCGGACGGAAGCCTGCAGGCGCTTGGAAAGTGCATGGATGTCACCGGTGCCGGCACCGCGAATGGCACGAAGGTGCAGCTGTACGACTGCAACGGATCCGGCGCGCAGAAGTGGCACGCCTCCGGCAACACGCTCATCAACAACAACTCCGGCCGCTGCCTGGACGCCACCGGCCCCAGCTCGGCCAACGGCACCCGGCTGCAGATCTGGGACTGCTCCGGCGGCACCAACCAGCAGTGGACGTTGCCGTCCTAATGCCGAGCTGAGCACGTAACCGCGAACATGCGCCATCGCCACCACAGCAACAGCAGTGGTGGCGATGGTGTCGACTTCGCGGTGATCCCGCACTACGAGCACGCCGATCACCCCGATGCGTCCGTGGCCAACGCGGAGACGTGGGCGGCGCGGATTCCCGTTCCGACGTACGCGCTCGACGACGAGAGCACGATCAAGGTGACCGACGGGGCCGCCGAAGTCGTCTCCGAGGGGCACTGGAAACTGTTCCAGCCCTAACTGTCGGAATGCGTGCGGCGGTTACTCAGATTCGCACGATTATCTGTACATCGCGCGACAGTGCTCTACTGGTGTGCCGCTCTACTGCTGAGCCGCCCGGGCCTGCTCTAAGTTCGATTGGTGCGGTCTGGCGAGCCAGTCCTGACTCAATCGCTCGTCAGCCGGATCCGCTTCTCGCCGCAGCGCGTCGAGGTACGCACGATCGGCCGCGAGGCGTGCCGTCACCTCGGGACCCTGAGCAACGGCGCCATGGCCGGGAACCACGACGTTGACGTGCTTGGCGGCCTCATCCAGCCGATCGAGCGCCGCCTCGTACGCGTCCATCTGGCCAGGGCGACGAGGGTCAAGGATCGGGATCAGGACGTCGGAGAGCATGTCGCCGGCGAGCAGGACGCCACGATCCGCGAGCAGGAGCGCGGCGTGGCCGATCGCGTGCGCATCATGCTCGATGACCTCGCCCGGCATCGGCCCGCCGTCCGCTGGTAACGGGGTGACGAGCCCGAGCAGTTCGAGCGGGATGCCGGACGCGCTTTCCGCCGCCATCGCCTTCCCTCGCTCTCGGCCCTCAGCGGCAGCGCGGGCGGCAGGGACGGTGGCGTAGCGCGGCACGTCGCCGAACCGGGGATGCCAGAGCAGGTGGTCCCAGTGGGGATGGGTGCAGAACCCGGCGAGCACCGGAAGACCGAGCCGGTCCACGTCATCGGCGAGCTCGTCGAGATCGGAGCCGGCGATGCCGGGATCGACCAGGATCAGCCCACCCTCCCCGCGCACCACGATGGCATTGCTCCAGACCCACTCGCTCTGCCGCACCCAGACGCCGTCCGCCACCTGATTTAGCATGCGTTCACTCTGCCAGGAGCGTCAGGGCCCCGCACCGGGGGCTTGGGTTCTAGGGGTCGTCGCAACACGATGGTCTAGTTGGTTTCGGCCAGCAGCTTAGCGAGACGCTCGGCTGGGGTTTCCCAGCCGAGCGTTTTGCGTGGGCGGGCGTTGAGTTCGGCGGCGACGTCGGCGAGGTGCTCGGCGCTGTGCTTGGCCAGGTCGGTGCCCTTGGGGAAGTACTGGCGTAGCAGGCCATTGGTGTTCTCGTTCGATCCGCGCTGCCAGGGCGAGGCAGGATCGCAGAAGTAGACCGGGATGTCGGTGGCGACGCTGAAGGAGCCGTGTGCGGCCATCTCCGAGCCCTGGTCCCAGGTCAGCGACCTCATCAAGTGAGGCGGCAGGGCCCTGACGGTGTCGATCAGGGCGTCGCGCATAGCTTCGGCCGAGCGCCCGTGAGGCAGGTGGATCAGCATGACGTAGCGGGTCGATCGCTCGACCAGGGTACCGATCGCGGATCCGCTGTCCTTCCCGATGATCAGATCGCCTTCCCAGTGGCCGGGCAGAGCGCGGTCCTCCACCTCGGCCGGCCGCTCGGAGATCATCACCATGGGCGCGGCGAACCGCGGCTGACGATGTCGGGGCGGCGGTGCGGCCGGCGTCGGGCGCGTCCGGTGCGCAGCGCACGGGCCAGTTCCCGGCGCAGTTCCCCGCGACCTTGGACGTAGAGCGCCTGGTAGATCGTCTCGTGGGCCACGTGCATCTCCGGCTGGTCGGGGAAGGCTTGCCGTAGAGCCTGGCAGATCTGCTGCGGGCTCCACTTGCGCTCCAGCCTCGCCGCGATGAAGGCGCGCAGTTCGGTGTTGGCACCGATCTTCGACGGCTTCGGCCGAGGCCTGCGTTCCTCGGCCCGCCGCTGCGCGGCGTACGGCCGGTAGGCACCGGATCCGGGATGGGCGTTGCGCCGCAGCTCACGGCTGATGGTGGACGCAGACCGGCCCAACTCGGCGGCGATCTGCCGCACACCGGCGTTCTCCCGACGGCGATCGGCGATCTGGACCCGCTCGTCCTCGGTCAGATACCGCGAGGGCGCACAAGGCGGTGCCACCGACCTGGTCGTCGGTGGCACCGCCTTCTTACCCGCTCCAGGCGAGTGGTGCCCGTTGCGCCACTTCTTGCCCGTCCGATAGTTGATCCCGACGAGCTTGCACGCTTCCTTGCTACTCACACCCAGGGCCATAAGCCGGAAGTATTCCGCCCGCTCACGCACCAGCTTCCTAGCCCCCTGCGGACGACGCTCCGCCCGGATCGTGAACTCCACGACACCCCTTCAACTGGGGTGTTGCCACGACTCCTAGAAACCGCCGGGACTGGTGCGGGGCCCTCGCCTTACCTATACGGCTACGACTCCGGCTACTGCGGGATGTAGACGTTGCTGCTGTAGACGTAGCCGTATTGCTGCCCGTCGCCAAGTACCGAAACGGCGTTGGCCTGGTAGTACCCGGGCGCCGCGCTCGTGGTGACGGTCACGCTGGCGACATAGGTGGAGGGGAAGCTCTGTCCGTTGTACACCGGCGTATTGCCGTTGTAGGACAGGCCGACCTGGAGGTAGATGGTGGTCGGGTAGGCGCAGCGGATGGTGGCGGTGGATTGGACGCCGCCGCTGCCGTTGTACGTCGGGTTCGTGACGCTCAGGCTGCACGGGATCGACGTCGCGGCGGTTTGTGCGGCGGCGGTCGCGAAGCTGACCGTGCTGGCGGCCAGTAGCGTTGCGGCGGTCGCGGCGCCCACTACGGCGAACCGGCCGAGGAAGCGGGTGCGGAAGCGGGTGCGTCCCATCATTTCGTCCATGCAGGTATCGCTCCTGTGCTCAGGCTGAGGTTTCGCAAGCTGGTCGTTACCGCGGTCAGGGCGTCAGGGGAGAAGCGCCCACAAGTTGCTGTAGCCGCCAGAGTCGTATGTGGGCGGCTGGCCAGCCGGGTGGAACGACGCAGAAGTTAGCGGCTCGCGATTTGAGACTTGTTTAGCCCCGGGTTAGTCGCTGGTCATGACCCGCGCGACGAGGCCACTCAAGACGGTTGTTGAACCCTGACGCCTCATTGTTCAATACTGTCTTGGCTTGGCGGCCGCATGTTAGGGCGCACATTCACAGGCGGTGGGTGTTGGACGACGACGCAGGGGTGCAGTTCCGGCTGCTGGGGCCGGTGGAGGTCCGCGTCGGCGATCGGCTGTTGGACGTGGGGGCGGCCCGTCAGCGGTCTGTCTTGGCCGCGCTGGTGATGGACGCCAACCGCGCGGTCGCGGTAGACGACCTCGTCGAGCGCGTGTGGGGCGCCAGCCGGCTTCCCGAACAGCCGCGACGCGCGGCGCAGACGTACGTGTCACTGTTGCGCACGGCGTTGGCCGAGATCGGCGAGTCCGGGGTCAACATCGTGCGGCGGCCGGACAGCTATCTCATTGAGTTGGATGAGCGGATCGTCGACGTGCACGAATTCCGTCGGCTGGCCGCCGAGGCGCATGGCCCCGCCGACCTGTGGGAGCGCGCGCTCGGGCTGTGGCGCGGCGAGGCGTTCGGGCCGCTGGACACGCCCTGGTTCGCCGCCGTCCGCACGAGACTCAACCAGGAACGCCAGGCGGTCGAGCGCGACCTCACGGATCTTCAGCTACGGCAGGGCCGGCACGGAACGTTGCTGGCCCGGCTCTCCGCGTGGGCACAGGAGGAACCGCTCGACGAGCGTCTGGCCGGTCAGCTCATGCTCGCGCAGTTCCGCAGCGGCCGTCAGGCAGACGCTCTCTCGCACTACCAACGCGTACGCGAACGGCTCGCCGTCGAACTCGGGACGGATCCCTCCCGCGAGCTACAGGAGCTGTATCGCAGAATTCTGACGGACGACGCCGCCCTCACGGTCGCGCCCGAGATCGACACACCGCCTGAGCCGGCGCCGGCCACTGAATCCATATCGTCGCTGTCCCCGGTCCCGCGACAACTGCCCGGCGCACCACGTTGGTTCACCGGCCGCCGCGCCGAACTGGACGCTTTGCTCAGCCACCTTCCGAACACGGTCGCCGGGGACGGCGTAGTCGCGATCTGCGCGATCGACGGGATGGCAGGCGTCGGCAAGACCGCGCTCGCGGTGCACGCCGCGCACCGCCTCGCCGAGCGCTTCCCCGACGGGCAGCTGTTCATCGACCTGCACGGACACACGCAAGACCGTCAGCCGCGATCAGCCGCCGAAGCGCTGGACTGGCTCCTGCGTACCCTCGCCGTGCCCCCGCAGCGCATTCCCCGGGACACCGACGAGCGCGCCGCGCTCTACCGCGAGCGCCTGGCCGGTACCAGAACCCTGATCGTCTTGGACAACGCCGCCGACGAGATGCAGATCCGTCCGCTGCTCCCCGGCGACGCCGGGTGCGCGGTGCTGATCACCAGCCGCCGGCGCCTCGAAGGCCTCGATGACGCCTCCACCTTCTCCCTGGACGTGCTCCCGCGATCGGACGCGGTCGCCCTGCTGCGCGGCGTGGCCGATCGCGGGCCCGATTTCACGTCGGATCACCTGCTGGCCGAGATCGCCGACTCGTGCGGGCGGCTCCCCCTCGCGCTGCGCATCGCCGCCGCGCTGCTGCGGCACCGTCCCGCGTGGACTGCGGAGTATCTCGCCACGCTGCTGCGCGATCAACGCCAGCGCCTTGGCACGCTCGTCGACGGCGACCGCGATCTGGCCGCCGTGTTCGACCTCTCATATCGGAACCTCCGTGCGACCCGGCAACGCCTTTTCCGGCGTCTCGGTCTGCTCCCCGGCCCCGACACCGATGCCTACGCGGCGGCCGCCCTCGCCGACACGTACCCGGCCGCCGCCGCAGGCCTGCTGGAAGAGCTCGTCCACTACAACCTGCTTACGCAACACGCTCCCGGGCGTTACCGGATGCACGACCTGCTGCGCCTGTACGCCCGCACGCTCGCCGACCGCGAGCCGGCTCCATCTCGTGGCAGCGCGCTCGAACGGCTCCTTAACTACTATCAACACACCGCGATCCGCGCCGACAACCTGGTCACCAGTTTCCCAGGTCCAGCACCCGCGCCGACCAGCCCCATATCCATGTTCGAACCCAACCTTGCCGACGCGGACGCCGCCTGGACGTGGCTACGCACCGAACGCCCAAACCTCGTCGCCGCCCTCAACCACGCCTACACCCACGCACAGCCCGCGCGAACCGTCGCCCTCACCGCCGGTCTCGCCTCACTCCTGCGCACCGACGGCACCTGGTCTGAAGCCATCAGGCTGCACAGCGCAGCCGTCGCCATATCCCACGACCTAGGCGACCGATCCCACCAAGCCCACGCCTTGTTCCAACTGGGAGAGGTGCGGGGAGCGACCGGTGACTTCCCAGGTGCGGGCCGTGACCTCAACGAGGCGCTGAACCTTTTCCGAGAACTAGACGACCGTCGCGGCCAAGCCCAAGCCCTAACTCTCCTCGGGCATCGGCACGGCCTGGCCGGCGACTACCCGCGATCACGGCGAGATCTGCAGGACGCCGTCGGCCTCTACCGGAGCCTGGACGATCGCCGCGGGCAGTCCCACGCGCTGACCCGGCTCGGCCAGCAACGCGGGATGACCGGCGACTACCCCGGTGCGGCTCGCGACCTGCGGGAGGCGCTGGATCTGTGCCGGGACCTCGGCGATCGGCGTGGACAGTCCTACTGCCTCATCGAGCTCGCATACGTGTGGCAGGCAACCGGTGACTATCCGGCGACCGTACGCGACTTACGCGAAGCCCTGGCCATGTGCATAGATCTAGACGACCAGCGCGCGCAGGCCAATGCATTGACGCTGCTTGGTCAGGTGCGGTGGCTGACCGCCGAGTATCCGGGCGCGATACGCGACCTGCGCGAGGCGATGGAACTCTACGAGCGCCTAGGCGATCGCCTCGGTCAGGGCAACGTCCGCACCTTGCACGCGCGCGTGCGCGCCGCGATCGGCGACCACCAAGCCGCGATACCCGAACTGCGCGCCGCGGTAGGCCTGTTCCGCCAAATCGGTGCGCGTGGAACACAAGCCTGGGCATTGAACCACTACGCTGCCGTAGTCGCCGACACCGGCGACCATACACAAGCCCTGACTCTCTACGCCGAAGCGCTGCTCTTAGCCCGCGAGACACACCAGCCCGACGACGAGGCCCGTGCCTTAGAAGGTCTAGGCGAGTGCCACCTGAACAGCGGTAGCGGTGACGTCGAAGCCGGCCTAGCCCACCTGATGCAAGCGCTGAACGCCTTCCAACGCATAGCCCTGACAGCCGACGCGCACCGCGTCGAGCGCCGCCTCGCTCAGCTTACCTAAGGGTGCTTATGCAGCGTCGTCGGCGCTTTCGGCGATGAGCCGGATCGCGCTGAGCCACGCGGTGTATGGATTGACCCGCTCGGGACAAAGCTTCAAGACTCGTTCGAAGAACTCCCGGCGCGAGGGCTTCGCGTCGAGCAAAACCTGCCCCTTCCCGGTCTGCGGCGTCGCGTTCTACGACGAATCACGCAACAACAGCCGCGTCTGGCACGACGTGCGGACGTGGGCACGGCAACCGCACCAACCTCGCCGCCTCCCGCGAACGCCGCCGATCGGGGTCGCCCGTCAGTCGCCGGATGTAGTCTGACGGCCTCGAGTTCCGTCCGACCTTGAGATTTAGGAGCCGCGCCATGGCCGAGCCGGTGACCAGGATCGATACGCGGTACAGCTCACCAGGCGCGACGGCGGCCGATTGGGCGAACACACAGCGGGCGCTGGAGAGCGCCGAGCTGTTCTGGGTCTCCACCGTCCGGGCCGACGGCAGGCCGCATGTGACCCCGGTCGTCGCGGTCTGGTTCGACGGCGCCGTCTGGTTCGGCGCCGGCCCGACCGAGCAGAAGTCCGTCAACCTGCGCACCAATCAGCACATCGTGCTCACGACCGGCTGCAATCGATGGGACGAGGGGCTGGACGTGGTCGTCGAAGGCGACGCGGCGCAAGTCACCGACGACGCGGTGCTCGCGCCGGTCGCCGGGGCGTTCACGGTCCGGTGGGACGGCCGCTGGCAGTACATCGCCCGCGACGGCGCCTTTCGCGAGCTAGACGGCAGCGGCGAGGTGTTGGTGTTCCGGGTCGCGCCGACCAAGGTTTTCGCGCACGCAAAGGGCGATCCGTTCGGCGCGACCCGGCACCGGTTCAGCGCGTCGACCGGATCTGAGAACGTCTAGCAGACGCACCGAGGGGTTCCGGTCCGAAGCCTGGGCCGGAACCCCTCGGTTCAGTTCACCGTGATGCGCTTCCGTTCACGGTGACGGTGTCTCAGTTCACGGTGATGCTGTCGAGATCTGGTCCGTAAGCCGTGTCGTTGTGGAACTTGATCGTGTTGGCGCCGGCTTTCAGCGTGACCGGGATGCTGGTGCTGACCGGGGTCGAGAAGCTGCTGCCGGACAGGTTCTCCACGATGTCGGGGCCGCCGTTGACGCTGATGTCGAACGTGCGGGTGCCGCTGACGAGGTACGCGAACGTGAGTGTGTAAGAGCCCGCGGTCGGCTCGTTGATGCCGTTGACGGTGATGTAGTTGGCCGCGCCGTTGCCGATGTAGCCGACCTTCTTGCCGCCGGAGCAGGCGGTGCAGGTAGCGATCCGCGCGGCGCCGGCGATGGTGTTGCCTGACGCCTCGGCCTCAATGTGGGTCCCGCCCGATCCCGCGCCGGGTGCCGTCTTGATCAGCTGGACCGCGCCGGGGCCGAGGTTGACGCTGTAGCTGCCGCTGATCGTGCCGATCGACTTGCCGGTCCACAGGTCGGTGGCGGTGGTGGCGGAGTGGACGCCAGCCGCGGACAGGCTCACCGTGTCGGTTTGGCTGGCGGTGCCGCTGTAATTGAACAGGCCGATCACCACGCTGCCGTCCGGTTCGGTCTTGCTGTAGACCTGCTGGTTGGCGTTGCTGACGATACGGGAGGCGTCGATCGAGTCCTGATCGACCGCGAGGACCGCGGCGTTCTTCAGGTACGACAGGTCGGTCGAATCCAGGTTGGTCAGGTCGGTGCCGAGAATCAGCGGGCTGGCTCCCATCGCCCACAGGCTCATCATCGACTGACGCTCGGGTGCGGTCAGGCCGTCGTTGCTGCCGTTGCCGAGCTCGGTCGAGTCGTAGTCGTTGAAGGCGCCCGGGCCGCCGTAGGGCTGCCAGTTGGCGACCTGGGCGAATCGGGACTGCACCGACGACCAGGCGGTCAGCGGGTAGCTGCTGCCGCCCGATTCACAGCTGTAGCACTCGATGTCGCCGCCGGTGCGCCAACCGTTCGAGTACTGCTGCCACGTCGACGCGGCGCTGATGTTCAGATTGTTCGACAGCTCCAGGTGGATCGGCCGACCGGTCTGCTTCAGCGCCGCCGACCAAGCCTGCACATCCGGGACGTCACTCGTGCCGACGCCGTCGATCTTGACGTAGTCCACGCCCCAGGACGCGAACTCGTTCGCCCAGGAGTTGATGAACGCCTGCGCGCCGGGCTTGGAGTAGTCGATGCCGACCATGCCCTTGCAGTTGTAGTTCTTCTCACCGGTCGTGGTCGCGATGTCGTCGGCGTGGAAGCTCGTGCCGAGGATCGGCGTGTTCTTCGCCACCGCCTGGCTGGAGATCCCCGGCGTCACGTACAGCCCGAACTTCAGCCCGTCGGCGTGTACGTGGTCGGCGACCACCTGAATCCCGTTGGTCGAGCCCGAAGCCGGGAACTTGGTCGCGTCGGTCACCCAGCGTCCGTTGGCATCAACATTCGGGCCCTGACTCCCGGGACACTGATACCAGAAGTCGTCGACGTTGACGTACTGGAACCCGGCTGCCGCCAACCCGCTGCTCTTCATGGCGTCCGCCTGCGCGTCGATCTTCGCGGCGGTCGGATCGTGCCGGATGAAGCTCCAGCTGGACCAGCCGAGCGCCGGGGTCAGCCCGACCCCGTTGCTCTCCGCCATCGCGGCGGGGGAGCCCACGGCTCCGATGAGCAGCGCGGCCGGCCCGGTGGCCAGCGCCAGAGCTATCAGTATTCGTGCTTTGCGCGACTGTGGGCGCACGCGATCTCCTCAAGCAGGTGTGCGTGGGTACGGAGTCGCACGGACGGCGACCGCGCGGGCCCGTCCGGATCGCGGGCCGGGAGTGCCGCTGCGCCATACGGCTCCCGAGCGCCTGTCCGTGCTACGCGCATCTCACTGCCGCGGAGAGCTGCTGTCAATATCTGTGGCTTCCTGAGCGATTATCGCTCCAAAAACGTTCGAATGTGTCACCAAAACCTGATGGTTTCGAGTCGGCGCCCACCACCGGCCCGAACCCATCAGCCGCCGGAGAGCCTTTCGCGCAGGGCGGCAAGAGCTTCGTCGGAGGCCAGGGCTTCGGATGCGCGGGGACGGGTGTTCTCGAAGTCGGCGGAGATGTACCTGGGCGACGACTCCAGCCTCGGGCGACAGCGGCTCGCACGACGCGCAAAACGGCTCGGCCGTGGTCGACTACCCGGCCTCCGACCAGTTCGTCACCGGCCTAGGCACCTGCAACGCAGGCAAATTCGTAACCGACGAACTCGGCTGACGACTGATCAGGTTGTCCATGTGGCAGGGCGCGGAGCCAGTGTCGCGGCTCCGCGCCCTTGGTATTGCGTGTCAGGCCATTACGTGGTCAGGCATGCGGACTTGGCGTCAGGGGCAGTTGTGGATGTCGCTGGTGGACGAGGCGATCACCGTGTCGGCGGTCACCAGGCTCAGACCCAGGGCATTGATGTTCACGTGGACCGCGTTGACGGTCAGTCCGCCGGGAACGGGTGTCTGCTCGTTGAGGGTCAGGTTCACGCCCAGCACGCTGATCTTCGTGTTCGGCGCGATCGGCGTCGGGCTCGCGATGACGGTCACCCCGCCGACCTTCAGGAAGGCGATGGTGGTGCTGCCGCTCGAGCCGGCGCAAACCGAGTTCGACTGCGACTGGACCGCGCCGACCTGGATCACCGGCACGCCGGGCAGGCCGATCGAGGTGCTGTCGACCGAGGCGTTGGCGGTCGAGCTCGACGGAGTCTCCGTCGTCACGACCTTCGCGCACAGGTTCGCCGAGTTGATCAGGCCACTGATGGTGATCACGCACGGCGGGGCCACGGTGGTGTTGGAGGTCACCGATACCGGACCGGTGTCCGGGGTCGGCGCGATGGTCAGCAGCGGCAGACCGAGCGCCGTGGCGTTGGCGGACAGGCCATAGGCCCGGCCGGTGAGCACCTGCGGCGTGACGTTCACCGGCTCGGCGCCGCACGCGGTCGGCCCGGCCGGGTTGTTGTTCACGTCGCCGCTGTAGCTGGCGGTCCAGTTGTAGGTGCCGACGGCGCCGGTGGTGAAGACCGCGGAGTGGTACGTGCCGTTACCGTTGACGGTCGCGGTGGAGGTGGCGATGGCGGTCGAGCAGGTGGTGTCGCCGGGGCCGTAGAGCTTGAAGGTGACGGTGCCGGTGGGGTTGAAGCCGCCGCTGAGCGTCGCCGTGTCAGAGATCTTGCCGCCGGCCGGCACGGTGCCGGACGCGGTGGTGGTGATCGACGGGCTCGCCTTGATCACGGTGACCGATTCGTCGCCGCACGCGGTCGGTCCGGCCGCGGCGTTGTCGGCGTCGCCGCCGTAGCTGGCGGTCCAGTTGTAGGTGCCGACGGCGCCGGTGGTGAAGACCGCGGAGTGGTACGTGCCGTTACCGTTGACGGTCGCGGTGGAGGTGGCGATGGCGGTCGAGCAGGTGGTGTCGCCGGGGCCGTAGAGCTTGAAGGTGACGGTGCCGGTGGGGTTGAAGCCGCCGCTGAGCGTCGCCGAGTCGGAGATGTTGCCGCCGACCGCTACCGAGCCCGACGCGGTGGTCGAAATCGACGGGGTCGCCTGGTTGACGTTCACTGACTCGGAGCCGCACGCGGTCGGTCCGGCCGGGTTGTTGTTCGCGTCGCCGCTGTAGCTGACCCGCCAGTTGTAGGTGCCGATGGCGGTAGGCGTGACGGTCGGCGAGGCATACGCGCCGTTGCCGTGAACCGGAACTGACGCCGTGTTGATCGCAGTCGCGCAACTGGTGTCACCGGGGCCGAACAGCTGGAAGGTCAGCGTCCCGCCGGGCACGCGTCCGCCGGCGAGCGTCGCGGTGTCGCTGATGCCGCCACCGATCTGGACCGATGGCGACGGGGTGGTGGACGGGATCGTCGGGTTCGCCTTGGGGATGGTGATCGTGGCGCCGCTCAGGTCGCTTTCGAGCGCGAAGAACGCCGACTGGCCGGGGTTCACGCCGCCCGCGCTCGGCGCGCAGGATGCCGCGGTGTTCCCGGCGCACGACTGCGCGAAGTTCACCGTCCCGGTGGTCTGGTTGGGAGCGGGACTGATGTTGGTGTACGTGATGCCGGGGCCCGCGTAGTCGTGGCCGGGGTGCGCGGTGTTCGCGTCGAACGGGCAGCCCGCCGGATTCGGCACGCCGTTGTAGGGGCCGGAGCAGATGCCGTCGCCGTCGAACTGGAAGATCGGCGGCGTGCTGGTGGAGTGCAGGATGATGTTGGGCACCGGCGAGTCGGACAGGTTCAGGATGCCGACGGTGGTGTCGTCGGCATTCTCGTAGGGGTTGCCGCTGGAGCTGTCCGACAGCACGTGCACCGTGCCGTCCGTCTCGACGACGAGCAGGACGGCGCAGCTGTGCGCGAACCCGACGGCCGGGCACTCGTTGAACGGCGCTACCGGGTCGGCAGCCGCGCCGACAGCCGTGAGCGGAACCCAGGCGAGGGCCATCGCGCCCACGGTCGCGGCGGCGACGGCCCTACGGTGTTTCGCGAAACCTTCGTTCAGGCGTTTTACGAATGCCGCGACTGCATGCCGCCGCGGCGGGAAATAACGCATGAGTTACCCCCAGCTCGAGTTTCCCGGTGATGGGCTGCTCACGGGCCGGCAGCGGTATCAGCTATCGAATACGTCGGCAAAACGTGAATATCCCCTTTGCGGCGCATGCGAAAATCGGTCGGACCACCGACCGTGAAGGCGCTGAGTTTCCCACCCCAGCAGGAGCGGCCCTGGGCCGACCCGCGAGTTTCAGCTTCGCGTAGAAAATAAGAACACGAAATCACTCGTCCGGGTGAAGTTCTCGAAATCGCCGGGTAATCAAACCGTGACGGCGATCTTGCCTCGTGCCCGTCCTAGAACCCGTCGAGCGCGACGCAGGCGGCGTCTCGCCAGCAGTTCGCGGTGTAGTACTCGTCGCCTGCGGGGTTCCTGGGGTGGGCGAGCCGTTCTTCGATCATGGACTCGAACGGGATGGGCGCGGGCAGCGTGCCGAATCGGGCCTTGCGGGCGAGTGCGGCGCTGTCTACGGGTTCGGTGGTGCTGTCGGTTCTCATGCTTCTCCTCCCACGCTGACACCCTCAGGTTCGCACTCGGCGAAGCCACTCGCGCCCGTGTGAAACCCTGGTCCGCGACGGCCCCGGGTCCCCGGCACGTGGCCTTGGCGCTTCGTCAGGAGGCGACGCAGCCGGTGACGTCGGTGACGGTCTGGGCGTTGCTCCAGCCGGTGCCCTCGCTGATGCCGGCCGCGCCGTTGGCCCACGTCGCGCCGCCGCCGAGTGGGTCGGCGTGGCGGTACCAGATCTCCTGGCCGGTGGAGTCGCGGGCGAAGATCACGCCGCCGCCCATCGAGCCGAGCCTGGTGAAGTTCGCCCAGCCGGACCCGATCTGTCTGGCCGCTCCGCCGTTGGCCCAGGTAGCGGTGCCGCCCATCGGGTCCTGATGCCGGTACCACAACAGGTCGCCCGACGAGTCCACCGTGTAGATCACGCCGGATCCCCCGGCCATGATCTTGGCGGCGCCGTCCCAGCCGGTTCCGATCACGGTTCCGCTGTTGGCTGCCCACTCGGGCGAGCCGTTGCCGGCGGTATAGCGGTACCAGCGCAGGTTGCCCGACGAGTCGATCGCGTAGATGACGCCCTGGCCGCCGGAGAAGACCGCGTTGAACCCGCCCCAGCCGGTGCCGATCACCGACCCGCTCGCTGGATCCCAGTTCGCGACGCCGCCGGTGTAATCGTCGTCCAGGTACCAGTGGAGGTTTCCGGACGAGTCGATCGTGTACAGGACACCGCTGCCGCCGGACACGATGTTCAGTCCGCCCCAACCGCTTCCGAGAAGCTGCTCGGTCCACGACGAGCTGCCGTCGAGCGGGGACCCGTAGCTCCACCGCCGCAGCTGGGCGAGACCGTCCACGTGGTACATCGCGACACTCGGCGTATTGCAGACGACGTCGGCGCGCGCGGGCGCATTCGCCAGTCCGACCGCGGCCAGCGCGGTCCCGAACACGGTCAGACAGCGCGTCACCAGACTGGAACGCGCGGGGAATCCTGGCACGACGACACTCCTGTTCGTTTTGTGTCCGTTTACTGGCAGACCGGCCCGACGACGAGGGACGTGCCCGCGGCGCTGTCCAAGTGCACGTTGTAGCAGTGGCCGAGCTGCCCAAAGAGCGAGCCCAGGACCAGTGACCGGAATCCGAGCGGCCCGACCGGCTTGGCGGCGGACGGGTCGCCGCCGTCGGCGTCGACGTAATAAATCGAGTAGACGCCCGGGCCGTCGGACTGGGTCACCTGGTAATCGAGGCCTAGTGCGTCTTGGGACGGCGTGGCGGTGACGCAGAGAATTGCGACCCCGTCCTGACCGCACGCTGATCCGGCCGCCGCAGGCGATGCGGCGAGCCCGACGGTCGCCACCGCGACCGACGCCGCAAGCGTCAATCTCAATCCCCGCATGTCGCTCCTATCTCCATGCCCTTTAGTGACCGGTTGTCAACTGGACGACCTTCAGCCGCAGGCTCGGATTCGATGCGGCGAACGTGTCGAGATATCCGGCGACGTCCCCGTTCCACACGATGATCCGGAGCGGTACGTGCGAACTCTTGATGCAGTCCTCGAGGTTCGCCAGCGACAGTTCGTCCGCGGCCGGGATCGGGTCGCCGGGCTTGGGGAGCTTCATGGTGGCGAGCTGGTTCGAATTGCCGATCTCGTCGATTGCCCGGTCCGTGATCAGGCCGCGGTCGTGATTGAGCGCCGCGTTGAACATCGTCAGCCGCCAGTTGGTCTGACCCCAGTCGGCGAACAGGATGAGCGCCGGGACGCCGTCGCCGAGCATCCCGTGTTTGGCGACCGCGGTGAGCGGCGCGCTGAGGTCGGACGAGATCAAGCCGGCTCGCCACACCGAACCCCACGTGGCGTCCTGCGCCGGGACCCAGTTCGGCATGCTCGCCGGGGCCAGCGGGATGACGCCGGACAGCACGGCGGCCAGGCTCGCGGCGAGCCCGCCGGCGGCGAGGTTCCCGGCGCTGCGGCCGTAGCGGTTCAAGGAACCGAGGCTCGGGCCGGGCTTGAGCAGCATCCCGACGGCGCCAAAGCATGCGAGGGAGACGACCCAAACCCCCTCGGCCAGCTTCTCGCAGTAATACGTTGTGTCGCCGACCTTCATATACGCGTAGACGACCATGGCCGCCGTCAGCGCACAGCACCAGACGACTGAGAAGGACGCCACGCGCCAGGCCGGGGAACGGCGTCCGTTGCGAGTGACCATCGCCGATACCGCTGCCAGCGCGAACGCCACCAAAAGAACCCGCGAGAAGTCGACGGCGCTGCCCCACATCAGGAACTTGCCGGACGCGCTGAAGCCGGCGAACAGCTGCGCGACGTAGGGCACCAGTGCGACACAGATCGTCGGCCCGCCGATGAGCAGCGCAAATCGCCTTTGTTCCCGGATGCGGCGCCAGTAGACGAGCACGGCGATCGCCGTCATGCCCAAGACCATGACGGCGGTGAGGTTGTAGATAAACGTGGCGCAGACCACCAACGCGGCGAGCAGCAGCACCTGTTCGCGGACCGCGCGCGGCGGGCGGGAGCAGACGGCGATGCCGACGGCCAGCACGATCAGTCCGGCGGCGTGCGCGGCGAACCCCTGCCAGTAGAGCGTGGTGAGCTGTCCCACGGCGGCGAGTCCGCCGACGACGGCGCAGCAAAAGCCCCGGCGCCATCCGGCGAGCCCGGGCCCGGCGATCCAGCGCGCTGCCCAGACCACCATGGCCGCGAGGATCGCGAGGACGGCGGCGTTGTAGAGGACGAATCTGTCGTACTCGCCGAACGACGGCCCGGGATCGGTGCTGGACCGCAGGAAGGTGTCGAAGAGGGCGAACAGGTAGTGCATCCCCGGCGGATAGAACTCCATCGCGGTCGGGTTCAGCAGGCCGGGGCTCAGGTACGGCTTGATCGCCCCGGGGTTGAGAAACGGGTATCCGCCGATCCGGTGAATCGTGTCGAAGAGCGTGTAGTGGTTGAACATGTCTTCACGCGACGCGATGTAAGGGAGCTTGCGGACGAAACTCTTGCCCGCGGTCGGCGCGTTCAGGCAGTACCAGGACAGCGCGCCCGCGCCGACGATCATCGTGTCCGTGGGGGCGAACCGCATCGGCAGCCGTGGGCGTCGGCCGCTGATCACCGTGCCCAGGACGACGGCGCTGAGCGTGACGCCGCCGACCGGGACCGGCGCCAGACCCCACGGCCAGACGGAGAAGAGCAGCCCGGCGGCGATCAGCAAGCCGGCCAGCAGGATTCCGGCCAGGACCAGCCGGTCGACGAGCAGCTGTCCGGCCCCCAGCAGGGACGCGATACCAATCCAGGCGATGACGAGGATCAGCCAGTCGACGCGCAACGCGTGAGCAGTCAGCGGCAGTAGCCAGGCAGCGACTGCGAGGGTTGCGATGGCGGCGGCGTCCTGTCGGGGGATGCGTCGGCGGCGACCCGATGCGGGCCCAGAGGTGGGCTCAGAGGTAGACACTGCGTCGCCGTCGGTCGGCGGGACCGGTGTCCGGGGGACCGTCGAAGAGGCCGTCATCGCTGAACTCCACTTTCAGAACGGTCCGCGGGGTGGACACGCGGCGGCGGCGTACGTGGCCGATCGCACAATGTAGTCGCACAAGCGCGGAGAGCGATAATCGTCCAGGTGGGCTATCGCGGCGGGCGCACCCGGACTCCGCGCGGGACGACCTCCGGACCCGGTCCGACCGGGCCGACGGTGAAGCACGTTCCGTCGGACTGGCACACGTTCACCAGGAAGTCGTGGTTGAGGCGCCCGTAGACTTCGGCGCTCGCGCTTTCGCCGGGGTTGAGCGGATAGTCGATCTTCCTGGACTCGCGGCCGTTGTGCAGGTCGGAGTACCAGACCGTGAAGGTGTCCGGGACGGAGCCGACATCGGTGATCGTGTAGTCGATCGCTGTCACGTCCTGCTCGGGGAGCACGGTGACCGTGATGGACGCGTTGCCCTGCTGGACCTGGACGTCCTGTTTGTCGCGGGACCGCGTGCGCGACGGTGGACCGGCCGCGGCGGCGCTCGCGGGGACCGATGCCAGGGCGACCGCGGTGCTGGCCAGGGCGGTGGTCAGGAAAGCCCGGCGGCTGATCTTGGACCCTGCAGTCTCGGACATGTTCAGTTCCCTTCGTCTCGACTCGACCGGGCTACGCCACAGCCGCGGCGAAGACGTTGGCCAGGATCTTCTTGATCGCGGCGTCGTTCGGGATCGCGCCGTTGAACGAGATCGACCCGGTGGTGAAGACCCAGCCGTTGTTGGGTTTTGGCACCTGGCACATGTCGGCGCCGCCGTTGGGATTGAGCCCGCTGGCGATCACGACGGTCCCCGGGATCGTTCCGGCGTACGAGTCGACCTCCCAGCCGCTCGCGGCGCCGTTGTAGGCGGAGGCGCCGAACGTGCTGCCGACGACGAGCCCGGTGCCGTTCAGGAACGGATGCGCGGTCTGCACTTTGTACGGATAGAAGTCCATGTACGACGCGGGGTTGAAGTCGACTCCGATCACGTCGAAGGTGTTCTCCCCGGCGTCGTCGAACACGTCGCGGTCGCCGGCCGGCGTCCGGTGGATCACCGCGGTGCGATCGATGGAGTAGGCGACGCGCTCGTACAGTGCGTTGCCGCCGGTGTCGATGACCCGGCCGCCGTTGCCCAGGTAGTTCACGATGTTCTGGCGGGCGGCGTCGGTCCAGTACTCGGGGTGGGACAGCCAGACGACGGCCTTGTAGTGGGGGAGCCAGCGTCGGCCCCGTGCCGTCGAGGTCCAGATCCGTGTAGCAGTCGAACGCGATGTTCTGCGAGGTCATCCACTGCAGCAGGAACAGGTCGTGGAACAGCGTGTGGTTGATCATGCCGTTGCCGCTCAGGGCTGTCGTCACGCTCGGCCGCAGCATGCGTGATGACGCGCTGCACACCGTTCTGGCCGCTGGTGTACTGGTCGTGCCCTGCCCAGTTGTTGTACGCGTTGTACGTGTTCGTGGGGACGACGACAGCGATGGCGTTTTGCGGGTTCGCGGGCCGGACGTAGAACACGACGTCGTGCGGAACGCCGTCCGGCGACCGAAGTTGCGCCGCGTAGATGCCGGACTGCCAGCTTGTGGCGACGGGCACGGTGAAGTCGGTGCTCCAGCCGCAACCCGCGCTGCGGTACGCGCTCGGCAGCTTCTGGAAACGGCCGGTGACGGTAGCCGGAGCTACCACTGTGACGGGACCGGATGCGGCCGGCGCCACTCGTACGACCGTCGCGGTGTAGTTCGCGAACGTCGTCGACACGTTGATGCCGACGCTGCCGCCTTGGGCCGTGGACAACGCGGTGGGATATCCCTGGAGCGCCGCGCAGTTCTCGATCGTGAACCCGGCGCCGACCTGGACGCCGTTGCCGCCGCTCGCCCAGGACGCGCCTGAGGTGTTGATGGTCTGCGAGTTCAGCAGGCGATACCAGACCAGGGCGTTGTCGGTGCCCGGGTTCGCCGAGGTGTCGAGGTTGATCGCGTAGATGACGCCCGAGGTGTTCGACCACTGCGCGCGCTGGCCGTCGTCACCCCAGCCCGGTGCCGATCTGGATGCCCTTGCCGCCGTTGACCCAGTAACCCGCCCCCGTCGACGAGTTCTGCACGATGCGGCGCCACCAGTACAGGTCGCCGGTCTGATAAACGCCGAAGACGACTCCGCCGGCGTCGGCCCACGCCTCCACGAACGGTCGCCAGCCGGAGCCGATCTGCAGTCCGTTCCCGCCGTTCGCCCAGCCGAAGCCGCCGTTGCCCGCCGAATATCGGTACCAGAAGAGGTTGCCGTTGGCGTCCTCGGCATAAAGGACGTTGTCGAATCCGCCGAAGATCCGCTGGTAGCGGTTGAAGCCCCTACCGATGACGGAACCGCTGGCCGGGTGCCAGCTGCCCGCGCCGGTGTTCGAGTCGTTCAGGACGTAGCGATACCAGAACAGCGTGCCGTCCGCGTGAAAGGCGAAGAACTGGCCGTCGGCCGCGGCAAGCACGGTGGTGAACTGGTGCCAGTCGGCGCCGATCTGCCGCCCGCTGCCGCCGTTCGCCCAGGAAACGCCGCCGTTCTGCCAGCCGAGGTGGCGGTACCAGTAGAGGATTCCGTCCGCCTGAATCCCGTACAGGATCCCGTTTCCGCCGGGAACCACGCGCAGGAACCGCTGATTTGGATCGAATGTCACGGTGGTCGTCCCCGATATACAACGGAATGCGCCCGCTTGGGCCCGGCGGTGGCTTTGTTCGCGCTGATCATGTCTTACGCCGGGGCCGTCATCCGTGCTCGCCGCCGCGACACGCCGCGATTTCCTGGATGGTGACCGCCGAAAGGGCGAAAGTCGGCCGGAATATCAACACATTCTCGCGGCGGAAATCTGACGCGCCGTCATCGTCCGCCTCAATTCGCCCCCGCGCGCTTCACTCCATCGGTGGACTCGCTTCACCCTGGGGAGTGTTAGAGCAGGCGGTGGCCGATATACGTGCAGGTAGTCTCTCCCCCCGAACACCGGCGCCGAACGGCGTCCGGATCTCGGCCAGGTGGGACCTATTCGATGTACAGGGATCTGACGATCGCCGTCGTGATGCCGGCGTATAACGAGGCTCGGCTGATCGGAAAGACGATCGGCTCGGTCCCGGCGTTCGTCGACCACGTCGTCGTCATCGACGACTGCTCGGTCGACGGCACCTGCGAGGCGGCGCTCGCCGCCGGCGATCCGCGAGTGGTCCTGATCAGGCACGAGCGGAACACCGGCGTCGGCGGAGCGGTCCTGTCGGGCCACCGCCGCGCGCTCGCCCTCGGCGCGGACGTGAGCGTGGTCATGGCCGGCGACGCGCAGATAGACCCCGATTATCTGCCCGACCTGCTCGATCCCATCGCCGACGGCGAGGCGGACTTCACCAAGGCCAACCGCTTCTTCTCGCGCACCTCGTTCGCCGGAATGCCGAAGTACCGGGTATTCGGGAGCATCGCGCTTTCCTTCATGACGAAGGCCGCGTCAGGATATTGGCACCTGTTCGATCCGCAGAACGGATATACCGCCACCACCACGGCGATGCTGCGCCGTATCTCGCTCGATCGGGTGGCGACGGGCTATGAGTTCGAGAACGATTTCCTCATTCGGCTCAATATCGCCGATGCCCGCGCACGCGACGTCCCCGTTCCGGCGATCTACGGCGACGAGGTGTCCGGGATCCGGCTGCACAAGGTCGCCCCGGTCCTTTTCGGGCTGCTCTTCCGCGGATTCTGGCGCCGCATTCTCATCAAGCACGTGCTGCGGTCGTTCTCGCCGGTGGCGCTGCTGCTCTTCGCCGGGATGGCGCTGTTCGGCTTCGGAACCGCGTTCGGCTTGGGCACGCTGGTGTACCGCCTGACCGGCGGCGGCTCGCCGAGCGCGGGCACCGTACTGCTCTCGGTCACGCCCCTGCTGGCCGGAATCCACCTCATCATCAACTCCTGGATTCTCGACATCCAGGAGGCCCCGGACCGGCCCGTGCGTCGCGAAACGGCAGCTCTGACAAGACGGACCCCCGGATCTGCTCTGCGCGACACGCCGCACGCGGCGGGATCGGCCGTTTTCGCGCAAACGCGAGGAGAGGCCTGACATGACCGCCCCACTGCGTGCCGGCCTGGTCGGCCTCGGCAAGATGGGCCGCAACCACGCGCGCGTACTCGCTTCCCTCGACGGGGTCGAGCTGGTCGGCGTCGCCGATCCACAGCCCGCTGCGAGCCTGTCCAACGTGAGCGCGCCGATCGTGGCGAGCGTCGAGGAACTCATCGAGATCGGTGTCGACTACTGCGTGGTCGCCGTCCCCACGGCCGCGCACGAGCCGGTCGCGACGACGCTCGCCGAGGCGGGCGTCCACGCGCTCATCGAGAAACCGCTGGCCCCCGACTCCCAAGCGGCACGGCGCCTGGTAAAACTCTTCGGCGACCGCGGCCTGATCGGCGGCGTCGGCCACATCGAGCGCTTCAACCCGGCGCTGCAGAGCATGCGCCGCCGCCTCGACGCCGGCGAACTCGGCGAGGTGTTCCAAGTCGTCACCCGGCGCCAGGGCCCGTTTCCGGCGCGCATCGCCGACGTCGGCGTCGTGATGGATCTGGCCACCCACGACATCGACCTGACCGCATGGGTCACCCGCAGTGCGTACACGACCGTCGCCGCGCACACAGCGCACCGCAGCGGCCGCGACCACGAGGACCTGGTCGCGGTCGTCGGCGGACTCGAGGGCGGCGCCGTGGCGAGCCACCTGGTCAACTGGCTCTCGCCGCTCAAAGAGAGGGTGACCGTGGTCACCGGCGAACGCGGCTGTTTCGTCGCGGACACGCTCACCGCCGACCTCACGTATTACGCGAACTCAAGCGTGCCGACCGAGTGGGAGGCGCTGCAGAACTTCCGCGGCGTCACCGAGGGCGACATCATCCGGTACGCGATCGCGAAACCCGAGCCGCTGCGCACCGAACACGAGGCGTTCCGGGACGCGGTGCGCGGGCTCGACACCCCGACCGTGAGTTTCGAGGAGGGCGTCCGTACCGTGTGCACGGCCGAGGCGATCCTGAAGTCCGCCGACTGCGGACAGCCCATCGCGATCGACCGATGATGCTCAAACCGACGCTGCTGAAGCAGCGCACCGGCACCGCCACGCGCGTATGGGCGTTGGCTTTCACCGCCTTCTTCCTTCTCGGCGCCGCGTGGGCCCTCGCGATGCCGTACGACGGGCCGCCGGACGAACTCCAGCACGTCACTCGTGCTTACGGCGTCGCCGCGGGCCAGATCTACGCCGGACCGGTCAATGCAAAAGTCAGGACCGCGAAGAGCCTCGTCCCGCGCCATGTCGGCTGCTTCCGGTGGAATACGACCGTCAGCGCGCGCTGCATGCAGACTCCCGGCGCAAACGTGCCGTCCCGGACCAAGCGCGTCTCCTACAAGAGCGACGCGTCCGGATACAACCCCTCCTACTATCTTTTCGTCGGCCCGGTGCTCCACGTCTGGCCCGACATGAGGGGCATCATCGTCGCCCGCCTCCTCACCGACGCGGAGATCAGCGCCCTGTTAGCCAGCGCGTTGGCGATCGCGTGGCGTTCGCGCGACCGCTGGTTGATCGCCGGAATCGCGGTGTGCGTCACGCCGGTCGTGGTGAACCTGATGGGCGCGGTGAACCCGGCCGGCGTGGAGATCGGCGCCGCAGTCGCCCTCTGGGTGAGCCTGCTCGACCTGCTGGAACCACGCCCCGTCCGCCCCCTCGTAGTCGCCGTGGCGCTGTGGTCGGGCTCCGTGCTCGCGGTGACCCGCGGTTTCGGCGTCGGCTGGCTCGTGGCGATCGCCGCCGTCTGCGCGTTCGGCGCAAGCAGGTCCCGGCTCCGCACGCTGTGGCAGCTCAAGCGGATCAGATGGACAGCCCTAGGCATCGCCATCGCATCCGTCGCCGCAATCGCATGGGACCTCTTAGCAGGCGCGAACTTCGACCTAAGCGCCGCCAACGCGCCGAAGACAAAACTCATCCAGGTCATCGCCCAGGAACTCTGGCTCCGCGTGCCTTACTACCTCGACGGCATGGTGCGACTGACCTCGTACGGCGACATCCTCGTCCCGCAGACCCTCTCAGCAATCTGGTTCGGCGTCCTCGGCCTCATCGTGCTCGGCGGCTTCTGGCTCGGCACGACCCGAGCACGAATCCAGATCGCCGCGATCGTCGCCTTCTCCCTCGCCATGCTGGTGGTCACCGACGTCGACGCCGTACGCCAGGGCTTCTGGTTCTCCCAAGGCCGATACGCGCTGCCCCTGCTAGTCGGCGCGCCAATGATCGGAGCCGTCCAGATCGGCCGCTCCACCGCATTGTCCCCCGACCGAGTCAAATCCCTGCTTCGCCTGATCGCCGTCGCCCTGCTCCCCACGCAAATGGTCGCGCTGTGGAGCAGCATGCTGCGATTCCAGCACGGATTCCCAGCCAACGGACGCCTGCCCCTGAACGTCCTCACCGGCACCTGGCTGCCCCCGTACGGCCCCCTCCTGCCCCTAATCCTCATGACCGGCGGCCTGGCAGTGCTCGCCTGGGGCCTATGCGGAACCCCGTCGCTAAGACCCCGCTTCGGCACCCTCGCCCGCCTCGACCGCGTCGTCGTCCGCTTCGTTCTCGTCGGCGCAGCGGTCTACGCGATCGACATGGCAGCCCTCTGGCTTCTGCACGCGCACGCGGGATTGCCACTCGCTCTCGCCACGACCCTGGCGTTCTGCTGCGCGTTCGTCGCCAATCTGACCCTCAACCGGACGTTCACCTTCGGCGCCCCCGGCTCAGTGGGAATCCAGGGCGCGAAGCTCCTGGCCACCGCCGGCCTGAACTACGTCTCAACCCTTCTCATCGTCCTCGGCCTCGCCGAATTCTGGACCGAATACCTCGTCTCGAAGACCATCGCCACGGCCATCAACGCCGCGTTCAACTTCGTCCTCTACCGCCACTGGGTCTTCGCGCCGGCTTCAGTTCGCAGTCCGCGGCGCCAAGAGGGCGAGCTTGGTGGCGGCCGTGGCGAGGGTGACGGTCTGGCCCCAGGTGGGGGAGAGGTGGTCGGACTCGATGCCGTCGCCGAAGACGGTCATGGCGTCGGACTGGACGGTCAGCCGGAGGCTTTCCCCGGGCCGCAGCGTTCCCGCGGTGAGGTTGGCGCCGGTGGTCGGTGACGGCCAGGCCTCACGGACGAACCAGGCCAGTTCGGGGGCCTGCGGGAGAATCGAA
>CAVQPP010000329.1:0-11407 GCA_963714445.1 uncultured Actinomycetota bacterium
CACTCGGGGGCCGGGCGCGGCGCGGCAGCAGTGGCGCAAGGCGCTGGAGCTGTACGCGGAGCTGCGGCTGCCTGAGGCCGAGCAGGTGCGGGATTTGATCGCGAACGCAGCGCCTACGCAGACCGGGCCGACGAGACAAGCTCGATCAAACCCGGACCGGGCCGAACCGGACGGAAAGGCGGGGTGAAATAAGTGACCCCCGGCATCACGGGGGGGATGCGATGCCGGGGGCCCATCCGACGGGAACGAATCCACACGCCGGGTGATGGATCAGACGGGGTGGGGTGTCTGATCATGAGCTAGTGTGTCAGCTTCGCGCGGTCGACGGAAGAGTGCTTTCCGTTTAGCTAAGGCAAAATCCAAGCCTGCAAATCCTTTGGAAAGCCTCAACCGAGCGGTACTCCAGGTCTGGCAATACCGGTATTCGAGCTGGTCGTCTATCCGGCGTCCGAACTAATGCCCGCGGTAGGCAGCATGGCGCGCACCGCGGTGATCGTGTCGGCGTCCCCGGGCTCTTTGTCCGGGCGATAGCGCAGCACGCGGGCGAACCGCAGCGCCACGCCGCCGGGATAGCGCGGACTCACTTGAACGCCGTCGAGTTCGATCTCGACGACTAGTTCGGGGCGCAGGTAAACCGTCCAATCCGTGCGCCGCTGCTCATACCGGGGGAATTGCTCGGTCTGCCAGGCGAGCAGTTCGTCGGTAAGGCCCTTGAACGTTTTGCCGACCATGATCGGCGGGCCGCCGTCCGGATCTCGCGCGCCGAGGTGCAGGTTCGACAGGAGGCCGGTGCGGCGGCCGTGGCCCCACTCGGCGGCCAGGACGACGAGATCGAGCGTGTGGACCGGCTTTACCTTCTGCCAGGCCTTGCCGCGCCGCCCGGCCGCGTACGGCGACTCGAGCGACTTGACCATGATGCCCTCGTGACCGGCCGCGAGAGCGTCATCGAGCAGCGTGCCAGCCTGGTCAGCGGACGGCCGCTGCACGCCGGGGATTACGTACGGTCCGGCGACCCGCACCAACGCCTCGTGCCGCTCGGACAGCGGCGCGTCGAGCAGGTCAACGCCGTCGAGGTGCAGGCAGTCGAAGAAGTAGGGGTGCAGGAGCAGGTCGCGTTCTTCGGTCGCGCCGAAGCGGCTCATCGTCTCCTGGAAGGGACGCGGACGGCCGTCGTCGGCTAGCGCGAGGGTTTCGCCATCGAGCACGACGGTCTCGCAGGGCAGCGCGCGGGCCAGCTCGACCAGCTCGGGCACGCTCGTGGTGATCTCCCGCAGGGTCCTGGTATAGACGTTGACCTGCGCGCCATCGCGGTGCACCTGGATGCGCGCGCCGTCGAGCTTGTACTCGACGCTGACGTCGCCGAGCTCGTCCAGCGCGTCGTTCAGCGACTCGGCGGGAGAGGCGAGCATCGGCCGGATCGGGCGGCCGACCTGGAGCCGGAACGCGGCGAGCGCATCCGGTCCGCTGTGCAGCGCCGCCGCAGCGGTGTCGGGCAGCGAACCGGAGAGCATGAATGCGCGACGCACCTGCTCGCCGGACACGTCGGCGGCCTTGGCGATCGCGTCGAGCATGACGCCTTCCAGCGCGCCCTGCCGCAGCTCCCCGGTGAGCAGGCGGATGAGAAAGTCCTGCTCGTCAGCGGTGGACGAACGCAGCAGCGCGGCGAGCAGATCTGCGCGGCGCCCGCGCGATCCGGTGCCCGACGTGCCGGCCAGGCTTTCCAGCGTGCCATCCACCTCGGCGACGGTGAGCAGCGGGACGTCGGCCGGCGGCGCGTCGACTTGGACCAGCGTGCGCCAACCGGTGCCGAACCGGCCCTGCAGCGGCACGCCGACCAGGAACGCGGCGACGACACGCACGCGCTCCGGGTCGGCCGGGTTCGCGGCGGCACGCAGGATCGCGGCCAGGGTGTCGACCTTGGCCAGGCGTGAGCGCGTCGCCGCTACGGCGGCGGAGGCGCGGACGACGTCGGCGAACAACACGCTTCCATAGTGACGCGAGGCACCGACAAACCGCGCGCTAGTGCGAGCCGTATTCGAGCGAGCGCCAGCTGGGAGGCGAGAGATCTAGCTGAGGACGGGACGCCTCGAGGGCTCGCGGACTACTTAGACCCAGTCCTCGCCCTGGCCGCGAGACGGCCGATCGCGTCCTCGTTGAGCCGGTAGGCCGTCCACTCGTCCATCGCCACTGCCCCGATCGACTTGTAGAAGGCGATGGACGGCTCGTTCCAGTCCAGCACCGACCACTCGACCCGGCCGTAACCGCGCTCGGCGGCGATCTGCGCCAGCCGGGTGAGCAGGGCGCGGCCGTGACCCTCGCCACGCGCGTGCGGCCTTACGTAGAGGTCTTCCAGGTAGATGCCGTGTTTGCCGAGCCAGGTGGAGAAGTTCAGGAACCACACGGCGAAGCCGACCGCCTCGCCGGTCTCGTCGTTCTCCGCGACAAGCGCGAACACGGCCGGCTGCGCGCCGAACAGGGCCTCACGCAGTTGCGCCTCGGTGGCCTGAGCCTCGTGCCGGGCACGCTCATACTCAGCCAGCTCACGCACCATCGCGACGATCGCCGGGATGTCATCCGGAGTAACGGGTCGGATCATCCGTCCAGACTAGCGGGGCTCGAGTGAGAGGTGCGCAAGGCCGGGGCGGCAGCCGCGACGGCGAGCACCAAGACAACCGGAATCCCGAGCCCCCAACGCAGCCCGACCAGTTCGGCCGCGCCGCCGATCAGGATCGGTCCGATGATGAATCCGAGAAAGCCGAGGCTGGACACGCGTGCGATGGCCTCCCCCGCGCGTGCCGGATCGCGGTTACCGGCGGTCGAGAAGACCTGCGGCACGATGCACGAAAGGCCAGCGCCAAGGCAGCCGAACCCGATCACGCCTCCGATCGGTGTGCCGATAAGCAGCCCAACAGCGAGGCCGACCGACGCGAGCACGCCGCAGCCACGCACCAGCCGCACGGGACCGAGCGCGACGGTAAGCCGGTCGCCGACGAGCCGACCGGCGGTCATGCAGATAGCAAAGGTGGCGTAAGCGCTCGCGGCGAATCCGGCGCTGGTACCGAGGTTGTCGTGCAGGTAGACGGCGCTCCAGTCGGCCGCCGCCCCTTCGCCGGCGATGCAACAGAACGCGAGCACGCCGAGGAAGAGAATCGGACCCGATATCGAGATCGAGGCCGAGATTCCGCGCTTTCGCCTGATATCAGCCGCATCTTCAGATTTCCCCGGAATCGGAACAAGTCGCGCGGATGGCTCATCCGCGAAAGGCGAAACCGCCCATTGCGATGCCCAAGCGACCGCGAGCACGACGAATCCGGTCACTGAGGCGAACGTCACACCAGGCCCGAACCCCGCACGCGCGAACAGACCTCCGGCAGCCGATCCGGCGAAGCCGCCGATGCTGTAAACCGCGTGGAATGACGAAATGATCGGCCGCCGCCATGCGCGCTGCACCTCGACCGCGTTGGCGTTCATCGCGACGTTCAGCGTTCCGTGCACCGCGCCGAACCCGAACAGCGCGAGCACGAGCAGCGCCAAGTCCGGTGCGAAGGCCGGAGCGAGCAGCATGCAGCCGTCGACAAGCGCCGTGGGGAGCATGACCTGCCTGCTGCCGAAGCGGTCCACCAGCCGGCCGACCGTCTGCATGCCGACAATCGCACCGGCGGCGAACGCGAGCAGCGCGACGCTCAGTTGTCCGTCGCTGAGACCGAGGCCCTGCTTCACGGCCGGAATCCGCGACGTCCACGCGCCGAGGATCACGCCGTAGAGCAGAAAGAGCAGCGACACGGCGACGCGTCCCCGGCGTAACAGGCGGGGACGCGTGGCGGTGGTGACGGCCATCCGGTCACCATAGCAATCATGTAATCGCATTATCAGCAGCATTACGCAGCCATCTCAGCCGCATCTGTTTGCAGCGCTACCGGCGATGAGCTCGCCACAAGCTGATGAGCACGGGACATCAAGCGCGACAAGCGCGCGGCGAATAAGAGCTATTCGAATCAGCCTGTTGCCGGTCTTCAAGATGCGTGAGACTTTCATCCGGAACCGCCGGTCGCACCATCGCCGCCGCCCAGCCGTTTGACACCACCACATCTGATCGCGATCCTGAAGCTGTGAGAGCGCTCTCAACGACTGCCGCCGCAGAAGCCGCAACCACAACGACGACCACCCCAGACTCCAAAACCATCAGAGCCTCGCCGACTGCTGGCACCGACGCACGCCGCTTCCCCGCCGACTTCCATTGGGGGGCGGCTTCGTCCGCTTATCAGATCGAAGGCGCCTGGAACGAGGACGGGCGCGAACCGTCGATCTGGGATACGTTCGCGCGCACACCCGGCAAGGTCCGCAACGGCGACACCGGCGACATCGCGATCGACCACTACCACCGCTGGGCCGAAGACGTACGGCTGATGGCCGACCTCGGGCTCACCGCGTACCGCTTCTCCACCGCCTGGCCACGCATCCAGCCCGGCGGCCGGGGCCCGGTTAACGCACGCGGGCTGGACTTCTACGAGCGGTTGGTTGACGAGCTGCTCTCTGTCGGGATCACGCCGTTCCTGACGCTGTACCACTGGGACCTGCCGCAGGCCCTCGAGGACGCCGGCGGCTGGACCAATCGGGAAACGCCGCTTCGGTTCGGCGAGTATGCGGCACACGTCGCGCAACGTCTCGGCGACCGCGTGTCGTTCTGGACCACGCTCAACGAGCCGTGGTGCTCGGCGTATCTGGGCTACAGCAGCGGACGGCATGCACCTGGGCGCACCGATCCGGCCGCCTCGCTCGCGGCCGTCCATCATCTGAACCTCGCACACGGACTCGGCGCGCAGGCGGTGCGCGCGATCGTCGACGACGCGGCTCAGGTCTCTGTCACGCTCAATCTGTGCGCGGCGCGTCCGGCGAGCGACAACCCCGAAGACTTGGACGCCGTGCGACGCATCGACGGCGTCGCCAACCGGCTCTTCCTTGATCCGATGCTGCGCGGCGCATACCCGGCGGACGTGCTGGCCGACACGGAACGGCTGACTGACTGGTCGTTCCTGCGCGATGGCGACACAGCGACGATCAACGCACGCCTCGACACACTCGGCGTCAACTACTACACGCCGCTGACCGTGGCTGGCCCGGACGGCGATAGCGACGGAGGAGCACCTAACCCGGACGCGGCGGACTTCCCTGGCTGCGAAGACGTGCGCTTCCCGCACGTAGACCTACCGCGTACCGCGATGGACTGGCCGATCGACGCGGACGCGCTGCACACGCTGCTGATGCGCGTACACCGCGACTACGACGGCATCCCGATGCTTATCACCGAGAACGGCATGGCCAACGACGACTACTTGGGCCCGACCGGCGAAGTACACGACCCGGAGCGGATCGCGTACGTATCCGATCACCTCGACGCCGCCGCGCGCGCCGTCGCGGATGGGGTGGACCTGCGCGGCTACTTCCAGTGGTCGCTGCACGACAACTTCGAGTGGGCTTACGGATACGGCAAGCGCTTCGGCCTCATCTACGTCGACTACCCGACGCAGAAGCGCACCCTCAAGTCGTCAGCGCTCTGGTACAGCGACCTGATCGCACGTGAGCGCGGCCTGGCCTGATCAGCCCGCCGGATACGTGTTCCCGGACGGCCAGTCGGTCCCGATGACCACGGTCACCTCGGTGTAGTTGGCCGACACGCTCAGGTCGTTCCCCGGAATCGCGAGCGCGTGCGCTACCGCGGCGGCCGAGTCGGCGCGGGTGGACGGGAAGTAGACCTTGGTCGTCGGCGTCTTCGCGTCCGTGCCGCCGACCGTCGCGAGCGCGAAGCCCTGGTTGACGAGGTAGGTCTTGATGCTCGCCGCGCGCTGGTTGATGCCGGTGCCGTTGAAGACCTGGACGTGCACCAAAGCGAGGTTCACGGCGACCGTGTTGCTCGGTATCGCCGAATTGGGGGCGCTGGTCGACGGCGACGCTGATGCGGACACGCCGGCCGTCGTAGACGCGATCGGTGACGTCGCGGGACCGCCCGCAGGAGTGCTGGGCACGGGCGGATTCACCGCGACCGAGGTCTGCGACGTGGCGTTGGCGGTGGGGCCGGAGGCGTTGGAGTTGTTGGACGGCCGGGTGACGAAGTATGCGATGAGGGCCAAGACGATTACGCCTACGGTGCCGCCGACGATCAGCAGTGTGCGGTTGCCGCCGCTGCTTCCGTTGCTGTTGCCCGATTTCGGGCGGCCGTGACCGGAGCCGCCGTGGCCGGTGGCGGTGCGGGGGCTGTTGCCGCGCGGCGCGTCCCCGCGAGGGCCGTCTGCGCCACGTGGTCCGTCACCGCGTGGTCCGTCACCGCGTGGTCCGTCGGTGCTACGTGCGCTGCTGGCTGAGCCGGGACCGCTCGGTCCATTGCCGCCTAGTGCGCTGCGACCGCGCGGACCGGCCTCGTCGTGGTCGAAATCGCGGTCGGAGTCTCGATCGAAGTCGCGGTTGAAGTCACGGTCGACGTCGCTGCGCGTGCTCTCGCGACGTGGGGAGCCGGGGCGTGGCGGCTCGTTGCTGTACATGTCCGGGCTCGGGCCGTAGCCGTCCGGAGAGCGGCGCGACTGATCCGAGATGCGCGGGTTGCTCCCCGTCGGCGGGCCATTGCGATCCGAAATTCGAGGAAGGTTGCCACCGGTCGGCGGGCCGCCACGATCGGAGACTCGGGGCAGATTGCCGCCAGTCGGCGGGCCACTGCGGTCCGAGATGCGCGGGAGATTGGCGCCAGTCGGCGGGCCACCGCGATCGGAGACGCGCGGCAGGTTGCCGCCGGTTGGCGGACCGCCGAGGTCCGACCGTGGCACCCTCGGCATCTCCTGGCTGTCCGGAGCGCCGCCGTGCCGACCGCTACGCGCCGGCAGCGATGGTCCGTCCGGACGCGGCGGCTGAGGCGAGTACTGCGGCGGCTGCGGTTGCAGCGGCTGGAACTGCGGGGGCACCGGCTGCCCATTCGGCTGCGGTTTGCTCGGCCGTGGCAGTTGCGGAGCTTGCGGCGGCGCCTGAGGCTGCGTCAGCTGAGGCGGCATCAACTGATACGGGGACGATGGCGGCTGCGGCTGTTGCGGCTGTGGTGGACGTGCCTGCGACGGTTGCTGCATGGGAGGGATCGGCGTCGGCTGTATCGGGCTCGGTGTCTCAGGCCGGTAAGGGGGGCGGAAGTCGTCCTGGTGCGGGACGCCGCCCTGCCCATGGCCGCCACCCGAATCACCCAAGCCGCCCACGTCGCCGGGTCCGCTCGCGAAGAGATCAGGCACCTGACCTGCGCCTGGACGCTGCGCCGGGACCGGACCGGAGCCAAAGCCTGGACCCTGCGGCGCACCGCCGGGCCCCTGACCGTCTCCCGGTCCCTGCCCCTGACCGGGCTCCTGACCCGGCCGCGACCAGGGATCCACGTACTGCGGCGTCGCCTCCTGCTGCCACGGCTGCTGCCTGTCCCACGGCCGCTGCAACTGCTGCTGCCGCTGCCAGGCCCGGTAGGCCTCAGATCTGTCGTCGCCACGCTCGCTCTGCTCGCCGCCCGCAGAGTCACCTTCACCACCCCGGTACCAGCTGCGCTCATCGCTCATCTCGGCCCGGATCCCTTCCGCACGCCGGCCACCTCGGCCGGACCGGTCTGACTGGACCGACCTCGAAGACCGACTAACCGCTAACGCAGTGTGCGTGTGTCGTCACCTGTGAATGGTGCGTGTGCCAGTAGACTGTATCGGTTGCCTACCCGTTCAGTCACTGGTTGCGCACGCGTATCTGTGCCCTGACCATGACCCTCTTTTTCACGGTCACCCGTTGATACGTATGGCGATACACCCAGTGATATCTCTCGTGAAACGGCTGGCGCGTCGAGCCGAACCGGCGATAATCCCGTGGTGGACTCCGTGACCCCCGGCACTGTGGCACCCGGCACCCTGATCGCCGACCGCTACCGCCTCGTGCGCCCGCTCGGTTCGGGCAGCAGCGCGACGGTATGGGAGGCGACCGACGCCGCGCTGGACCGGACGGTCGCCGTCAAGCTGCTGCACGGATCCGCGCTGGCCGACCCCACCGAGCGCGAACGGCTGCGGCGTGAAGCGCGGGCGCTGGCGAAGCTCGCGCATCCGCGGATCACCGTCGTCTTCGACTACTTGGAGCAACGCCAAGCGGACGGCACGCCGCAACCGGTCCTCGTGACTGAGTTGCTGCACGGCACCACGCTCTCCGAGCGACTGCGCACCGGTCCGCTGCCCATCGCCGAAGCTGTGGCGGTGTGCGCGCAACTGGCTGACGCGCTGCGCGCGGCGCATGACGCGGGGATCGTGCACCGGGACGTGAAGCCGGGCAACGTCGTCCTCACCGCGAGCGGCGCGAAGCTGCTCGACTTCGGCATCGCGCAGGCCGCCACGGACTCGAACCTGACCGGCAGCATGGCGATCGGGACACCCGCGTGCATGGCGCCGGAACAGTTGACCGGACGCGGCGCGGTCCCCGCATCGGACGTCTACGCGCTCGGATGTGTGCTGTATTGGTGCCTTATCGGACACCCGCCGTATGAAAGCGCGGACTTGTTCCAAGTCGCGCAGGCGCAGATCTACTCACCAGCGCCGCCGCTCAACGTCCCCGGGCTCTCACCCGACGTCGTTGACGTATACACGCGCTGTATGGCTAAGGACGCGGCGCAGCGCCCTACCGCAGCAGAGGTCTACGCACGGCTGTCGCACGCCGCATCCCCGACGCCGATCGCGCAGCGGACGTTACTCATGCCAGCCTTTGATGTACCGACACAGCCAACGACTTTGCCGCCAAGCGGCGTGGCCAGCGCGGGCGCGGCCAGCGGCGGCGGTAGAGTTGGCGGTGCCGGCGGCGGTCGCAGCAGTGGCGCCGCCGCGCCGAACGGGGCACCGTCACGCGCTCGACTTCTAATCGGCGCGTTGGTCATCGCGGCAATCGCCGCAGGCGCTACGGCGCTGGCGTTGAATCTTTCAAAGTCGTCGGGTTCGACAGGTTCCACGCCACCGCCAGGCGGCCACGCGTCCGGCGTCAGCGCGACTACGGCCGCACCGACAACGACGCCGTCCGCGAGTGCGGCTTCGTCTTCGCCGACCGCGAGCCAGAGCGCCACGCTCGGCGATCCGGCGGCCGATCCGAATGCCTATCTCGAGGTAATGCGCGCGCAGATCGACGGCTTCATCGCGCGGGGTCCGGACACTATCGCCCCCAACACCGGCCGCGACCTGCAGAACTCGCTCGCCGACCTGGAGAACGCGATCACCGCCGTGCAGAACAACGGCGGTGGCGGGAACTCGAAGTGGCACGACGTCCAGCACAAGATCAACGACGTGACGCAGAAGATCAACGACGACACGGACAACAACCAGATCTCGCAGGACGCGGCCGACCAACTGACCGGCGAGCTCCAGACCCTCTCGGATGCGCTGCCAGGCGCAGCCAACTGAAACGCGGCAAGCTTGATCCATGGCAAAGATGACGAAAGAAGAAGCGGTCGCCTTCCTGAGCGCCGGCACCCACACCGGCAAGCTGGCCACCGCGTCGGCCGTCGGCGCACCGCACGTCGCGCCGGTCTGGTTCGTGCTCGACGGCGACGACGTGGTTTTCACGACGCACAGCACGTCGGTGAAAGGCCGTCACCTGAAGGCGAACCCGCGCGCCGCGCTCGCCGCCGACCTGGAGGAGTTCCCGTACGGCTTCGTGACCGTGCGCGGTCCGGTGGCGATCAGCACAAACGCGGACGAACTGCTGACGTGGGCGACGCGGATCGCCGCGCGTTACGTGCCGGCCGGGCAAGCTGAGGATTACGGACGCCGTAACGGCGCCGAGGGCGAGTTGCTGTGCCGGATGAAGCTTGAGAGCGTGAGCGGCCGCTCAGACGTCGCCGGCTGACGGCGCGTCAGGCCTTCTGCCTGGTCACGTCCCGTCCGGTCCGGGGCCGCTCTGGCACGTCGGGCACCAGTACGTAACCCGGCCCTCCCCAGGCGGCCCCAGCTCAGCCATCCGGACCGTCGTACCGCACCGCAGGCAGGGCTGCCGTGCGCGGTCGTAGACCCAATGCATACGTCCACGGCGCGTATCACCGGTCGTGACGTGCCCGTACCGGCCCTTGTTCGCCTCAAGCAGCCGCTGCGCCAGACTCACCATCCGCTCCGGCTCAGCAACCTGCGATACCGGCGTCCACGGTGTCACGCCACGCAAGAAGCACAGCTCCGACTTGTATACGTTGCCGATCCCCGCGAGATTGCGCTGGTCAAGCAGCGCCTCGCCGATCGGCCGGTCCGGGGCGGCCAGCAGACGGCGCACCGCTTCGTCGGCGTCCCAGTCCGGGCCGAGCAGATCGGGCCCGAGATGGCCGACGACGGTGTCCTCATGCGCGGTACGCACGAGGTCGAGCACCGGCAACCGATATCCCACGACAGACCGCTCGGCGGTCGACAGCACGGCACGTATCTGATGCGCTGGTCCGCCACGCCAACGCTCACCGGGCAAGTAGACCTGCCACGCGCCTTCCATACGCAGATGGGAGTGCAGCGTCAGGCCGTGATCGAGCCGGAAGAGCAGGTGCTTGCCGCGCGGCGCGACCTCATCGATCCGATGGCCGGACAAGTCGGCGGTGGCCAGCCTCGGCACCCTCAGGTCGGACCGGACCAGGACGTTCCCGGCCAACGCCTCACTCAGCCGTTGCGCGGTCAGCCAGATCGTGTCGCAGGGGACCTGGTCAAGATAATTTTGCCAGTTTATCCTGCTCAGGGCGCGCCGTGTCCGCATTCAAGGCACAGTTGTGCTGCAGGCAGTGATCAGCAAGCAGGGGACGATTGAGAACCTTCGGCTTCTGTCGGTGCCATCCAATGCTGGTGCTGGCAGCGATTGAGGCCGTCCGCCAGTGGCGCTACCGGCCTTACATTCTGAACGGGGAGCCGGTTGAAGTGGATACACAGATCACGGTGAACTTCATCGGCGGAAAACTCAGCGCGTATCGGTGGGAGTAGCCCAACGTAAATTAGGCGCTCGCGCTGCTCCCCGCTATAATCGAGCGAAGTGGCAACAACTGCAAAAATCATGAGCCGCGTGGCGACTCTCGCAAAAGCCCAACAGCAATGTTCACAACGATTCCGTTGAACCTTGTGAACATTCTGGTGCCTTTCCAAATCGGTCTTCTATCAAACTTCTTATTGCAGTCTTTGACACCATACGAGAAAGAATGCTCGCGAGTCTCATCATGCATTTCCGGATATGCTCTTAAAAATCGTCGCTCCGGCTGAAGAGTATGTCACAACCTTCGACATGACAATAAAAATTTGTGTCCTCTTTTGCAGTGATTCTTGAGTAGTCTCGTGCGTATTTCTTTAATAAGCCCCTTACGCTTCTCATTTCTAGCGTGAAGTTTTTCATCACGCCTATCCTCCTAGAAGAG
>CAVQPP010000330.1:0-5750 GCA_963714445.1 uncultured Actinomycetota bacterium
GCGTCGCGGCGGCAGTTCGCTACCGGAGAGCTGGCACGACCTGATCGCGGGCCGGGTCGGCGCACTCGTCGACCTCGGCCACGACCGCGCGCTAGCCGACCAGGGCGGCTGCCCGCCGCTCGACGCCACCACGCTGGACCGCCCGGACATGCTCGAACTGGCCCGCGCCGTCGTCACCGCGGCCCGCCTGCGCTGGATCCCCGAAGGCGAGCCGGCGATCTACGACGCCGCAGTCGGCGGCCCCGGACCCGCCGCGGACCTCTCCGAGCTGATGCTGCGTCAGGCCGGCCGATCCGCACTTCGGTAGCGCATGCCTGCCGCGCTGTTCGAAGCGGGGAGTGAGCGCGAGCGTCAGATCGCGAGTGCAGCCCTCAGCCCGGCGGCGACGCGCACCATCGTCGGCAGGGACAGCGCCCCTCCTTCGTGCTTTACCTCGTCCGAGTACAGGACGTTGATGTCGTCGCAGAGGACCCGGCCGGCCAAGGGGTCCTGCGGGGAGAGTTGCACAATGCTGTCCAACGGCGGCTTTACCGATGTGGTGATGCGCACCACGAGCGCGCTACCGAGTTGTCGGTTACGGCTGTTGTTGCTGACCACCAGATACGGCTTGTCTCCTGCGCCGAGGTCGGCATGGTAAATGCGCCCTCGAGTGAACGTGTCCACGGATCAGCCCTCGTTGTCGCGCACACGCCCGCGCATCGCGGTCTCGTAATCGCGGTCTTCCTGGTCCTGAGACGCGGCGAGCGCGGCGTATCCGTGGTCCATGGCCCGTTCCCTCACCACGTTGAAGCCGAGCTGGATGAGGGCTTGCAGAGTCGTTGCCTCGGAGCGGGCGGCTTCGGGGCCAACGAGCTCGGTGAGGGCATCGTGCGCAGCTGTGCCGTCGGTGCGGGCGGCTTCCAGCGCAGCGAGCTCGTCCTTTGTGAGGGGCACGCTCTTGCGAATCGTCTCGGTGGTCATACTGCATATTGTGCAGCACTTTTTGCGGCATCGCCAACGCGACGGCGGATCGGCCGGGGTTACCCGGCTGGAGTCGAGCAAGCGGGCAGCGCGTCGTCGTCGGCGACGTCCGATCCGATTGCCGCGGTTAGTGTGGCGGGAGGTGGTCCGCGTCGCGACCTGCCCTTCTGCCGAGCCCTATCAGATCCGGAACATGCCGTGGACGCCGATTCAGACCGTGCCGATTCAGACCGTGCCGATTCAGACCGTGCCGAACGAGACCGCGCTGATCAGACTGTGCCGAACGGGACCGCGCTGATCCGAAACGCGTGCTGCGGGTCCCGCAGACAGTCTGCGGAACTTCAACCTCAACCTGCTGCTGCACCTGGACGCACTGCTCACGTACCGCAGCGTCTCGCAGGCGGCCCGGCATCTCGGGCTGAGCCAGCCGACCGTGTCCGCCGCGCTGCACCGGCTGCGCCGTCAGTTCGGCGACCAGCTGCTGGTGCGCAGCGGTGCGCAGGCCGAGCTGACTCCGCTCGGCGTGCAGTTGCAGCCGTTGACCGCCGCCGCGCTCGCCTCGGTCGAGCGGGTCTTCACCAGCACCGCCGTGTTCGACCCGGCCGTCCTCGAACCGCGAGTTCACCCTGTTCAGCATCGACCACTGGGCCGCCTCGGTCGGCGCGGCGCTCGCGGCACGGGTCGCCCGCGCAGCGCCGGCGGTCCGGCTGCGGTTCGTCCGGCCGAACGGAGAGCTGTTCGGCGGGATCACGGACGCGCTGCGCACCGTGGACGGCGTGATCGCCCCACACGGCGTGCTGCACGGCGTCGGCCATACGGACTCTACTCCGACGACTGGGTCTGCCTCGTCGACGCCGGCAACCGCCGCGTCGGCGAGCGGCTCGACCCGGCCGAGCTGAGCACCCTGCCCTGGGCCGTCGCGGTGAACGAGTCGACCGCGGACGCGGGCCTGCGGTCCGAGCCGCTCGGCATGCGGCAGCTGCGGCAGGCGGGCGTCGAGCCGCGGATCGCGGCCACGGTCGAGTCGTACCTCGCCGTGCCCTGGTTCGTCGCCGGCACCGAGCGGATCGCGATCGCGCACCGCCGGTTCGCCGAACAGATCGCCGGTGTCATGGACCTTCGCGTGCTGGACTGCCCGATCCCGCTGCGGCCGATGAAGGTGGCGCTGTGGTGGCATCCGCAGTTCGAGGGGGACGCCGGGCACCGCTGGCTACGCGAGACACTGCGCGCATTGTGCGACGAGTCACAGAATGCGGAGACCCGCTAAGGCACGGCCGAACATAGACGGCGTCGATGCCGGCCCTAGGAAGTTCGCAGTTCCGCGGGCCGCGCGCGGCAGGCAGGCTGGTAGCGGCATCGGGCCAGCAGCCCGCCTCGCATCCAGAGGGAACAGGCATGACCATCGAAGTCGTCACCACTCCTTGGTCCTCAGACCGTGAGAGTGACCGATTCGCCGTCGACAACCCCGCGTACGGCACCGTCCTCGCCTATGTGCAGGGCAGTGGTGCCGACGAGGTGGACAAGGCCGTCCACGCCGCGCAGGCGGGGTTCGAACGCTGGAGCCGTCGCACCGTGATCGAGCGCAGCGCGGTGTTGCTCGAAGCGGCCCGGGTCATCCGGGAGCACGCCGACGAGCTCGCCGAGCTGGAGTCGGCGGAGAACGGCAAGCCGGTGCGCTACGCCCGCGCCTTCGACATCGAGACCTGCATCGCGATCTTCGAGTTCTTCGGCCGCGCCGTGCGCGTCTTCGACGGCGACGCGCGCGACTCGGCACCATGCTGGACTTCACCGAGCACGTCCCGTTCGGCGTCGTCGGCGCGATCGTCCCGTTCAACTGGCCGCCGATCCACACCGCCGGCAAGATCGCGCCCGCGCTCGCGGTCGGCAACGCGGTGGTCATCAAGCCCGGCGAGCAGTCCCCGCTGGCGTCCATGCGGATCGCGGAACTGGTCCGGTCGGTCCTGCCGGACGACGTGCTGCACGTCGTGCCTGGCCGCGCCGAGACCGGCGAGGCCATCACGTCGCACCCCTTGGTCCGCATGGTCACCTTCACCGGCTCCCCGGGGGTCGGCGCTGCCGTGATCCGCTCGGCGGCCGCTAACCTCACCCCGACGCTGATGGAACTCGGCGGCAAGAACCCGTTCGTCGTGTTCGAGGACGCCGACTTGGACAGCGCGGCGCGCTGGGCGCTGGACGCGGCCTTCTACAACCAGGGCGAGGCGTGCACCGCGGGATCACGGCTCATCGTGCAGCGCTCGGTGTACGACGCGTTCGTCGACCGGCTCGCGCCACAGGTCACCCGGCTGGTCGTCGGCGACGGCGCGAAGCCCGGCACGCATGTCGGGCCGCTGGTGACCAAGGCGCAGATGGACCGCGTGCTGGGCTACCTCAGGATTGGGGCGGAAGAGGGCGCGCTCGTCGCGGCCCAGGCGCCCCTGCCGGTCGACCCGGCGCTGACCGAGGGCTTCTTCGTCGCGCCGACGCTGCTCACCGGCGTGAAGCCCGACATGCGGGTGGCCGAGGAGGAGATCTTCGGCCCGGTCGCGGTCGTCATCCCCTTCGACGACGAGGAAGACGCCGTGCGCATCGCGAACGGCACCGACTTCGGCCTCGTCGGCGCGGTGTTCTCCGGCGACCAGCGCGCGCGATCCGCGTCGGCCGCCGCATCGAGGCCGGCCTGATGTACATCAACCACTACAACCGCGTGCGGATCGGGACGCCGTTCGGCGGCACGAAGGCATCCGGCTTCGGCCGCGAGCACACGATGGACACGTTGCGCGAGTTCACCTATGCGAAGACGCTGCGCATCCCCTCGGGCGAGGGCGAGATCACCGGCGTTCTGGAAGCCGTCTGACCATGACTGACGGCTGTAGCTACCGACAGCGGTAGCTACGAGCCGTCAGTCACCGTCCAATTGCTGTCACCGCTTGGCGAATTCGTCGAGCGCTTCCCGTGGCGCGCGGTTGAAAAGTCTCGCTGCCGGTGTGGCCGGAGTCTTCGACGACGATAAGTGGGGCGTCCGGCCACGCCTTCGTCAGCTCCCACGCGGTGCTCAGCGGGCTGCCCATGTCGAGGCGGCCGTGTACCAGCACGCCCGGGATGCCCGCGAGACGCCCGGCTTCGCGCAGCAGCACGCCCTCCTCCAGCCACGCGTCGTGCGAGAAGTAGTGCGCGCAGATGCGGACAAACGCGAGCCTCGCATTGTCCGGACGGTCGGTGTACGCGTTCAACGTGCCGTTCGGCTCCGCCGAGATGACCGCGTCCTCCCAGGTGAGCCAATCGTTCGCGGCACGTGCCCGCACGTCGGGGTCAGGGTTCTCCATCAGTCGCGAGTACGCGGCCACCAGATCGCCGTCGCGCTCGGCTTCCGGCACGCCGTCCCGGAAGCGGTCCGCGCCTGGGAAGAACCGCCCAACGCCCCGGTAGAGCCAGTCGGTCTCGATGTGCCGCGTGGTCGTGACGGCCGGATGATGATCTCCGAGATGCGCTCCGGGTGCCGCTCGGCGTACGCGAGGATCAGCGTCGAGCCCCACGCGCCCCAACAGCAGCCAGCGCTCGATCCCCAGGTGCGTGCGCAGCTGCTCCAAGTCCGAGAGCAGATGCTCGGCCGTGTTCACGCTCATGTCCGCCGCCGGATCGCTGGCGTGCGGGTGCTGGTCCAAGCCGCGCTGGTCGAAGTTCACGACGCGGTAGCGCTCGAGGTCGAATCCGTTCGGCGGGCCGGGCCTGGCCCCGCTGCCGGGTCCGCCGTGCACCTTGAGCAGCGGCTTGCCCTCCGGATTGCCCAGGTCTCCCAGTACACGCGGTTGCCGTCGCCGACGTCGAGCATGCCGTGCTCGTTCGGGCCGAGCATTTCTCGTTCACGTAGCGGCACCTCCGAGGAGTTCGACCGTTGACCGAAGCCGTAACGTGAGATACAGTCGGATGGTCAAGCAAGACAGAAGCACGAGCGAGTCAGCATAGAGATACGGGTTCCCATGACCTTGACCGGCCACCGACGCGCCCTCCGCGGCTCCGGGCCCGCCCGACGTTACCCCAGCAGTCCGTGGCGTCCACCGATTTGCGGTCCTGGTGGCGCGACGCGGTGATTACCAGGTCTACATCCGCTCGTTCGCCGACGGGAACGGCGACGGCGTCGGCGACCTGCTCGGCATCCGCACTCGGCTGCGTACCTCGCGCGGACTCGCCTGGCCGCGGTCGCGATGACGCCGTTCTACCCCTCGCCGATGGCGGACGGCGGCTACGACGTCGCCGACTACTGCGCGGTGGATCCGCTGTTCGGCACGCTCGGCGACTTCGACGCGCTCGTCGCCGAGGCGCATGGGCTCGGCTTGCATGCATCGTGGACCTGGTACCGAACCACACCTCGGACCGGCACCGTTGGTTCGCCGAGGCGCTGGCCGCCGCGAAGGGCAGCCCGGCCCGCGACCGGTACGTCTTCCGGCCGGGGAAGGGAGCGACGGCGAACTGCCGCCGAACGACTGGGAGTGGCGTTATGGCGGCCCGCGCGTGGACCCGCACGGTTGAGCCCAACGGCACGCCCGGCGACTGGTACCTGCACCTGTTCGACTCCTCGCAGCCGGACCTGAATGCGCGACCCGGGCGTGCGCGCAATTCGAGCAGATGATCGAGTTCTGGCTCGACCGCGGGCGTGGAGACGGCTTCCGCGTCGACGTCGCGCACGGCATGATCAAGGATTCGAGCTGCTCGACGTCGGCTACCCGAACCAGATCACCATGCTCGGCAGCGCGGTGCTGCCGTACTTCGACCAGGACGACGTCCAGCGATAC
>CAVQPP010000331.1:0-6450 GCA_963714445.1 uncultured Actinomycetota bacterium
TAGTTTAGTAATTGCAACCGCGCGACGCCGGCGTCCATTCCCAGATCCGCCCCGCATCCACGTCGGCTACGCTCACCGCAGCCGATGGAGGGGCGACACGATGAAGGCATGGGTCCGCTGCGTATACGGCACGCCCGACGTGCTCGAACTGGCCGAAGTCGACGTGCCGACGCCCGAGGACGACAGGGTCCTCATTCGTGTACACGCGAGCAGCGTCAATCCCGTCGACTGGTACGAGATCATCGGCGAGCCGTACCTCGTGCGCATCCAGGGCGGTTGGCGGACGCCCAAGGTGCCGATCCCCGGTTCCGACGTCGCAGGCGTCGTAGAGACGATCGGCGCGAAGGTCACGCGGTTCAAGCCAGGCGACGAGGTGTTCGGCAGGTGCCCCGGCGCCTTCGCCGAATACGCCTCCGCACGCGAGGATCAGATCACGCTCAAGCCGACTAACGTGACCTTCGAGCAGGCGGCAACAGTACCGGTCGCCGCGCTGACCGCACTGCAAGCGCTGCGCGACTCGGGCCGCATCCAGCCCGGACAGAAGGTCCTGATCAACGGAGCGTCCGGCGGCGTCGGCACGTTCGCCGTGCAGATCGCCGCGTCGTTCGGCGCCGAGGTCACCGCCGTCTGCAGCACGCGCAATGTGGAGGCGGCCAAGGCTCTCGGCGCGCAGACGGTGATCGACTACACCCGCGAGGACTTCACCCGCACCGACCAACGCTACGACCTGATCCTCGACATCGCCGGAACCCGCTCGATCGCCGATCGCAAGCGCATCCTCACCCCCAAGGGCACGCTGGTCATGGTCGGCGGTCCAAAGGGCAACCGCTGGATCGGCTCGCTCGCATCGCTGGTCAAGCTGCTGCTAGCAGGCACGTTCAGCAGCCGCCGGATGCTCGGCATGCTGCAGACGAGGTGACTCCGCCAACTTCAGTCCGGCAAAGTGACGCCAGCAATCGAGCGAGCCTACCCACTCGACGACGTACCCGCGGCGGTGCGACAGGTAGGCGATGGGCACAGCCGGGGAAAGCTAGTCATCACAATCGCCTGATCGTCGCGAACCGCGCCCGCGCGCCGTCGCCGCCGTGGTTCTCAGCACCCGATCCGGCCCGGTGTCCGGACCGTCGTCGCTCCCTGCCGCCGCCACCATGTGCCGATGCCTCAGACCGATATTCGGTTGACCGACCGTAGAGCCCTCTGTTCTGCTAGGCGTCCGCGCATTGCCCAGAGACCGGAAGGAGGCGAGCCCAATGAACATCCCGCCCACGACGCTCGCTTCGAAAGGTCTTACGAATTGGCATTTGCACGCTCGTTCCGGTGCGCCCAATGCGGCGCGGAGGTCTCGCTAGACGCTCCCGGGACGTCTCATCGCAACCATTGCCCCCGCTGCCTCTGGTCGAGGCACTTGGACCGCAACGTCCCCGGCGACCGCAAAGCCGAATGCTCGGCAGGCATGGAGCCAATCGCGGTCACTGTCCGCGGCAAGGGCAACTGGGTCCTGATCCATCGCTGCCTAAGCTGCGGCCGCCTGCGACTCAACCGCACCGCCGGCGACGATAACCTTCTCCTGCTGCTGCGCCTAGCCGCACTGCCGCTGACGATGCCGCCAGTCCCATTCCAAGGACTCCCGGACGACGACGAGTGACGTCTCTCGGGGTCAGGCCGACACGCCGGGCCCCGAGCCGACGACCCCCGCCACCAGCGCAATCGCGCCCGCACGCACCCAGCCGCACGCCATGGAATAGCACGCGACACAGGTTGTTGAATATTCAACGAACCGCTACATGAGCGGAGCAGCTGCTCACCAAGGAGAAGAGCCATGTCTGACCTCCTCTTCGGTCTGGACACGTTCGGCGACGTACCTCAGGACGACTCCGGCAACCCCGTCTCCGACGCGCGCGCGATTCGACAGGTCGTCGACGAGGCCGTCCTCGCTGAGCAGACCGGCGTCGACGTCGTGGCCCTCGGTGAGCACCACCGCCCGGAATTCGCGATCTCCAGCCCCGAGACCGTACTGGCCGGCATCGCGACGCGCACCGAGCGCATCCACCTCTCCTCCGGCGTGACGGTCCTCAGTTCCGACGATCCGGTCCGCGTCTTCCAACGCTTCTCGACTCTGGACGCGCTCTCGAACGGCCGTGCCGAGATCATCCTAGGCCGCGGCTCCTTCACTGAGTCGTTCCCGCTCTTCGGCTACGACCTCAGCGACTACGACGTGCTGTTCGAGGAGAAACTCGAACTCTTCGCCAAGCTCCTCGACGAAAAGCCGGTCACCTGGAGCGGCACCAAGCGCGCCGCGCTCGTCGACGCCGACGTCTTCCCCAAGACCGAATCCGGACGCCTGAACACCTGGGTCGGTGTCGGCGGCACGCCCCAATCGGTCGTCCGCACCGCGCACTACGGCTTGCCCCTCATGATCGCGATCATCGGCGGCTCCCCGGAGCGCTTCGCGCCCTACATCGACCTCTACGAACGCGCCGCCGACAAGTTCGGCACGACCGCTCACCCGGTCGGCATGCACTCGCCTGGCTTCATCGCCGACACCGACGAGGAGGCCCGGGAAGTGCACTGGCCGCACTACAAGGTCATCCGCGACCGCATCGGCGCGCTGCGGGGCTGGCCGCCGGTCCGCAAGGAGGAGTACGCCGCCGAGATCGAGCGCGGCTCCCTCTACATCGGCTCGCCGGAGACAGTCGCCCGGAAGATGGCCGCCGCGGTCAAAACACTCGGCGTAGGCCGCTTCGACCTCATCTACACGACCGGCGCGCAGCCGATCAGTGCCCGCCTACACGCTGTCGAGCTATTCGGCACGAAGGTCATCCCGATGGTCCGCGACATCCTCGAAGGCTGACGCCCAACCGGAACGGAAAGGACCAAAAAGAACATGAACACCTGGACCGTGCCCGTGCGCACCGTCGGCATCCTAGGCGCAGGAAAAGTCGGCACCGTCCTGGCGCGCCTAGCCCTAGCAGCCGGCTACCGCGTGCTAATCGCCGGATCAGGCGACCCAGCCAAGATCGCCCTCACGGTCGAGGTCCTAACCCCCGGCGCCGTCCCGTCCACCGCCGCCGAGGCCGCCGCGGAGTCGGACATCGTCATCCTGGCGCTCCCCCTCGGCAAGTTCCGCAACATCCCGGCCGAGGCGCTGCGCGGCAAGCTCGTCCTCGACGCGATGAACTACTGGTGGGAGATCGACGGCATCCGCCCCGACCTAACCGATCCGCTCACCTCCTCAAGCGAGCTGGTCCAGTCGCACCTCGCCGAGGCACGCGTAGTCAAAGCCTTCAATCACATGGGCTACCACGACCTAGAAGAGGGCGCCCAGCCCACACGCACTCCAGGCCGAAAGGCCATCGCGATCGCCGGCGACTCCCAGACCGACCTCGCCACCGCCGCACACTTCATCGACACCCTCGGCTTCGACCCGGTGGTCGCCGGTCCCCTAGCCGAGGGCATCCGCCTCGAACCCGGCACCGAACCCTTCGGCGCCAACGTAGGCGCCGACGAACTGCGCGCGATGCTCCAACGCTTCCCCCAATCCGAGCGCGGCCAAGTCGTCCTCGCCACACGCGACTCGGCCGCGTCGTCAGCGCCGGCGTCGACTTCGGCGTCAGCCGAGTACGCCGCCTGACATCCTCTGCTGACACGTTGGCGCACGGAACGGCCCTGCCGCCGACGCAGGGCCGTTCCGGCGCTAGAGCGCCGGTCAATGAGTTTTGACGAGTGCGGCGCTGTGCGCGGGGACGGTCACCGTGACCGTGACACCGTTGACGGACACTGACTGTGCGCTCGGACTGAACGAGCCGCTGGCGCCAACTGCTGACCCACCGATGGTGACCGCGTGCGACGTCAGCGACGGCGCGGTCAGCACGTACTCAGCGGCGCCGGTCGCGGACGCGGATAGCGTCACCTTCGCAGTGATCGCGGCCGAGCCGATGTTGTCGATCAGCACGTTGTTTCCGACGCCCCACGCAGTCACGCCCGAGCCGCCGGATACCTTCGCGGCATGCAGGGTGCCGGCGCCGGCCATTACCCACAGCAGTTCGCCGTAGTAGACGCCTTGGACACCGGTCGGCTTGATGCCCGAGTACGTGATCGGCGTGTAGTTCAGCGGGAACTGGCTGGAGGAACCGCCGTGGAAGTTGACGCCGACGCCGCCGTGCGACGCGACGCCGTACAGATAGTTCAGTGACCAGAGCGACGCCGCCTCGACGTCGCTGACGCCTGCCGTGCCGCCGTGGTAGTACGAGTTCGTCTCGGTCATGCGCCACTCGGGGTTTCCGTTGGCCTTTTGGGCGTTCTGCATCGTCGTCCAGGTCGCGGGCAGTCGTCCGGACGCCGTGGAGGCCAGCATTCCGGAAATCGTGCCGGTGGTGTTCGCGCCGATGTACATGTGTGTCGCGAGGATCTGCAGGCTGTTGTTCTTCTCGTGCGAGCCGAACGCGCTCACCCAGGCGGTCGTGTCGCCGCAGCCGGGTCCGTCGAACACCGCGTTCGGCACCTTCGCCTTGATCGCCTTGACGTAGGAGTTGTATGAGGACTCGTACGCGCTCTCGGACTTGTAGAAGTTCGGCTCGTTCCCGATCTCGAATGACAGCAGGCTGCCGCCGAGAGCGCTCGCCGCGAACTTGGCCTCCGAGGCGGCGTTCGCTGCCGAGTTCGTCTTGAGGTTGATGCCGTAGATGACCTTCCAGCCGGTGGCCTTGAGGAATCCGGCGAGCTTGGTCACGTCCGGCGGGGCGACCTCGGACGCGGAGCCACCCGCGCCGCCGGCGTTCCACTTGACGATGTCGTTGAGGTTGCCGCCGATGCGGATCACGCTCGGGCCGAGCAGTTTGAAGAGGCTGACCAGGTTCGTGTCCGACGCGTCGAAGACGCCTGCGCCGATGCGGTCCTTCTCGTAGCTGAACCCTGCGAATCCCTGGCCGACGTCTCCGTTGCCTGCCTTGCTGACGGCGATCGTCACCGCAGTCGCCGCGGACGAGGAAGATGCCGGCGCGGCCGCGTATGCGGTTGCCGCCCAGGCGGTCATTGCGCCGGCCAGGCCGAGTGCGGCCAGCGGCAGCGCGGTTCGGCGGCCTGTGCGGGTCGTGAGGCGGTCGATCACGAGCGTGCCCTTCGTGGGGGTCGGGTGGGTATCAGTCAAGGACGTCGGCCGGTCAGTGCCGCGCTCAGTTTTGCGGCGGTACCTGCGTCCAGTTGAGCAATCCGGTGTAGGCGGGCTCCAGGCCGGCGCCGGCGATCAGGCTCGCAGGCACCTGACTCGCGCTGGTGATGTCGTGGTTGCCGGACACGTCGCAGTTGCCGCTGTGCGTAGGCAACTGACCGTGGCTTCCGTTTCCGGCGCGGTTGTCCCAGTAGTTGCCGGTCACGTTCTCGTGGTCGAGACCGCCGCCCTCGCCGGCGTAGAAGTCGTCGTGGCAGTAGCCCCACGAGTTCGACGGCCCGGTGTGCCAGCTCGCGTTGCCGGTCACGGTCATCCAGTCGGTGCCGTTGTCCGTGTTGATCATGTGGAAGATGTTCCGCATGTCGTGCATGACGTTCCCGGTGATGTGCTCGCCGGTGGAGGACGAGCTGCCGGTCTGGCCGTTGGAGTAGATCGCCGCGCCGTCGCCGAGGCCGGTCACCACGTTGAAGATCAGATTGTCCGACACGAGGTTGCCGTGTGAGAAGTTGGCTATTCCCGGCTTGCCTGCCTTGTCGGGCCAACCACCCCAGCCGATGGACACTCCGGAGTACGGAAGGTCGTCGATCTGGTTGTGGGCGAGCGTGGTGTTCGCCGCGTAGCCGACGTCGACGCCGATCCCGCCGCGGTATTCGACGGGCGTGTTGAAGACGTGATTATCAGAGATCGTGTTGCGGGCGGTCTGGCTCGCGCCGGTGGCCGTGGGCTTGTCGACGTTGCCGAGCTCGATGCCGTTGCCAGACGTGTCGGTGACGATGTCGCCCTTCACCACCGCGCTCTGCGTGCCGTCGCCGAGTCCGAGCCCTGCGCCGCCGAGGTGCACGAACGCGTCGTTGGTGAACGAGACGCGCTGATCGTAGGTCAGGGTGACGTCGGCCGGGATCTGAGCCCAGTCGAACTGCGCGTTGCCCGACGTGGGGCTCGAGCCCTGGTTTAGGTAGTTGGCCTGGACCTCGGAGAAACCGGTCGGGCTCGACGCGCCGTTCCAGGTGGCGTACGAGAACTGGATGCCAGTGAACGTCACGTCGTGCAGCGGGCTGGCTGAGGTGCCGCCGCCGTTGACGAGTGCTTCCAGCGTGGGTGCCTCGACGTCGACGGTGGTCATGTCCTGGCCGGACTTCGGCATGTAGTAGACCTTGCTCGAGCCGGTGTCCAGATACCACTGGCCTGGCTGCGTCAGCAGCTGATACGCGTTCTCCGCCCGGCCCGGGGCCGACGAGATGCTTGCCGGCCCGACGTGGTTGGTGCCCCTGGAGTTGCTGTTG
>CAVQPP010000332.1:0-13773 GCA_963714445.1 uncultured Actinomycetota bacterium
GTGGTCAATCCGGGTGACATCGTCGTGGCGGATGATGAGGGGATCATCGTCGTCTCGCCGGCCGACCTGGATTCTTTGCTGGTGTCGGCAGCCGCTATCAAAGATGCCGAGGGCAGGCTGATTGAGCATTTGAATAGCGGGGGGACGCTTAGTGAGGGGCTCAATCTCGCCGATCATGTCGCCGCATTGGAACAAGGCAACGCTTCGGCGCTGAGATTTCTGCTTTAGTTTCGGACGCCTACGAGCCTGATGCCGGCCACCGGCACGTGGTACCTGAACCTGCACCTGGGTACCAGCGGCAACATCGTCGCCAACGGCGCGCCGACGCTGAACTTCCGCCCACTGCTGTGCGCGAATGGCTAAGCCGCTAAGCGGCTAAGCGGCGGAAGATCGCTCGCAGACGACGAACCAGAGCACCGCGGGCTGACCGGGTTACCCGGTCAGCCCGCGGTTCATGTCATGCGCCTCGTCCGGCCAACGGGCACCAGTTCGCCGCGCCGCATCGCGCAGGGTCGCCGCATGTCACCAGGTGGGGATCTGTTCCAGGAGCCGGCTCAGGGTCAGGCCGTCGGAGGCCAGGGCGCTGACGAGGACGGCCGGGCCCGGCAGGGGCATCACAGTGACCGCTCCGCTCGCGGCGTCGCGGGTGGGGAGGGTCAAACGGTCCGCGGGTGGGACGGATGCCCAGTCGGGGTTGACGATCACGATCGTGCCGATGGCGGTGTCGGCCCCGGTGACCGCGGCGCCGAGCGAGCCGGGGTAGGGCGGCCCCACGGCGAGGGTGTGGTCGAGCAGTGCCCGGCCGTCGCGCTGCACCCGCAGCCGGGTCGCTACCGAGCCGGGCGGTTCGCCGTGGCGGCCGAGCAGCGTCTCCTCGCGCCATACCAGACGTGCGTCTGCGGCCAACTCGACGCGGGCGGTGGTGCGGTGGTGGGCACCGCGGGCGACGATCAGCGGCTGAGGGCTCCAGCACAGGCGGGCGCCCTCCGCGACGTGCGCCGTGATGTCGAGGGTCGATTCGCTCTCGTGCGGGCCGGGCAGCGCGATCGTCGCAGCGACGCTGCGCACCCACACGTGCGCGCCGGGGCCGAGGTCCACAGCGCAGTGCAGTTCGTCGCCGCCGAGCGGACCGGCCGCCCCGCCGACGAGGTGGACCAGCGCGGCGCCGGTCTCGCGCGCCGCGTTCGGTCCGGCGGACGGGTCCTGCCGCGCGTCGGTCTCGCGCAGCAGCAGCGGCGCCTGGCCGGCCAGCGAGGTCAGACGGGTGCGGCCACCGGGCGCGCCTCGGCGGCGATGCGGGCGCTGGCCCTCATGCCGGGTTCACGCGAGGCTCATGCGGGGCTCGGCGCGGTGCGTGCGCCGACGCGGCGCTGCGCGATCAGGCCCTTGATCCAGTCGGCCACCACCGGGGCGTCGGGATGCTCGGCCAGTGAGATGAACGCGGTCGGGCGCTCGTCGCGCTTGGCCGCCGCGTCGCGGCGCATCACCTCCAGGTCGGCGTGCACCAGCTCGGCCAGGTCGGTCTTGTTGATCACCAGCAGGTCCGAGGAGGTGATGCCGGGACCGCCCTTGCGCGGCACCTTGTCGCCGCCGGCCACGTCGATGACGAAGATCTGCCGGTCGATCAGGCCCTTGCTGAAGGTCGCGGTGAGGTTGTCCCCGCCGCTTTCGATCAGGACCAGGTCGAGCGGCGCGAAACGGGTCTCCAGGGCCTCGACCGCGTCGAGGTTGGCCGAGATGTCGTCGCGGATCGCGGTGTGCGGGCAGCAGCCGGTCTCCACGGCGGCGATCCGTTCGGGTTCGAGCACGCCCTGGCGCAGCAGGATCTCGGCGTCCTCGCGGGTGTAGATGTCGTTGGTGACCACGGCCAGTGAATACTGGCTCACGCAGAGCCCGGCAGAGGGCCGCCACCAGCGCGGTCTTGCCGGAGCCGACCGGGCCGCCGATGCCGACGCGCACCGGTGCGCCGGGAGGTACGTGCCGGACGCCCAGCGGCTCAGGCTCGCGGCGGGGCCGGCGGGCCACCGCCGGCGGCACCGAGTTCATGAACGTGATCACGATGCAAAGAGACGCACCTCCCAGGTGCTGTGATGTCTGCGGAGATGTCCAGGGCGCGGAGCGCTGGACGAGGGCAGTTCGGCGGGCGGGTTCTGCGCCGCCTTCAGCGCGGCGGCGGCCGTGTCCTGCACGAGCGGTTCGAGCGCGGCGAGCACGGTGGTGACCGCGTCGGGGTCGATGCCGAGCAGCCGGGTCGCGGCGCTCGCCGGGCCGGCGACCGAGCCGAGCGCCGCCGCCACGGCCGCGTCGAACGAGTCGAGTCCAGCCGCCGCGGCTGCCGCGCCGAGGGCGATCGGCTGGTGGGCGCCGCCCGGATGCACGGCGGCCGCCGCGTCGAGCGCCGGGTGGGACCAGGCCCGCCCGCACGGGCGCGGATCAGCTGCCGGCCCAACGCGCCGTGGCACAGCGTGCGCGGGGGACGGCGTGCGCGCCTCGTTTCGGCGTCGAGCGGCCAGCACGACCTCGCCCACCGATCCACGCGTGTCCGCGTGCGCCGCGCGGGCCGCCTGCAGAGTCGCCACGGTGAAGGCGGCGCTGGTCAGCCCCACGGTGGTGAGCCGGCCGAGCAGGAAACCGTGCAACTCGACGGCGTCGGCGACCCGACCGGCGGCGACGGCGGCTTCCAGTCCGCCGGAGTGCGCGTGCGCGCCTGCGGGCAGCCGGCTGTCGGCCAGCAGGAGCAGCGAGGTCAGGCTCACAGCGGCGCCTCAGAACAGGAAGTAGCGCTGGGCCATCGGCAGGGTCTCGGCCGGGGAGGGCTCCACGACCTCGCCGTCGATGCGCACGGTGAAGGTGTCCGGTTCGACCTCGATGCGCGGCAGCGCGGTGTTCTGCGGCAGGTCCTCCTTCGTCAGACGCCTGACGTCCCGCTGCGCGACCAGGTTGCGGCGCACGTCCAGCCGCTCGGCCAGTCCGTCCTCCAGCGCCGCCTCGGCGACGAACGCCAGGCTGGTGGCGGGCGCGGCGTTGCCGTAGGCGCCGAACATCGGCCGCGGGAAGACCGGCTGCGGGGTCGGGATCGAGGCGTTCGCGTCGCCCATCGCGGCCCACGCGATCGCGCCGCCCTTGAGCACCAGCGCGGGACGCACCCCGAAGAATGCCGGATCCCACAACACCAGGTCGGCCAGCTTGCCCGGCTCCACCGAGCCGAGATCCGCGTCCATGCCGTGCGTCACCGCCGGGCCGATCGTGTACTTGGCCACGTAGCGGCGGGCGCGGTGATTGTCGGCCGGGCCGTCGCCGGGCAGCGCGCCGCGTCGCTGCTTCATCACGTGCGCGGTCTGCCAGGTGCGCAACACGACCTCGCCGATGCGGCCCATCGCCTGGGAGTCCGAGCCGATCATTGAGATCGCGCCGAGGTCGTGCAGGATGTCCTCCGCGGCGATCGTGGTCGGCCGGATCCGCGATTCGGCGAACGCCAGGTCTTCCGGGATCGAGGGGCTCAGGTGGTGGCAGACCATCAGCATGTCGAGATGCTCGTCGATGGTGTTGACGGTGTGCGGGCGGGTCGGGTTGGTCGAGGCGGGCAGGAAGTTCGGCAGCCCGGCGACCGTAATGATGTCCGGGGCGTGCCCGCCGCCCGCGCCCTCCACGTGGTAGGCCTCGAGGGTGCGCCCGGCCACGGCCGCGATGGTGTCCTCGACGAAACCCGCCTCGTTGAGCGTGTCGGTGTGGATCGAGACCTGCGCCCCCGAGGCGTCGGCCACGCGCAGGCAGGCGTCGATGACGGCGGGCGTCGCGCCCCAGTCCTCGTGGATCTTGAACCCGGCGGCCCCGGCGCGCAGCTGTTCCCACAGCGCCTCCTCGTTGGTCGAGTTGCCCTTGCCGAGCAGCGCGAAGTTCACCGGCCACGGATCGAGCGCCTCGAACATGCGGGCCAGATGCCAGGCGCCGGGGGTGACGGTGGTCGCCTTCGAGCCCTCGGCCGGTCCGGTGCCGCCGCCGATCAGGGTCGTGATACCGGAGCCGAGTGCCTCCTGGACCGACTGCGGGCAGATCAGGTGTACGTGCCCGTCGATGCCTCCGGCGGTCAGGATCTTCCCGTTGCCCGCGACGACCTCCGTGGACGGGCCGATGACCAGGTCGGGATGCACGCCGTCCATCGTGTCGGGGTTGCCGGCCTTGCCCAGCGCGACGATCCGTCCGTCGCGGATGCCGACGTCGGCCTTCACCACGCCCCAGTGGTCGAGCACGATCGCGCCGGTGATGACGGTATCCGGCGTGCCGGGCACGCCGTCACGCGCGACACGAGTGGCGTGCGCCATGCCCATCGACTCGCGGATCACCTTGCCGCCGCCGAACACCGCCTCCTCGCCGCCGGCGCAGCGGTCCTCTTCGACCTCGATGAACAGGTCGGTGTCGGCCAGGCGGACCCGGTCCCCGGCGGTCGGTCCATAGAGCGCGGCGTATCGTTCGCGGCTGATCTCAGCCATCGAGCCGGCCTCCGTTCCGGGCTCCGGCTTCGCCGCGCAGACCGGTGACCACGCGCCGTCCGGCGATCGGTACCAGCGCCACCTCGCGGGCCAGGCCCGGCTCGAAGCGCACGGCGGTGCCGGCCGGGATGTCCAGACGCCGCCCCCAAGCCGCGGCCCGGTCGAAGGACAGCGCCGGGTTGGCCTCGGCGAAGTGGTAGTGCGAGCCGACCTGCACCGGTCGGTCGCCGCGGTTGAGCACCTCCAGCGTCGTGCGCGGGGCGCCCGCGTTGAGCACGACCGGATCGGCGGCCAGGCGCAGTTCGCCGGGGACCAGCGGACCGGTCCCCGACTGTGACGCCGGCTCGGGCTGCGGCTGCTGCTGTACGTCTTCGGACATGGCGCTCACCCGATCGGCCGGTGGACGGTGACCAGCTTGGTGCCGTCCGGGAAGGTCGCCTCGATCTGCACGTCCTTGATCATCTCCGGCACCCCCTCCATAACGTCGTCGCGGGTGAGCACGCGGCGGCCGGCGTCCATCAGCTCGGCCACCCCCCGCCCGTCGCGCGCCCGCTCCAGCAGGAAGGAGCTGATGACGGCGACCGCCTCCGGGTAGTTCAGTCGTAGTCCGCGCGCGCGCCGCTCCCGAGCCAGCCCGGCGGCGACGTGGATCAGCAGGCGTTCCTGTTCGTGGGGCGAGAGCAGCATCGGTGCGTGCCTTTCAGGCTTGCGCCGCGACTGCGGCGGGCAGGCCGAGGTCGACGGGTCCGGTCTTCTTGCAGGCGTCGTGGCAGTTCTTCTCCAGGCTGCAGCACAGCGAGCAGATGGCGCCATGGTGGAAGGGGCAGCCCGCCATGTCGGCTCGCTCGAAGGCGTCGGCGCACACGGTGCAGGTTAGCGTGGCGGCGGACAGTTGCAGTTGCACGTCGACGATCAGCGGTTCGTCTATCTCATCGGTGCGGGCTATGAAGTGGCGGCCCTTCGTGAGGTAAGCGAGCACCGGCGACAGCACGATATCCGCGAGATCCATGACGAGATTGAGCGCAGCCTGCGCCACCCAGGACGCGGTCGGGTGTGCGGTGGCGCCGAGGATCCGGACTCGGCGCGTGGCGTGTTCGACCACCGCGAACACGTACAGCCGCGTCCCGGACAGCGTGACCGTCTCGAAGAAGTCGCACGCCAGCAGCACCTCGGCCTGCGAACGCAGGAATGCGGCCTAAGTGCTGAAGCTTCGCCCGGGCGCCGGATCGAGCGCACGGTGCGCGGCCGCCCCACCCGCTTGGGCCGGGACCTTCGGCGTGGCGGCGTGCCACCAGGTCGCGGTGACGCGGGCGATCTGGCGGCGCAGCACCGTGTTCTCCTGCCGCAGCGCCGAACCTGCGCTATCAGCGCTCGGTCACAGCGAGCTCCCACTGCCAGCAATCTCAGGGCACTGCGCCCGAGCCGGTACGCCATTTCGATCAGTACCGTGCAAGCCAACCAAGCGGCGGTTGGTCACGCAACGCAACCGGACGTTCCAGAATCGTATTCTCGAATACGACAGGGTTGCTGCAAGCCGCAGCGCCTCGGCTCGCATTGTTCTTATCGGCTCCTGGAATGGTCCGCTGCCTGAAGATCGAGCAACCCGGTAAACAAGATCATCGGCAAGTGATGTGCAGGAGAACTGCACGCACGCAAGCCGGTTGCCGAAGACCTGCCAGGGGTGCGTAGTCGGCGCCGGGCCGGGGAGCGGCGCACGGTTGGGCAATGCCGTTGAAACATCATGCGAGCACGATGGCGTGGTGGACGTGCGAGGTGTGCATGTGGGATGCGAGTTCGCTTATGTTGCCGAGGTCGCCACTCCCGCCGTTTTCCAGGTGGAACCTCTGGACGCGGAACCGGTCCAGCTTGCCCGCAGAGAGTGGTTCACGCAGCCTCGGCTGCCGATCCGCCGTTACACCGACCTCTACGGAAATCCCTGCGCGCGGATCATTCTTCCCGCCGGCCGCTCCACGCTGCGTTTCGAGGCCCTGGCGCTGGTACCCGACGCCGTCGAGGACGTCGACGACCAGGCGCTGCAACTGCCACCTGAGTTGCTGCCCGACGACGTGCTCATCTATACGCTGCCCAGCCGGTACTGCCTGCCGGACGTGCTCGGCGACGAGGCCTGGTCCCGGTTTGGCGCGATGCCGGCCGGATATCGGAGAGTCGAGGCGATCTGCGAGCACGTCCACGGGCATCTCACGTTCCAGTACGGCAGCAGCGGCTCGTGGTCGACCGCGGTGGACGTCAACGCGTCAAGGTTCGGGGTGTGCCGCGACTTCACCCACCTGGCGATCTCGTTCTGCCGGGCGCTGAACATCCCGGCGCGCTACGTCTTCGGCTATCTGCCCGACATGGACGCGCCAGCGGATCCGGCGCCGATGGATTTCGCCGCCTGGATGGAGGTCTACCTCGGCGATCGGTGGTGGACGTTCGACCCGCGAAACAACCGCCGGCGCAAGGGCCGGATCCTGATCGGGCGTGGGCGCGACGCCTCTGACGTGGCCATGGTGACCACCTTCGGCGCGCCGCTGTTGGAATCGATGACAGTGCGCGCAAGCGAACAACCGGAGTGAGGGCGGCCGCATCTCTGCGGCGGGCCGGTGCGCTGATGCCGCGTCAGGCGGTCGCGCGGAGTCTGGCCAGCGCCTCGGCCAGGGGAATCTCGCCTTCAGCCGCGCCGCGTCGTGCCCGCTAGGGACGTCAGCCGCCGACGAGTGCGGTGCGGAGAGTGGTGCGGATTGGTCCTGCGGCGACGTGGTCACGTGTCGGCGATCGGTCAAGGCATCCTCCTTCGTGGGCTGATGTCAGGCTCGGCGTATCACGCCGGACAATACCGGTCCGGGATCATGACGGTCGCGAGGGTACCGGGACGACGCGCGTGCTCACGTCCGCTAGCCAACCCGCGTGCTGAACACCGGGCAACGGTTCTCACACCGTTCATACGCGCACCGCTCAAGTTCTCGGCGTTTGCCTGGCGGCGGGGTGTGCGATGTTTGAGACGCGTTGAGTTTCAGGGGTATGTCTTGCCCCGGTGGTTGCGCGGTGTGGATCGTGCCCGCCATGGACACTTTGCCGCGCGTCGAGGGCGCGGGTTTGCGGGGGGCGGCGCGCCGGGCGGTGTCGGACATGCCGCGCCGGCTGGTTTTCGCCGCCGTCGGGCTGGGTTCGCTGGCGGTCGTATTGGTGGTGGTGCTCGTCGCGGGCACGGCGACGGCGCGCGGCGGCCTGTCGGCGATGGCGTCGGCCACCGGTGAGGTCAACGCGACCAGCGATCTGTACTTCCGGCTCAACGATATGGACGCCCAGGCCGCAGACGCCCTGCTGGTGGGCTTTCATCCCACGCTGAGCGTGCCCGCGTCGGTGGACGCGCAGGCGTCTGTGAACGCCTACGAGTCGGATCGGCAGGCCGCGGACCGCGACGTGCAGAAGATCGCCGCGAATCCGGCGCTGGGCGATGCGAGCGGACGGTTGCTCGACGCGCTCGGCGGATATGAGGCGTTGGTCGGACAAGCGCTCTATGTTGATCAGAACGCTGCGACTCAAGCCCCGGCCGCGCCCCCGGTCGCGGCGCTGAGCACGTATCAGCGCGCGTCATCGCTGATGCACGGCAGCGTTCTGCCGATCGCCGCGCGGATCACCGCCGCCGACAGCGCACGGGTCGACGACCAGTACACGGCCGACAGGCAGGACGCCCGCACTTACGCGGTGTTCTCGATCATCGCCGGTCTGCTGCTGGTGGCCGGGCTGCTGGTCGCCAACGCGTATCTGGCGCGGCGCTTTCGCCGCGTGCTCGCGCCCGCGCTGGCCGCCGCGGTGGTGCTTACGCTCTCGGTGGCCGGTCTCGGCGCCGCGACGCTGCTGCACGAGGCGGATCAGTTCAAGGTGGCGAAGCAGGACGCCTTCGACTCGATCAACGCACTGACGCGGGCGCGGGCGGTCTCGTACGACGCCAACGCGGACGAGAGCAGGTGGCTGCTGGATCGCACCGCCGCGCTGCAAGACGGATTCTTCACCAAGGCCTCGCAGATCGCGGCGGTTCCGGGCGTGGACGGGCCGTCTGCCGCGGCGGATCCGGGCTCCTACTACGGCGGTCTGCAATCCGCCGTCTCCCGGCTGTCGGTCGATCCCGCCGCCAACAGCGTGGCGCACGTGGGGGTCGGCGGATTCCTGGGCACCGAGCTGAACAACATCACCTTCCCCGGTGAGGCGCAGGGCGCAGCCGCGACGCTGCGCGCCTTCCAGGGGTACGTCCAGGACGACGCGGTCATCCGCGACGACGCGGACCGCGGGGACCTGGCCGGCGCGGTCGCCTTCGACGTGGGCACGCAGCCGGGCCAGTCCAACTACGCCTACTACCAGTACGACCAGGCGCTCACCCACATCATCGCGATCAATGAAAACGCCTTCGCGGCCGCGATCGCCGACGGACAAGCGGCCCTGGGGCTCTGGGTGTGGCTTCCCTATGCCGCGGGGGCGGCACTGCTGGGGCTGATCGGCGTGGCGCTGTATCCGCGGCTGCTTGAATACCGTTGAAGAGCTCTTCGATACTTCCGATATGTCGCCGGACGCCCGGGATGAGCCGTGGCGAGCCGGGCGTCTGCTCGGCGCGTGAGTGCTTCGTGACGAGCACGTCACATCGAGATGCCAGCCATGCGCTATCTGCTGCCCGCGCTGTTGTGCGCCGCGAACGCGGCGATCATCGTGGCCGCGCCGCCCCCGCCCCGCCGCGCCGCCCGCGCTCGACGGGCCGCGACGCGCTACAGCCGTCTGGGGGGATCGGTGTGCCGTAGTGCGCTGTTACCGGGCGGGGTGTTGTCGGCGTCGGCACGCCTGGCCGCGGACGCGTCATCGAAGGTCGAGCCGTGCTGACGCCACGTTGGCCAATAGCGCCTTCGATCCAGTTCCCGCACCAGCTTGCTGGGTGGAACCACGATCACGGCGCAGCGCGCGTGAGCCACGCAGTAGGTGGGTGCAGACCCGTACCAGGCGCGGTGCAGTCGGCCGCGGCGGCTGTCCCCGACGACCAGCAGGTCGTCGTCCCGGTCGCCGACGGCAACCAGCACCCGTCCGGCACGGCCGCGCACGACCATTGGTTGGGTGGGCACGTCCTCGGGAGGGCCGCCCAGACCCTCGTCGAACGCGGTGAGCAGGCGCTGCTCGGCGGCCTCGGCCCAAGCGTCGGTGAGGAAGGGCGGATAGCGGCGGCCGGCGGAGTCACCGCCCGGCGGCTCCCACGCGATCACCGGGACCAGGGCGGCACCGAAGGCGCGGGCGTGGCCGACGGCGAAGCGCAGCGCCTGCAGGCTGCCCGGCGTGCCGTGCACGCCCACGACGATTCGCCCGACCAGATGGGACACCGCCGCTCCTTCGCTCGGCCGTGCGGCCGGTTTCACTCCAGCACGCGGCAGCTGTCCCCGGGCGGTTTCTGACGCCGTTCTAACGCTGTGGTCGGCGGATCTGACGGCTTTCTGACGTGCGGCGATGCGGTAGCGCAACGGCCGGGGATCACAAGGAGATGACGCCTTGGTGTCGTGCGCGGCGCGCGGCGTCAGATCGGCGTGGAGTTTGCGTGCGCCGCTGTTTGAAACGTGTGAGCAAACCGCTCGACTGGGTCAAAAGGCGCTTACATCGATGCGGCCCCGGACAAGGGCCGATCGCAAACCGTCGTTCTATCGAGGAGCCTGCCGTGGCAGACGTGGTGTCCGTGGTGCTGATCGTCGCGGTGTTCGCCGTGCTCGCCCTGGTGGTCAAGGGGGTCGAGCGCCTTGAGCGCTGACAACGTCATCGGTCTCGTCGTCGCCGTCGCGCTGACCGTCTATCTGGTGGTCGCGCTCGTGAAGCCGGAGAAGTTCTAGATGAGTGTGGCTACCGCCGGCTGGCTGCAAGCCGGTCTCCTCGTGCTCGCGCTGGCGGTCTCGCACCGCCCGTTGGGCGACTACATCGCGCACATCCTCACCTCGCCCAAGCACTGGCGGGTGGAGAAGTTCCTGTACCGGCTGATCGGGGTCGACGGCGACGCGGACCAGACGTGGCCGGTGTACATCCGCTCGGTGCTGGCGATTTCAGTCGTGGGCGTGCTGCTGCTGTACCTGATCCTGCGTCTGCAGGATCACCTGATGCTGGCGCTGGGCATGCCGCCGATGCAGGCGAACCTGGCGTACAACACCGCCTCGTCGTTCGTGACCAACACCAACTGGCAGAACTACTCGGGCGAGAACACCCTCGGCTACACCGCGCAGTTCGCCGGGCTCGCCGTGCAGAACTTCATCTCCGCGGCCGTGGGCATCTGCGTGGTGGCGACGCTGATCCGCGGTTTCGTGCGCAAGCAGACCGACCGGGTGGGCAACTTCTGGGTGGACCTCACGCGCCTGAACCTGCGGCTGCTGCTGCCGTTCTCCTTCGTGCTGGCGATCGTCCTGGTCGCCTCCGGCGTGGTGCAGTCCCTGGCCGACCCGCACACCATCACCACGCTCACCGGCGGGCATCAGACCCTGTACACCGGTGCGACCGCCTCGCAGGAGGCGATCAAGGAGCTGGGTACCAACGGCGGCGGGATCTTCAACGCCAACTCCTCGCACCCCTTCGAGAACCCGAACGCGTGGACCGACTGGCTGGAGATCTACCTGCTGCTGGTCATCGGGTTCTCGCTGCCGCGCACCTTCGGCAAGATGGTCGGCTCGCCCAAGCAGGGCTACGCGATCGTCTCGGTCATGGGGATCATCTGGGCCGGCTCGGCCGCGATCTCCACCTGGATGGAGGCGCGCGGCTGGGGCGCGGCCGCGCAGCTGGCCGGCGGCGCGATGGAGGGCAAGGAAGTCCGGTTCGGCATCCCCGCCTCCTCCCTCTTCCAGACCTCCACGACGCTGACCTCGACCGGCGCGATCAACTCCACGCACGACTCGTTCACCCCGCTCGGCGGCGGGATGGCGCTGTTCAACATGATGCTGGGCGAGATCGCGCCCGGCGGTACCGGGTCAGGGCTCTACGGCATGCTGATCCTGGCGATCGTCACCGTGTTCATCGCGGGTTTGATGGTCGGGCGCACGCCGGAGTATCTGGGCAAGAAGATCCGCCCGGCCGAGATGAAGTACGCGGCGCTGTACATCCTGGCCACCCCGGCCGTCGCGCTGATCTTCACCGGCATCGCGATGGCCACGCCGACCGCGCGCAACTCGATCGCGAACACCGGGCCGCACGGCCTGACCGAGGTGCTCTACGCGTTCACCTCGATGGCCAACAACAACGGCTCGGCGTTCGCGGGCCTGAACGGCAACACGCAGTTCTGGAACCTGATGGGCGGTCTGGCGATGACCCTCGGCCGCTTCCTGCCGATGATCTTCGTCGGGGCGCTGGCCGGCTCGCTCGCGAAGCAGAAGCAGACCCCTGCTTCCGCCGGAACGCTCGTGACCTACAAGCCGCTGTTCGTCGGCATGTTCCTCGGCGTGGTGCTGATCGTCGTCGGCCTGACCTACTTCCCGGCGCTCGCGCTGGGCCCGCTCGCTGAAGGACTGTCATGATGGCACGTCACCACCCCCGTCGCACCGCAAACCGGGCAGCACCCGGACCAGCCGCGGCGCATCGGCGGCGGATTCCTGGACCCGAAGATGCTGTGGACGTCGCTGCCGGACGCCCTGAAGAAGCTGGACCCGCGCGTCCAGCTGCGTAACCCGGTCATGTTCGTGGTCGAAGTCGGCTCGCTGCTCACCACGTACTCCGCGATCGCGCATCCGTCGGTCTTCGCCTGGACGATCACCGTCTGGCTGTGGCTGACCGTGGTGTTCGCCAACCTGGCCGAGGCGGTGGCTGAAGGCCGCGGCAAGGCCCAGGCCGCCACGCTGCGCAAGGCCAAGACGCAGACGGTCGCGCGCCGGCTGGCCTCCTGGGCGCCGGGGAACGCGGGGGCCGATACCGAGATTCCGGCCACCGACCTGCGGCTTGGCGATTACGTCGTGATCGAGGCCGGTCAGGTCATCCCTGGCGACGGCGACGTCGTCGAGGGCGTGGCCTCGGTGGACGAGTCGGCGATCACCGGCGAGTCCGCCCCGGTCATCCGCGAGTCCGGTGGCGACCGCTCGGCGGTCACCGGCGGCACCAAGGTGCTCTCCGACCGGATCGTGGTAAAAATCACCACAAGCCCGGTGAGACCTTCATCGATCGGATGATCGCACTGGTCGAGGGCGCCGCGCGGCAGAAGACGCCCAACGAGATCGCGCTGAACATCCTGCTCGCCTCGCTGACCATCGTCTTCCTGCTGGCCGTGGTCACCCTGCAACCCCTCGCCTTCTACTCGGGCGCCCCGCAATCCCTGGTCGATCCTCGTCGCGCTGGTAGTCGCACTCATCCCGACGACGATCGGCGCGCTGCTCTCCGCGATCGGCATCGCCGGGATGGACCGCCTCGTGCAGCGCAACGTGCTGGCGATGTCCGGACGAGCCGTCGAGGCCGCCGGCGACGTCAATACCCTGCTGCTGGACAAGACGGGCACCATCACCCTGGGCAACCGGCAGGCCAGCGAGTTCGTCCCGGTCGCCGGGGTGGACGTGCAGACGCTTGCCGACGCCGCGCAGCTCTCCTCGCTCGCGGACGAGACGCCCGAGGGCCGCTCGATCGTCGTGCTGGCCAAGGAGCAGTACCAGCTGCGCGGCCGTGAGGTGCACGACGCGGTCTTCATCGAGTTCACCGCGCAGACCCGCATGTCCGGCGTGGACCTGCCCGACGGCACCCAGATCCGCAAGGGCGCCGCGACCGCGGTCGATGAAGTGGGTGCGCGACCACGGCGGCCACCCGACCGAGCAGGTCGGCCAGATCGTCGACGCGATCTCCGGCTCCGGCGGCACGCCGCTGGTCGTCGCCGAGGTCAAGAACGCCAAAGCCGAAGTCCTCGGCGTGATCCACCTCAAGGACATCGTCAAGGACGGCATCCGCGAGCGCTTCGCCGAGCTGCGCACGATGGGCATCAAGACCGTCATGATCACCGGCGACAACCCGCTGACGGCCAAGGCCATCGCGGACGAGGCCGGGGTCGACGACTTCCTGGCCGAGGCCACGCCGGAAGACAAGATGGCTCTGATCCGCAAGGAGCAGGAGGGCGGGAAGCTGGTCGCGATGACCGGCGACGGCACCAACGACGCCCCCGCGCTCGCGCAGGCGGATGTCGGCGTGGCGATGAACACCGGCACCTCGGCCGCGAAAGAGGCCGGGAACATGGTGGACCTGGACTCCAACCCGACGAAGCTGATCGAGATCGTGCAGATCGGCAAGCAGTTGCTGATCACCCGCG
>CAVQPP010000333.1:0-48996 GCA_963714445.1 uncultured Actinomycetota bacterium
GCACCAACGTCATCGTTGGTGAAGGCGTGTTCCACGGCCAGTTCCAAAGCTTCACCATGACCCTGCCGACCCTCCTCGGCCACATCATCCTGCCGCTCCTGCGTCTGCCGCCGCTGATCAACCTGCCGATCGCCAACCTGCCGATCGTGGGCACCTCGCTCAACCAAACGCTCAACTCGCTCTTGGGCCTCTAGCGGGGGGGAGCACCACCCGGGGGTGGGGTAGCCCCACCCCCAAGACACCGACTGGCGGTATGTCGGCGACAAGAGCCGATCTTTAGCGTGAATGTCGATGATCACATCACATTCACTGACCAAGCGCTACGGCGCCACAACTGCGGTGGACGACCTCACCTTCGAGGTCCAACCCGGCTCCGTGACGGGGTTCCTCGGCCCCAACGGATCCGGGAAGTCCACGACCATGAGAATGATCATGGGCATTGACGTTCCCACGTCGGGATCGGCTCTGATCGACGGACGGCCTTACCAGGATCTGGCCTGGCCGCTGCGGGAGGTCGGCGCCCTGCTTGACGCCAAGGCCTTTCACCCCGCTCGCAGCGGCCGGAGCCATCTCCGGTGGATCGCCATGACCAACGACATCCCGCTCCGGCGCGTCGACGAGGTGCTGGATCAGGTCGGAATGACCAGCGCCGCGGACCGGAAGGCGGGCAAGTACTCGCTGGGCATGTCCCAGCGGCTCGGCATCGCCGCCGCGCTGTTGGGTGACCCGAGAGTGCTGCTGTTCGACGAGCCGGTCAACGGCCTCGATCCGGAGGGGATCCGCTGGGTCCGGCACTTCCTGCGCGACCTGGCCGCGGAAGGACGCACCGTGTTCGTGTCCAGCCACCTGATCAGCGAGATGTCTCTGACCGCCGACCGCCTCGTCGTGATCGGCCGGGGCCGGCTGATCTCCGAGACGTCCGTCGCCGACTTCGTCGCTCGCAGCAGCGGGGAGCGGTGCGCGTCGTGACCCCAGTGCCCACCGAGCTCGGCACGGCCCTGGCCCGGGCCAAGGCCACGGTGACGGCCGAGGACGAGCGCACGCTGATCGTCGACGGCCTTACCTCGGCCCAGATCGGGGATCTCGCCGCCGCCGCCGGGCTGGCCATCCACGAACTCATGACCGTGAAGGTGTCGCTCGAAGACGCCTTCATGGAGCTCACCCAGGACGAAGTCGAATACCGGCCGTCATCGATGGTCGGCGTGAGCCAAGGAGAGGCGCGATGACCGCCGTTGTAACCCAACCGAGCAACCGCTACCGCGTTCGTCATGTGATGCGGGCCGAGGTCGAAAAGCTGCTCACCCTCCGTTCCACCTTCTGGATGTTGCTGATCTCCGCAACCGGCGCGGGGCTCGTCACTTTTCTCACCACCCACGGCGCACTGCACCACGATCCCGGTTGGTATCAGGGGTTCGACCCCACCCAGGAATCCCTGATTGGCCTGCTCGTGCCGGCCCTGGTCCTCGGTGTGTTCGGCGCCCTGATGGTCACGAGCGAGTACGCCAGTGGATCGATCCGGACCACGTTGGCCGCCACCCCTCGACGGCCGGTGCTGTTCGCGGCCAAGTTCGGGGTGGCCGCCCTCGCCCTGCTCGGCGTCGGCGAGATCTTGAGCTTCGGTTGCTTCTGGCTCGGGCAGGCCGTGCTGTCGGGCGGCGGGGCGCCGTCGGCGAGTCTGGGCAGCCACGGCGCCCTCGGCGCCGTCCTCATGTCCGGCGTCTGCGTGGCCGCCCTGGCCCTGATTGCCTTCGGCTTCGGCCTGATCCTGCGGAGCACCGGTGGGGCGCTGGGGGCCTTCGCCGGGGTGGCGTTCGTGCTGCCGCTCATCCTGAAAGCCATGCAGGGTGACGACTACCGGTACTCACCGTCCCTGATCCTCACCAACTCGGTGATGGCGTCGTTCAATCAAGGCAACCGACTCGGATCCGATCATAGGGTTGGTGCTCATGCTCGCCTACGCTGCTGCCGCGGTGATCATCGGTGCGCGTCCTGTTCATGCGGCGGGACGGTTGAGCACTACCGGCGCTGACGGCCGCTGGAGGCGGCTCTGGTTGCCGGACGAGCAAGCCGACCAGGTGCGGCGGGTGGCGAAGCTCCTCCTCACGGAGCCCTTCCAGTCCCGCACCTGGTCGGAGTTGTCGTTTTTCGTACTGAGCTCGTTGGTGGCGGGACTGGCGATCTTCGTTCTGGCCGCCACGTTTTTCGCCGGTGGCGCCTTGGCCATCATCTTCGTGGGAGTGGTGATCATCGCCGGCGGGTTGCGGGCGGCGCGGGGATTGGCATCCTGGCAACGGGGGCTGGCCCGCCACCTCCTGGGCGAGCAGATCAACGACCCCGAGCCGTTCCAAGCCCGGCCGGGGTTCTTCGGTTGGCTGGGGAGCGCGCTGCGGGACCGGGCCGGATGGCGCAGCCTGGGCTACATCGTCGTCAAGGTCCCGCTGACGATTTTCGGTGTGTGGTTCGCGTTCAGCGTGTGGGTCGAGGCGGCCTTCGCCTTGTTGCGGGGCCTGGTCGGATCGGGAGCGGTTCCGCACCTCAATGGCTTCCTCGGCCAGATCTCCCGGCCCTCGGCGGCCCGGGGGTCGCTCTTCCTCGGCGGGTTGGTGCTTCTCCTGGTCGCCCCGTGGACCATGCGGGTGGTCATCCTTCTGGACCGGATCCTCATCCGGTCGCTGTTGGGACCGGACGCCATGACCCTCCGGGTCCAGCGGCTGGAGCAGTCGCGGGCCCAGACCGTTGACGTGTCAATGGCCACCCTGCGACAGGTGGAGCGGGATCTGCACGACGGCACCCAGGCGCAACTGGTGGCGCTGGCCATGCGACTCGGGCAGGCGAAGGAGAAGCTGGCGGCCGGCGACGAGCTGGACCTCGATGCCATCCGTCGCCTGGTGGACGAGGCCCACAAGGGGGCAAAGGAAGCGATCGTCGAGCTGCGAGACATTGCCCGTGGCATTCACCCACCGGTGTTGGACACGGGTTTGGAGGGAGCCCTGGCGACGCTGACGGCCCGCAATCCAGTTGCGACCGAGCTGCAGGTGACGATGCAGGGGCGGCCCACGCCGGCCATCGAAGCGATCGCCTACTTCTGCGTGGCCGAGCTGCTGGCCAACGTGGCTCAGCACGCCCAGGCGTCGCGGGCGTGGATCACCTGCGCCGAGCACGGCAACTGGCTCCGCCTCGTCGTGCGCGACGATGGCCGGGGCGGGGCGGCGATCAATCGGGTCGGGAGCAGTTCGAGTGGGTTGGCGGGGTTGACCGACCGCGTCGCCTCGGTCGACGGGCATCTGAGCGTCGCCAGTCCCATCGGCGGACCGACCGCCGTTACGGTGGATCTACCGCTCCATGCCTGAGCCCCTCCATGCCTGACCCGACCGCGAGCGATGCCATCCGGGTGGCCATTGCCGAAGACTCCGCCATCCTCCGCGACGGGCTGGTGCAACTCCTCGTCGATCGCGGCTTCCGGGTCGTGGGCGCGGTCAGCGATCCGACGGGGTTGTCGAATCTGGTCGCGTCCGAGCCGGTCGATGTGGCGGTGGTCGATATCCGGATGCCGCCGACGTTTACGGACGAGGGGCTCCGGGCCGCGATTGAGCTGCGCCGTACCCACCCGGAGATGGGAATCCTCCTCTTCTCGCAATACGTCGAGACCCGCTACGCCGGACAGCTCTTGGCCGGCGGGGCATCGGGCATCGGCTACCTCCTGAAGGATCGGGTGGCCGACGTCAGCGATTTCGTCGAGGCGCTGGTCCGGGTGGCGTCGGGTGGCACCGCCTTGGACCCCGAAGTCGTGACCCAGTTGCTCGGGACGTCACGACAGACCGATTCGCTGGCGCGGCTGAGCGGTCGCGAGCGAGAGGTGTTGTCGCTCATGGCCGAGGGCCGGAGCAATGCCGCCATCGCATCGGCGCTGGTGGTCTCCGAAGGGGCGGTCGAGAAACACGTGGCCAACATCTTTCTCAAGCTGGACCTGCCGACGTCGGCCAGTGATCACCGGCGCGTGCTCGCCGTGCTGCGCTACCTGGAGGGGTAAGGGCGGGCCGCAGCAGCCGTTCTCGTAGTCATCGCTTGAACTTGTAGTCAAAACGGGGGTGAAGTGGCTCGGTATGCCGACAAGTTCGGAAAATGGCTACCAGAACGACGGCGCCGCGGCGCCGGCGGCGCTGACGGGCGGCGACCATGGAATACTCGCAGTCAATGAGCGAGGTTCAGCAGGCCGAGGTGGTCGTCATCGGGATGGGGCCGGGCGGTGAGGACGTGGCCGAGAACTGGCCGACGCCGGCCTGGACGTGGTGGCGGTGGAGAAGGAACTGGTCGGGGGCGAGTGCCCGTACTGGGGCTGCGTGCCGTCCAAGATGATGATCCGGGCCGCCGACCTGTTGGCCGAAGGGCGGCGCATCCCGGGGATGGCGGGGGAGTCCACCATCACGCCCGACTGGGCCCCGGTGGCCCGCCGCATCCGCGACGACGCGACCGATACCTGGAACGACCAGGTGGCGGCCGACCGCTTCACGGACAAAAGGGGGACGTCTGATCCGGGGCACCGGCCGCCTGTCCGGTCCTGGTCGGGTGACTGTCGATCGCAAGGATGACGGCGGCACGGTCGACATCGAGGTGAGCCGGGCGGTGGTCATCGGCACCGGATCGACTGCCGTCGTGCCTCCCATCCCGGGCCTGGCCGGCGTCGAGTACTGGATCAACCGCCAAGCCATCGAGACCGAGACCGTCCCCTCCTCGCTGACGGTGCTGGGTGGCGGGGCCATCGGGCTGGAGCTGGCCCAGGTGTTCGCCCGCTTCGGCAGCCGGGTCACGGTGGTCGAGGCCATGGACCGGCTGCTGGCCCTCGAGGAGCCGGAGTCGTCGGCGCTGGTGCACGACATCTTCGAGCGGGAGGGCATCGACGTCCGGGCCGGGGCCGCCGCCGAACAGGTGGCCGCCACGACCAGGGGCATCACCGTGCGGCTGGCCAACAGCGCGGAGATCACCTCCGAACGGCTGCTGGTGGCGACCGGCCGGCGGGCAGACATCCACGCCTTGGGGCTGGCCGAGATCGGCATCGACCCCAAGCAACGCTGGGTGCCGGTCGACGATTACCTCCGGGTGGCGGATGGCGTGTGGGCCCTCGGAGACGTCACCGGCAAGGGGCTGTTCACCCACGTGTCGATGTATCACGCCGGCATGATCGTCGATCAGATCCTGGACCGGCCCACCCACCCGGCCGAGTACCACGCCATCCCGCGTGTCACCTTCACCGATCCGGAGATCGGAGCGGTGGGGCAGACCGAACAGCAAGCCCGGGACGCTGGGCTCCGCGTCCGGGTCGCGGTCACCCAGATACCGGCATCGGCCCGCGGGTGGATCCACAAGGTGGGCAACGACGGCTTCATCAAGCTGGTGGAGGACACCCAGGCGGGGGTCCTGGTCGGAGCCACGTCCGCCGGACCCAACGGCGGCGAGGTCCTCGGTCTGCTGGCCCTGGCCGTGCACGCCCGAGTCCCGGTGGAGCGGCTGGCGTCGATGATCTACGCCTACCCGACGTTCCACCGGGCCATCGAAGCAGCGGTGACCGAGTTGCGACGGGGCTAGCCGCTTTCGCGCGGCGAGCACGACAGCCAGATCGCGGCGGGAGTTGATGCCGAGCTTGCCGTAGACCCGGCTGAGGTGGGTCTCCACCGTCCTGGGGGTGACGAAGAGGGCCTGGGCGATGTCGCGGCTGCTCTGCCCGAGGGCGGCGAACTTGGCCACCCGAAGTTCGCTGGGAGTGAGGGAATCGACCCCGGCGGTGCGGTCCCGGCGCAGCCGGGCCCCGCTCGCTTCGAGTTCGGTCCGGGCGTGCTCGGCCAGGCGGGTGGCGCCGCACCGGGTCGCCAGGTCGAGCCCGTCGCGAAGGATGGGTGCGAGCCGTGGTCCGGCTGCCGCGACGGTGGTGGGCCGACCCGAGCGCGACCAGGGCCCGGGCCAGCTCGAGCCGGGCCGGCGAGCCGGCCAGCGTCGCCACCGCTTCGGACAGCAGCGCCTCCCCTTCGTCGCCTGATCGCACGAGCCCGAGCGACCGTTGGGCGACGCCGATACGGCTGGCGGCCCCGCTGACGCGGGCGTCCTCGAGTTCGGCGGCCGCCAAGGTCAGGGCCTCCTCGGATTCGCCGAGCATGAGCGCGAGCGCGGATCGGGGCAGCTGCCGCCGGCGCTGTGGATGTAGCCGAGGGCTTCCTGGACGGCCACGGCCTGGCGGAGGTCGGCGACGGCGCCCTGGCGTTCACCGGCCGCGAAGCGCACCCGGCCCCGGGTCTCCAGCAGCAGGGCGCCTCCGAGCGACCCGGCCATCGGGCCGGGATCGGCCGTCTTCACCAGGTCGACCAGGTCGGCACCGTCCTCCCGCTCGAGCAGCACGTCGGAGCCATACCACAGGACGTAGGCGCCGGCGACGCCGACCATCATGCCGACGACGCCGGCGGCGACCGAATGCAGGGCGGCGGCGGCGTCGACCAGATTGCCGCGCCGGGTCTCGATGTAGGCCTCGGCGGCGTCCGCCATCACGTGTTGCATGACCGAACCGCTGGCCCGGGCCTGCGATCGCAGCCGCTCGACAATGCCGGTGGCCCGGTCCAGCCGGTCGACGGTGATGAGGGCGGAGATGCCGATGGCCAGAAGATCGGGCGGGTTGCCCTCGTCGAGGTATCGACCCTCGTCCCAACCGAGATCGATGAAGCCTTCGACTACCTCGGCCGTCTCGTTGTGCTGCGATGTCCACCAGGCCATCAGCATCGCCAGGGGACGGGTCCCCGGTCGTCCGCTTGTCGCCAACTGTCGGAACACGGGCACTCGGGTGCGCACGCTGTCGATCAACTTCGGGTCGTCGGTGGCGAGCGAGGCTCGCAGGGCTTCGATCGGCAACCGCCGAGCCTCGGGCCCGTCGGTCACCTCGGCCAAGGCCCGGTCGAGGAGATCGACGGCCGGGCCAGGGTCGTTGCCGTAGCTGATGAGGCGGGCCCGTTCGATCAGAGCCGAGGCCCGCGTCGGGGTCGGTGGCCAGCCGCTCGGCTTCCTCGAACTGCTCGTGGGGAAAGGACCTGAGCCGAGCAGAGCTCGGCCTGCCCGAGTTCGAGCAGCAGCGTGGCCCGGAGTTCCGGCATCGCACCCCCTCGAGGGCCCGCTCCAAATAGGACGCGGCGCTGTCGGGCGCGCCGAGGGCCAAGGCGTGGGCGGCGGCCTGACGCAAGGTGGCGATCGTCTCCGGTGAACCCATCGGCTGGGCCGCCACCAGGTGGCGAGCGACGACGTCCAGGTCGCCGCCCTCACCGGCCAGGAGGGCCGCGGCCCGTCGATGGGCGATCGAACGAGCGCCCGGTGGCAGCTCCTCGTAGATCGCGGCCCGAACGATCGGGTGCCGGAACTCGCACCGATCATGGGAGACGATCACTTCGGCCCCGATCAGGGCGTCGAGGGCATCCACGGCCTCCGACTCCGCGATGCCGGCCAGCCGGGTGGCGCGGGGCAGCCGGGCATCACGGTCCAGGACCGCCATGGCCCGGGCCAACTCGACGGCCGAGCCGGACAGGCGACCGAGGCGGGCCAGGGTGGCGTGGGCGATCGTCCGCGGTCCGACGTCGGCGATCCGCTGGGCCGCATCGGCGATGGGTTCGACCCCATCGGTTTCGAGCGACCGGGCCAGCTCCAGTACGAAGAGCGGGTTGCCGCCCGTGACCTGAGCGCAGGTCCGGACGAACGCCGTCTCCGGCGGCTGGCCGAACTGGGTCGACAGCAATCGGGCTACGCCCTCCTCGCTCAGCGGCGCCGGCAGCGCCAGCTGGCGTCGGGGGGCGGAATCCAACTCGTCGAGGAGCCGGTTGTCGGCCTGGGGATCAGCGGTTCGGATCGCCACGATGATCGCCAGCCGCAGCCCTTCGAGCCGGCGACCCAGGTAGGCGAGAAAGCGAAGTGATGGCAGGTCGGCCCAGTGAGCGTCATCGACCAGGAGCGCCAACGGGCCCTCGGCTTCCATGTTGGCGACCAGCCAATACAGCCCGTGCACCATGGCGAACACCTGGTCGGCCGGATCCGTCGCCGATCCGATCGGACCGAGGACGGCCGGGGTGGCCAGCTCGGCCGCCCCGGAGAGGAGCCGGGCCCGCCGGGTGTCGTCGGCGGCGACGATGGTCGGCTCGAACAGCTGCCGAACGACCGAGTACGGGTAGCCGATCTCCAGCGGGGCTCCTCGGGCCGTCAGCACAGTCAGCGCGTGCTGGGCGGCGTGCTGCCGGCTGGCCTCGAGGAGGGAGGTCTTGCCAATTCCGGGTGGGCCTTTGAGAAGTAGGAGTTGCCCGTCGCCGGAGACGGCCGACGCCATGGCGGCGTCGATGGTCGCCAACTCCTGTTCGCGCTCGATCAGGGTGGCCGCGGTCCCAGGTCGCATTTGGGGGGGACACTAGGTCAGCGTGGCTCGCAGACCCTTTCGAGCTTGCTGGCCAATTCCACCCAACCGAGAAAAGACTCCGCTGGGTGGTCTTGGACTTCGATACTGCCGCTGATGGGCTCACCACCGGTGAGCTCGAGTACGACGCGAACGGGTCGATCCGCGGTCATCCGCGCAAGCGTGAGCTACCGGAGTGCGGTTGGCATCGGTAACGCCTACTACTTTTTCCGGAAATGCCACTCATTGAACGTGACGGCGAGGTGGGGCTCATCGACGCCGCCCTGGCTGCCGCGGCTGCCGGAGACGGTCAGCTGGTCGTCGTGCAGGGTCCGGCCGGGATCGGCAAGACGGCCTTGCTCGAGGTGGCCCGCCAGCAGATCGACCGGAGCGGCGCCGTGCTGCTGTGGGCGCAGGGGTGGGAGCTCGAGCGGGGCTTTCCGTACGGCGTGGTGCGCCAGCTCTTCGAAGCGACGTTGCGGGCGGCGGCGCCGGCCCGCCTGGAGCAGCTGTTCAGCGGCGCCGCGGCCCGGGCCAGGCCGGCGGTGCTCGGGCCGGCGCAGGCGCCGGCCGATCCGGCCGAGCAGGTCTCCGGCGTCGCCCACGGTCTGTACTGGCTGGTCGCCAACGCCGCCAGCGAGGCGCCGCTGGTGTTGGTGGTGGACGACCTCCAATGGGCGGACGCACCCTCGCTGCGGTTCCTCGCCTACCTGGCTCGCCGGCTGGCGGGGTTACCGGTGGCGGTGCTCGGCGCCATCCGCACGGGCGATGCCATCTCGGACCAGGTCACGATCGATGAGATCCTGGCCGTGCCGGGGGCACACATCGTGGTGCCCACGGAGCTCAGCGTCGATGCCGTATCCCGGATCGTGACCGTGAACCTGGGCCAGGATCCCGATGCCGAGTTCGCCCGCCTGTGCCATCGGGCGACCGGAGGCAACCCCTTCTACGTCCACCAACTGACGGCCGCCCTGCGGGTCGACGGCATCGAGCCGGTGCGGTCGTCGGTCGGCACCATCGCCGTGTCCGGACCGTGGACCATCGCCCGGGCGACGCTGGCCCGGATCGGCCGTCTCTCCGAGCACGCCGGCCGTCTGGCCCAGGCCATCGCGGTGCTGGGCGGCGACGCCGACTTCGAACTGGCCGCGGCCTTGGCCCATATCGAGGAAAAAGAGGCCGCCGCCGCGCTCGAGGCACTGATCCAGGCCGGCATCCTCCGCCCGGGGGTCCTGGAGTTCGAGCACCCCATCGTCCGGAGCGCGATCTACGAAGAGCTCCCGCCCGGCGCCCGCTCCAGTGCCCACCGAGACGCCGCCGGCCTGCTTGCCGATAACGGGGCCGATCCCGACAGCGTGGCCGTTCATCTCTACCTGACCGCGCCGGTCGGGGCCGCGGCCACCATGGCGGCCATGCGGGAGGCGGCGGCCCGAGCCCTGGCCGTGGGGGCACCCGACGCGGCCGTCGCCTACTTGTCGCGGGCGCTCGAAGAAGGCCCGGACCGGGACGAGCGGGTCGGCCTGCTGTTGGAGTTGGCGCAGGCCGAGGCGCTCATCGGCGCCACGAGCGCCATCGCCCACTTCGAAGAGGTGCGCAAGATCACCGAGGATCGCGTCACGCGAGTGGGGGCGACCCTGGCCCAGGCGCAGATGCTGTTCTACGCCCATCCGGAGCAGGCCTTGGCGCTGGTCACTGCCGCCCTGGGCGAGCTGACCGACGGCGAGGAGGGCATGCGGCGGGGGGCCGAGGCCCTTCGGGACATCGGGTCGATGTTCGACCCCCGCCACGTGCACGAGTTCGTGCAACGCCTGCCCCGGCTCCAGGAGGACGCTCTGAGCGGTCGCCCGGGATCGGAAGTCCAGCTGGTGTTGTTGGGGGCATGGTATGCCCAGCAGAACGAGCCCCGGGCGCGCGATCCTCGAACTGGCCGATCGGGCCTGGGGTGGGGGAGCGATCTGGAGGACGGGCTTTTTGTGCAGCTGCTCCCCTGGGTGCTTGCGGGGCCCACCGTGAGGGACGCACTGGACTGGTCCGGGGAGGTGATCGATCAGATGTTCGCCCAGGCCCGCCGGACCGGGTCGGTCATGTTGCACTTCACGGCATTGGCGCACGAGATGTGGATCGAGGCCCAGCGGGGCAACCTCGACGCCGCCGCCGCTGGCTTACGAGACAGCATCGGGCTGGCCGGCGAGTTACACCAGCCATATGCCGTCCTTGCGACGTTCTGGTACGGAGCGGAGGTCCTGCTCGAGCGCCCCGACCTGGCCGACCTGGCCGCCATGGTCGAAACGCTCGATCCCGGTCCGGCGGCCGACTACCTGAGCGGCGCCCTCTTCATCCAGACCCGCGGCCGCCTGCGGTTCGCGGCCGGCGACCGATCGGCGGGCCTCGCGGACCTGCGGCACAGCCAGGCCTTCCAGGAAGCCTTGGGCGTGCCCAACCCCTTCGTCCCTGGCGGCCGCTGCTGGCCCTGATGCTCGACGGCAACGACCGGAAGGAAGGCGTGGCCATGGTCGAGGCGGAGCTGGCATCGGCTCGCGGCATCGACCATCAGCGTCGGATCGGAGTGGCCTTACGGACGCTCGGACTGCTGGCGACCGAACGCGGCGCTGGCCTGGCCCGGCTGCACGAGGCGGTTGAGGTGCTCGCCGCCACGCCGGCCAGGCTCGAGCAGGCCCGAGCCCTGGTCGAGTTGGGGTCGGCGCTGCGACGCCACGGCGAGCGGAACGCGGCCCGGGCCCGCTCGGTGACGGTCTCGAGCTGGCGTTGGCGTGCGGGGCCACGGTCACCGCGGACCGGGCCCGGGGGGAGTTGGAGGCGACCGGTGGGTGGTCGGCGCACCGCGCGCCGCCCCGACCAACCTCACGCCCAGCGAGTTGCGGGTGGCCCGGATGGCGGCCGAGGGCCACAGCAGCCGCGACATCGCTCAAGCGCCTGTTCATCACCAGCCGGACGGTCGACACCCACCTGGGCCGGGTCTACAACAAGCTCGGGATCACTCACGCAAACAGCTGCCCGACGTGCTGCCGTCGCGCTGAGCTCAGGTCGGGTTCATCAGGGCCAGGGTGGCGGCGGTGACGATGTCGTGGGTGACGGACCGGATCTGAGCCCGGACTCGAGCGGTCGATCAGGGCGGCGGCCGCCTCGGCGGCGACCTCGACCCGGATGACACCCGGCTCGTCCCAGGCGGTGACGCCGGCGGCCTTGGCGAAGACGGCCCGCATCGGTGCGTTGTCGTCGAGCACGTGGCCCACCATGGTGGCGATCCCGGCTTCCGACGCGGTGATGGCCAGGGTGCCCAGCAGGAAGGTGCCGATGCCCCGACCCTGCAGGCGCTCGTCGACGGAGAACGACACCTCGGCTCGGTCTCGCTGCTGGGCGTCGCGGACGTAGCGGGCCACGCCCCACCCGCTCTCGAAGGCGGCGCCGGTGGTGGCCAACCAGGCGAAATGGTCGACGTAGTCGAGGGCGACCAGGTAGTCGAGCAGCGACTCGCTGGGCCGGGCGCTGGTGAAGAACCGCCGGCGCCGGAACTCCGGGGTGGCCGACTCGAGGGCGGCGGCCACCCCCTCCCGGTCCTCGGGCAGCAGGGGTCGGAGCCGGATGGCGTCGCCGCCGGGCAGGACGGCGTCGACCGGGCGGGCGTCGTGGGCCAGGCGGATGCTGGTCAGGTCGCGCAGCCTGCGCAGGACGTGCGGATCGTCCAGCAGCCGGAGCAGGAGATCGGCGTGGCCCAGGGCCACGTGGCAGGGGATCACCGCGGTGACGGTGGCCATGCGGGGCCGGTGGCTCAGGAGGGCCAGCTCACCGATGATCGAGCCGGGGCCGGCGGTGGCCACGAATTGAAATGGACCACCCGCCCGCCGGGTGATGCTCAGCTCGCCGTCGATCAGGAAGGCGAAGGTGTCGCCCGGGGCGCCCTCGGCCATGAGGACCTCGCCGGCGTGCAGGCGCCGTTCGACCAGCGCGACGGCGACGGCCTCGATGATGTGGCTGAGCCCTCGAGCAAGGGCAGCCGGGAGAGGAGTCGGCCGTCGATCGCCGGGAGGCTAGGCGGCGGGACCGGTAGCCAGATCGACCGTGGCCGTATGGGTCACGCCGGTCGAGTCCGACCAGCTGACCTGGACCTTGTCCCCGGGGTGGTACGGGATCAGATCGTTGGTCAGGTCGGCCGACGAGCTGACGGACCGCCCCGCCAGCGAGGTGATCACGTCGTTGGCTCCCAGGCCGGCCTTGGCCGCCGGCCCGCCCGCGACCACGTTGTGGAGCGAGGCGCCCTGCCCGGTCGTGCCGGTATTGACGTACACGCCAAGGAAGGCGGTGGCACCGATGTGCACGGTGTAGGTGGTCTGGCCGGACCGGATCTGGTTGGCGATGGACATGGCCTGGTTGATCGGGATGGCGAAGCCCTGACCGCCGTTGGTCTGGAACGAGAAGCTCTGCGATGCGGCGGTGTCGATGCCGATGACCTGGCCCTTGGAGTTGACCAGCGAGCCGCCCGAGTCGCCGGGCTGGATGTCGGCGTCCACCGCGATGAGGCCGGACAGCTGCTCCTGGGCCCCGTCGCTCTCGTCGGTGGCGGTGATCGACTGGTTGAGCTGCGGTCACCGTGCCGGGCGCGGTGCTCGGCGTGCCGCCCTGGCCGCCGGCGTTGCCGATGCCCACGATCTGGTCGCCGACCGCCACCTTGGAGGAGTCACCGATGGTCGCGGTCGCGAGGCCGCTGGCGCCCTGCAGCTGGATGAGGGCGACGTCGTGGGTGCGGTCGTAGCCGACCACGTTGGCGGGGTACGTGCGGCCGTTGCCGATGTCGGTGGCCTGGATGGTGGAGGCGCCGGCGATCACGTGGTTGTTGGTGAGCACCAGCCCGCTGGAGGTGAGCACGATGCCGGTGCCGGCCGCCTGCCCGGAGTTTTGGAACAGGTTGGTGTTGATGTCGACCAGCTCGGGCGACACCTTGCTGGCGATGGAGCTGGCGTTGGGGTTGTTGGTGCTGCTGCCGCCGTTGCCGTTGTTGCCCCCGAGGTTGCCGCCGGGGAAGAGGCTGCTGCCGTTGCCGTTGGCGTTGACGTTGTCCGAGCTGGTCCGCCAGACGCCGTGGCCGAGGCCCAGTCCGACCAGGACCGCCACCACCAGCAGCAGGGCGGTGATGGCGCTCGGAAGGGTGCGCCGGGGACCGGGGGTGCCGCCGGGATTCCAGCCCCACCCGCCGCCCGGACCGGAAGGGCCGGCCGGGCCGCCCGGCCAGCCGGTGGGAGCGCCGCCCCACTGGCCTTGGGATCGCCAGTCGCCGTAGCCCCCGTAGGGGTTGGGGCCGGCCGGTCCGCCGTAGGGGTTTTGGCCGCCCGGCGGGGGGGGCCAGGCGGCACCCCACCCGCTGCCGGGCGTAGGGGGCGGTGGGGGGGTCCAGCCGCCAGTGCTCGAAGGGGGGCCCGCCGGCGGTACCCACGCCCCGGCCCCGCCCGGTGGCTCAGGGATCTCTTGATCGCTGTGTGGTTCTGGTGCGTCTTCCATGTTTTCCTCTAGGGGTCGGTAGCCGCTCGGTCCCTACGTACCAGTTAACGGCACGGAGATGAGCATTGCATGAAACTGTTCTGAAACCTCCCAACCGGTTTTACGCCGGGGTTACCTCCAGTTGGGTTGGGGTTGTGACACCGTTGCGGGGGGTGTGACGGCGCCCGTAGATGATTGGGGTATGTCCGTCGAACCCCGTCTGGACGCCTGGCTCGCTGTGCTTGACGAGCGCGACGGCACCGACATCCTCCTCACCCACGATTCGCCCCCGCTGCTGCGGGTCGACGGCCGCCTCACGCCCCTGGCGGACGCCGAGCCGCTGACCGGCGAAGAGATCGAAGTCATCTCCCGGAACCAGATCAAGGATCAGTACGGGGACCGACTGCACGTCGGCCGCGAGGTCGACTTCTCCTTCTCGTGGCGCAACCTGGCCCGAATCCGGGCAAATGCCTTCTACCAGCGGGGCCACTGTTCGCTCTCGTTGCGGCGCATCCCCATGAAGATCCCGACCCCGACCGAGCTGGGCATCCCGCTGGTCATGGCCGGGATCCTGCGCAACCCCAGCGGCCTCCTCCTGGTCACCGGCCCGACCGGCTCGGGCAAGTCCACGACCATGGCGGCGATGGTCGACGCCATCAACCACGCCCGCAGCTGCCACATCGTGACCATCGAGGACCCGATCGAGTACCTGCACACCAACGTCAACTCGGCCGTGAGCCAGCGCGAGGTCGGGACCGACACCGAGTCGTTCGACAAGGCCCTGCGCTCCGCCCTCCGCGAGGACCCCGACGTGGTGATGGTGGGCGAGATGCGCGACCTCAAGAGCATCTCGGCCGCCCTGACCATCGCCGAGACCGGCCACCTGGTGCTGGCCACCATGCACACCAACGACTCGGCCCAGACCATCGACCGTATCGTCGACGTGTTCCCGGCCGATCGGCGGCCCCAGATCAGGTCCAGCTGGCCGGCACCTTGCTGGCCGTCATCTACCAGCGCCTGGTCCCGAAGATCGACCAGGGCATGGTCGCCGCCTACGAGGTCATGGTCGGCGTCCCGGCCGTGCGCAACCTGGTCCGGGAAGGCAAGACCCGTCAGCTGCGCAACGTCGTCGCCACTCACCGGGCCGACGGCATGCAGACGCTCGAGTCGGCTCTCGAAGGCCACATCCGGGCCGGGCTGATCGACTACCAGACGGCGGTCGACGCCAGCCTGTACCCGCAAGACATTCCAAAGCCCAGACCCCAGACAATGCCAATGTCGGACGCCCCGCCGGCTCCTCAGCCGGTGAGCGCTGGCGAAGTGGTGGATGGCGCGGCATGACCGGGGGCGGGGTGGAGCGGCAGCGCGCCTCAGCGCTGCCCTACCAAATCCTCGCCGGGGTTGAGCCGGTCCCGGGTGGCTGGCTGGTTGCCCCGGGCAACCTGCAAGGGATCACCCTCTCGCCCCAGCCGGCCTACGTGCTGGAGTCGTTGGCGGATGTACTCGACTACCGCCCTTCTTTTTCCGTCGTCGCCCTGCACGCGCCGGTCGGATTGACCGAAGGGGCGGACGAGCAGCGGCTCTGCGACTCGCACGCCAAGGAGATGCTCGGGAGGCGGGCCGGGGCCGCGCTGCCCGGCCCCGTCGCGCAAGGTGCTGGAAGCCCAGACGCTGGAAGAGGCCCAGGCCATCGACCCCACCTTCGACGTGGTGCGCTGGCGATCGCTGGCCAAGGCGGCCGAGGCCATCCGGGAAGTCCAGTCCTGGCGCCAGCGGGTGGTGTGGGAGGTCAACCCCGAGCTGGCGTTCCGCCAGATGAACGAAGGCACCCCCCCGCAGTACGGCCGCCGCTCCATGCTCGGCCGGCAGGAGCGCCGGGACCTCCTCTGCATGAAGTTGCCGGGCGCCGAGCGGTGCCTGGCCGAGCGGCCCAAAACGGTGCGGGAGAACAAGCTGATCGACGCCCTGGCCGACCTCTGGACGGCTCGGCGCATCATGGCCCGGGCCATCACCCGCCTGGCCGACCCCCCGGCCTGGGACGCCGACGGCGTCCGGATGGACATCGTCTGCTGAAGCCCGGGATCGCGCTATTCCGATGGAAACCTGGCAGCATGGTTGCCGGGAGAGGAGTGCGCTGATGAAGCTCGAGCAGCTGCGGGATGAGCGGGTCCTTCCGGTGGAGTCGGCCGACGTCGGCGTGGCCCGGGAGGTGTCCCGCCAGCGGCGACTGACCCGGCTGTTGCTCCTGGTCCTCGGCGTGGGTGCCTGGCTCTGGATCTCGTCGGGGTCGGCCACATCCTCGGCATCCCGCACCTGTCGCACAGCGAGCGCCAGACCCTGCCGCTGGTGCTCATCCTGGCTGCTGGTGGCCACGGTGATGGTCGTGCCGTTTCTGGTCGCCGGGCGCTCGCCGCACGTCCGCTTCCGGCCGGAGGACATCGATGTCTCGCTCGACGATGTAAAGGGCTGCCCGTCGTGGTCGAGGAGGCGGTCCGCACCCTCAACCTGTTCCTGGCTCACGCCACTTTCCGGTCGGAGATGGGCGGTACCCCGCGAAAGGGCATCCTGTTCGAGGGGCCGCCGGGCACCGGAAAGACGTACCTGGCCAAGGCGCTGGCCCACGAGGCCGGGGTGCCGTTTTTCTTCGTGTCGTCGTCGGCGTTCCAGTCGATGTTCTACGGGCAGACCAACCGGAAGATCCGTTCGTACTTCACCGCGCTGCGCAAAGCGGCCCGCAAGGAGGGCGGGGCCATCGGGTTCATCGAGGAGATCGACGCCATCGGCGCCTCCCGGGGCGGCATGGGCAGCGGCGGGGGCCGCGAGGGCATCGCCGGCGTGGTCAACGAGCTGCTGATCCAGCTGCAGTCGTTCGACCAGCCCCGCGGCGCGGTGCGGTGGGCGGCGGGGTGGTCGAGATGGTCAACCGGTTCCTGCCGGCGGACCGGCCATCCGCAAGCCGACGGCGCCGCCGGCCAACGTGCTGGTCATCGGGGCCACCAACCGGGCCGCCGACCTCGACCCGGCGCTTCTGCGGCCGGGCCGCTTCGACCGGACCATCACCTTCGACCTGCCGAGCCGGGCCGGGCGGAAGGAGATCCTCGACTACGAGCTGGCCCGGCGCAGCCCACGACCCCGACGTGGCCGAGCCGGACCGATCGGCTGGCGGCCGACCTTCGGCTACTCGCCCGGCTACGCTCGTCCACATGCTCGACGAGGGGCTGGTGTGGGCCCTGCGCCGGGGCGGGATCGGCGATGTCGCTGGGACGACGTGCAGCAGGCCAAGCTGACCGAGGAGATCGGGCTGGCCCACCCGGTCGAGTACACCGAGGCGGAGCGGCGGACCATCGCCACCCACGAGGCCGGCCATGCCACCGTCGCCTGGCTGGTCGGCAAATCCCGCAAGCTCGAGGTCCTGTCGATCATCAAGCGGCACGGGGCCCTCGGGCTGCTGGCCCATTCGGATGTGGAGGAGCGGTTTACCCAGACGGAGTGGGAGTTGCGTTCGCTGGTGCAGATCTCCCTCGGGGGGCTGGTGGCGGAGCAGATCTTCTTCGGGGAGCGCAGCTCCGGCGTGGCCGGCGACCTCAAGTACGCCACTTCCGCTTGCGGCCCAGATGGTCGGCGCTATGGGGATGGGCGGCAAGCTGCTCTCCTACGAAGCGATCCAGGCCGGACCGCACAATCTCGTCTCCAAGGTGCTCTCCACCGACGAGGGCCGAGACGAGGTCGGCGGCGTGCTGGAAACGGCCCGCATCGAGGTCACCACCCTCATCGCCAACAACCGCCACATCGTCGAAGCGCTCCGTGATGCGTTGCTCGAACACGACGAGCTCGTCGGCCTCGAAATCGAATCCGTCATCCGGGACGCCATCGCCCAGCTCGCTTAGCGCCTCGATGTCGCGGGGCGGCGGTACGGTGGGCGGCGATGCGGACCGTCGTGCTGGGTCCTCGCCCGGCTGAACTCGATGCAGTGATCGCCCGGCGGCATGCCTTGGGCCTCGACACCTTCGACGAGGTTTGGGAAGGCGACGACCACCTGGCACCGGCTGCACATTCATCGCATGGCTTGCTCGTACACCAGGTCATCGTGTTGCTGGGCCCGCTCGCCGTCGAGGCGGGACTGATCGGGTCCGGTCCTTTCAACCTTGGTGATGCGGATGACTTCCGGGTGCCTGATGCCGGATATCACCGCGTCGTACCTTCGAGCACCTTCGTCCCTACTGCGGCCATCGCGGTCGAGGTCGTGTCACCGTACGACGAGACCTGGCAGAAGCTCGGGTTCTATGCGGCTCACGAAGTCGACGAGCTGCTGATCGTGACGAGCGCCTCGCGTCGGCTGCTGTGGCTGGTTCGTGATGGCGGCGAGTACCGCGAGTCGGACGTGAGTCGGCTGCTTGGAGCGAAGTCCACGCTGCGGATCGACTGGCCGGACGTCTCCGACTAGCGGTGCTGCCGACCGAGGCAGAGTTCGTGGTCGTTGGCGGTGGGCTGCTGGGCTTGAGCACCGCGTGGCACCTGACCCGTCGGGGGCGGGAGGTCGTGGTGCTGGAGGGGTCCGAGGTCGGGCACGCCCGGAGCGGATCGAAGGGGGAGTGCCGCATCTTCCGGCTCGGGTACGACGATCCCCGTTATGTCGCCATGGCCCGGGCCGCACTTCCGATGTGGCGAGAGCTGGAGGTGGAGTCGGGCCTGTCGCTGCTTCGCACGACTGGTCAGCTCACGGTGGGGCCTTCGCTTGACGTCCTTACGGCGGCGCTGGACGAGGCGGGGGCGCCCTGGGAGCTGTGGCCGGAGGAGGAGGTGGGCCGGCGGTTTCCTCACGTGGCGTCTGGCGGGCCGGCGGTGTTCGAGCCGGAGTCGGGCGTACTCTCCGCCTCGCGCACCCTGGCCGCGCTGCGCCAGGGCATCGAGGTCTTCGAGGGCACGAAGGTGCTCGGCTTCACCGAGGAGCCCGGCAGTCTCCAGGTGGAGACGACCGGCGGCGCCATCCGGGCGGCGCACGTGGTCTGCTGCGCCGGCGCTTGGAACCAGCCTGTCTTGGCGGCGGCGGGAGTGGACCTGGCGCTTCGTGTCACCGCTGAGCAGGTCGCCTACTTCTCGGCACCCGCTGCTATCCCGATCCTGGTGGAGCGGGGGCCGTCGATGTTCTACGGACTGCCGACTCCGGACACCGGGTTGTACAAGGCCGGCCGCCATCACGCCGGCCCCGTGTCCGATCCAAGGGTCGTCATGACGCCGGACCCGGCCGAGGACGAGGTGCTGGCGGCGATCCTCGGCCGGTTGGTGCCAGGTATCTCGCCGGTGTGGTCCGAGCGGTGTCTGTACGACAACACGCCAGACGAGGACTTCGTCATCGACCGGGTGGGCCGCGTCACGATCGGGGCCGGGACGTCTGGGCACGGCTTCAAGTTCGGTCCGTTGCTCGGGGAGTTGCTGGCGGATCTGGCCGAGGGCGCAACGCCCCGGCTGGACATCGGTTGGGTCGGCATTCAACGAGCTGCGCTCGTTGTAGGGGAGTAGTACTCGACAGGAAAGAGCCGTCCGGGCGGAAGAAGCGGACCTCGGCGTTGCCGTCACCGATGGCGTAGTAGCCCTCATGCAACAGGGTGTGGTGGTGACCGCAGGCCTGGATGCCGTTGGTGACGTCGGTCGGTCCGCCATCCTCCCAGGGCACGATGTGGTGGACGTCGACGAAGCGATGATCACAGCCGGGGAACCGGCAGCTTCCGCCGTCGCGAACGGCGATGGCTCGACGCTGGGCGGTGGTCCAGTCTCGGGTCTTGCGCCCCAACGCGAGCGGTCCGCCGCCGCCGTCGACTTCGTGGTGGACCGTCGATCGATCGCAGGCGATGCGGGCGGCGACGGTGGGCTCGATCGGGGTGCCGTCGAGTAGTTCCGCGCGCGACCGGAGCGCTCGACGATGTGCACCAGGTAACGGTCGGCGCCGCCGGGGTGGCCCTCGCCGGCGTTCGCCCGGCCGGTGCGTATGAGGTCCATAAAGGCATCGGCCCGACGACCTGGCCACGGCGAGGACTCCATCAACGCCTCTCCGCTGTCTCCCACGGGAGACTGCTCCGGCGACCAGTCCCGGTTGTCTCCAGCGGGAGACTGGTCCTCGGCGCCGCGATCGATGAAGGCGTCGATGGCGGCCGCCACTTCGGCGGCTTCGGTCGTCTCCACCAGGACTTCGATCCTGGTGATGCCATCGCCGAGGTCCTTCATCCGGAAATCTCGGCGCGACCGCAGGTCCTTCGGCGGGCGCTCCTGACTGGCAAACATCTCAAAGGCCTGCACCAGTCGCTCAAGATCGCTGATCTTGCCGCTCTCCGCCACGTTGACCATTGCCTCGTCGACGTCAGGATCGGGATCGCGGAGGCGGCTGATTACGCGAATGGCGGAGTAGGAAACCCGCCCGGCGGCGAATGCTTCCTTGAGGAGCGGACGGCAGCGCAGGGCGCGGGCGATCCGTACCTTCTCATAGGCGGTCGCTCGCGCCATATGGGTCTTCCACGTCAACCACTGCACACAGGAGAACTGGCCATCCAAGGCCCACAGCTGGCGAACATCGAAGTCGCCCAGCGCCTCGAGCCATGACGACTCGCCCCGGTCGATATCCAATCGATGGATTGCGAGCCACTCGCCTGGATCGAGGTCCACATCTTCGACGACTGCCATCGCAGTACCTCCGCCACTTCGGTTCTATCGAACGGACGTTCGTAGCCTACTCGGGGACCTGGGACGGTTATCCGTGGACCGACACTCACTTTCCAATGCCCGGAACGATCTGGTGGCAGGCCTTGTCGCGTACGCTCCCGGTCATGGGAATCGTGGACGATTTGCTCAACAACCCGGGCCTCTACGTCGGCCAGGGAACCGCGGTGGGAAGAGACATGGTGGGGGCGGCCCGGATCGTGGTGTCGGTACTACCGGGCCGGGCGGGTGTGAGTCTCGACTATGAGATCCTCAACGTTCAGGCGCCGGGCGGCGTGCTCGGTCACGTCGAGCACACGGTGGTCGGCCGGGGTGACGACGGCACCGCCATCATGGTGATCGCGCACACGCACGGCCAAGGGATCACGATCCTGCGCGAAACCGATGCCGGGGTATTCGAGCCGGGCGATGGTCCGGTGCCGTATCCGATGAAGGTGGTCGTGAGCGTTCCGCAGCCTGGCCGGCTCCGCCATTCGTGGTGGTACGGATCGCCCGGTGACCAGGCGGCCGAGCGCGAAGTCGCCGAAGTCGAAATCGTCAACCCTTAGGACCGCCGGCGGCCGCTCCAATTGCCTTGACATATACCCATACAGGTATATGATTTGAGCGTGTCGAGAGTGCCGACGACAGCGGACGTGTTCAACGCCGTGGCCGAGCCACGCCGGCGACAGATTCTCGATGCGCTGGTAGCCGGTGAGCAGCCGGTCAACGATCTGGTCGCCACGCTCCGCATGGGGCAACCCCAGGTTTCGAAGCACCTGCGGGTCCTGCGGGCGGTGGGAGTGGTCGAGGTGCGTGACCACGGCCGACAACGGCTTTACCGACTCAACGCAGCTGCGCTGCGCCCCATCCACGATTGGGTCGTCAGCTACGAGCAGTTCTGGTCGGAGCGATTCGACCGACTCGACGCGGTACTGGACGACCTCAAGAAGGAGTGACAAAGGTGGAAGTGGTGGATAACAAGCGGGCGACGATCACCCTGCCGACCGATAAGCAGATCCAGATCACGCGGGTGTTCGACGCCCCCAAACATTTGGTGTATCGGGCGTACACCACGCCGGAGTTGGTGCGGCGGTGGTGGTGCGGCCAGCGGGGCGAGGTGACGGTCTGCGAGATCGACCTGCGTCCAGGCGGGACCTGGCGCTACGTCCTACGGGCCAACGCCGGCTTCGACGTCGCCTTCCATGGGACCTACCAGGAGATCGTGCCCAACGAGCGCCTGGTCAGCACCGAGGTCTTCGAGCCCATGCCCGATGCCGAGGCGCTCAACACGGTGACGTTCAGCGAGACCGATGGGCGCACGACCCTGACGATCTTGGTTGAGCACCACAGTCAGCAGTTCCGCGACATCCAGATGCAGTCAGGGATGGAAGACGGGATGAACGAAGCGTTCGACCTGCTCGAAAACGTGGCCGGGCGGTAGCTCCGCTTGAGTGGCTATGGGCAGTTGCCGATGTCGCTCTCGGCCGAGGCGAGGACCACGTCGGCCTTGACGCCGAGCTCGTTGATGGTGATCGTCACGGCGTTGACCGTCAGGCCATGATCGGGCCCGGTCACCGGTGCCTGGGCGTCGAGGATGATCGAGATCCCGCCGACAGTGATGGCGGTATTGGGCTTGATCTTCGTCGTCGTCGAGATGAGTACGTCAGAGCCGACGGCGAGATAGCCGATGGTGACGGAGCCCTGCGAACCGGCACAGGTCGTGACCGACGAGGCGTTCAAGGCCCGGAGGCCGATGACCGGCAGGCCCTTGAGGCCGATGACCGCGTTGGCGATCTCGGCGAAGCCGGACGACCCGCTGGGGTTCGCAGCCACGGTGGTCACGTTGGTGCAGAGCGCCTGGGCCGAGATGAGGCCGGACAAGGTCACGCACGAGGGTGTGGTGACCGTGCTCGAGGTGGTCGAGATCGAACCCGTGTCCGGTGTCGGGGTGATAGTGAGCGGGATGCCGAGAACGCTGGCGTTGGCGGCGAGGGCGTAGGCCCGGCCCGTCAGCAGCTGCGGAGTGACTGACGCGGTCTCCTGGCCGCAACCTTCGTTGGCCATATGGTTCGCCGGGTCGCCGCTGTAGGAGACAGACCAGCGGTAGATCCCGAGGTTGGTGACGGGGAACGCCGTCGAGCTGTAGGAGCCGTTGCCGGTCACGTTGACCACGGTGTTGGCAAGGGAAGTCCCGCAGTTGACGTCATTCGGCCCGTACAGGTCGAAGGTGATGGTTCCACCCGGGTTGGCACCCTCGCTCAGGGTGGCGATGTCCTTGATCGACGTACCGCGCGGGACAGTGATGTTCGCACCGGACTGCGAGCCCCCAGTCACGGTCGTGTTCAGTTTCGGTGACGCCAGGCTGGCGGCCAAGGTGTCGTTGTCAACGGCACTGATGGGCAGTCCGTCGGCCGACGACACGGTGGCGGTGGAGTCCAGCGAGCTGCCGACCGCCCCGGTGGGCGTGCCGGAGATGGTGATGGCCGGCAGCGAGGTGCCCGGCGGCAGGGCAGACGACACCGGGTAGTTGCAGGTCACCGTCTCACTGGCGATCAAGCAGTTCCAGCCGGTGCCGGATGCACCACTGAGGGTGACCGGTCCGGTGAAGGTGTCCGTCACCGTCACCTGGTCGGCCTCCGGGGCGCTGCTGGCCGTGGTGGCGGTATTGACCGTCCAGGTCGCCGGCTGGCCGGTCGGCAGGGTCCCGTTGCCCGAGTCGGTGTTCGTGATGTTGAACAGCACCGGGGCGCCGTTGAGGGTGTCGGCCTGGACCGAGGAGACCTCGTGGATGTCAGTGAGGGAGCCGGTCGAGCCGACCCATCCGAACGTGAGCTGGTAGGGGATGCCTGTCGACGGGTTGATCCATCCGGAGGGATACAGGCCGGAGGGGATCTGGCCGTTGAGCGACGAGGGCAGCGGGCCCTGGAGGGTGTGGACGACGCCGCTGAGATCGGTGAATACCACGGCGTAGTCGCCGGCGGGGACCATCACCGACGGGTTGTTGACCATGGCGACCGGCGCGGCGGCGGGGTTGATCGCCACCTCTACTGGGACCAGGGCCGGAGTGCGGGTCTGAGAATTGGTGGCGGCGAGGGGGATATTGGCCCCACCGTCGGTGACGAGGGTGCTGTTGATGGCGCAGTATCCCTGGCTGGCGTTGCCCGGTCCACGGACCGTGACCTGACCGCCGACGAACCGCTCCCACGTCGGTGGAGTGCAGCCGGTGCCGTCGTAGACGGGATTGCTGTAGTTGCCGAAGGCGTCGAGACCGATACCGAGGTAGCCATCGCTGAGGCCGGCCAGGCCGTTACCCACCTGCGGGCCGTAGCCGAGCGATCCGCCGGGCCCACCGATGGCGGTAGGCGGAGCGGGGTTGCTGGGGTCGGCAGCACCCAGCGCGAAGGCGATGCCATCAGCGTCGCCGTTCGACGTGAAGTACTGATAGGAGTTGAAGCTGACGTCGAGCCCCTCGGTCGTGGGAACGGACAGACCGTAAAACGTCCCACCCTCGAGGTCGAGGCTGTTGCCGGTCAGCCGGAGCGCACCCGAGCCGACCGGGTCGGGCGTCGGCAGATGGCAGCCGGGAATGGGAAGGGTAGTGAGGTTGCTGAGACCGGCCGTGAGGCAGGCCGAGTTGATCTGGACCACGGTTCGAACCGGGTGCCGCCCGCGGTGGGCTTGTACTGGCCGAAGGCTGGGCCGCCGTTGGCCACCACAGGGACCAGCCGTGATCCCGCGCAGGGGCTGCCGTAGCCGGTCCAGAAGCCACGGAACTCGTCCGCCCCGCGCAGCCACATCTCGAACGGGGGCATGGAGAAGCTCGCGTCCTTGTGCAGCAGCGTGACCAGCTCGTCAACGTCGTAGCGCTGGAACGCGTCCACGTACTGGGTGAGCAGCTCCCGGTCCTGCTCGGCCACGGCCGGGGTCGGCTGCTCGGCGTCCGGGCCAGTGGCCGCGATCGTGCTCCGGGCCCGCTGCAGCGCGCTGTTCACCGACACCACGGTGGTGTCCAGCAGGTCAGCCACTTCGGCGGCCTGCCAGCAGAGCACCTCGCGGAGAATCAGCACGGCGCGCTGTCGCGGCGGCAGGTGCTGCAGCGCGGCGATGAACGCGAGCCGGACGGTGTCGTGCAGGACCGCCTGACCGGCCGGGTCGGCGTCCGGGGCGGTGATGGCCGCGTCGCCGGGGATCGGCTCGATCCAGGTGGTCTCCGGCCGGGTCGCGACCGGGGCCGTGGTCGAGGGCACCGGCGCGGACAGGTCCATCGGCAGCGCGCGGCGCTGCCGGCTGCGCAGCATGTCGAGGCACACGTTGGTGGCGATGCGGTACAGCCAGGAGCGCACCGCTGACCGGCCCTCGAACCGGTCGAACGCCTGCCAGGCCCGCACCATGGTGTCCTGCACGGCGTCGTCCGCGTCATGGGCGGAACCCAGCATCCGGTAGCAGTAGCCAGTCAGCTCCGCCCGGTGCATCTCCAGGTCATAAGTAATAGTGCCGGTGGTGGCGATCGTACTCACGCTCCTCCCGTGCTAAGCCCGAACCTACCCACCCGGGCGGGCCCGTGGCGAACCGCGGACTGCCCCCCACTGTGCCACCGGCCACCGACAATCCGCGGCCGCGTTCGTGACGGCCCCGGCTTCCTCGTGGCGGCCGCGCAGCGCCAGGCTGCGGGGAAGAGCATGGCGAGTCATCGGGACGGATCAGTACGCGCGGTAGGAATCCGCGACGTGGCGAAGTTGGCCGGCGTCTCGGTCGCCTCGGCCAGCTTCGCGCTCAACGGCCAGCCAGGCGTGGCCGACGACACCCGGCGGCGCATCCTGGCCGCCGCGCAGCACCTCGGCTACCGGGCCAATCCGCAGGCCCAGGCGCTGCGCCGGGGTCGCACCACCACCTACGGGTTCGTGGTGCGCAACTTCGCCAACCCGTTCTTCCTGGACGTGCTCCGGCTGCGTCATTTCCGGCGGCTGTGCCGCGTGCTCGGGCTGCGCGGCAGCGTGCTGTACTCCCGCTGACCATCCCCGACGTGCACGTGGCCAGCGCGGTGCTGCTGGCTGCCCCGGACGCGCCGACCGCGCTCATCACGAACTCCGACTACACCGCGCACGGGGTCTACAAAGCCGCCCGTGAGCTGCGGCTGCAGGTAGGCCCGGAGGTCTCCGTGCTGGGCCACGACGACCTGCCGACCTCGGAACTGCTGGACCCCCGCTGGCCACCATCCGGCTGGACCGGCAGGAAATGGGCCGGGCCCTGATGCGGCGGCTGCTCGGCGAGGTGCCGCTGGACGACTACATCGCCCCGGTCGAACTGGTCGCCCGCGCCTCCGTACAGCCACCGGTCATTGGGGCGGGGCCGGCGGGGCCGACGGGGCCGACGGGGCTACTGGGGCGGGTGGTGCTGCGCGGGTGGGCCGCCGCCGGCGGCGAGCCGCGCGTGAGAACTCGCCGGCTCTTAGCGTGCCGCGGGCCGCGGGCCGCCACACTTGGGGATCACCAACCGGAGGAAATGCGTGAGATCTCCCTATCGCTTGACCCTGATGGGAGTCGCGGCACTGGCATTGCTGGCCGCCGGCTGCTCGGCGAGTTCCACATCGGGTTCCAGCGGCGGCGGGTCCAGCTGGGCCACGGTCACCTCGGCGTCGGCCGGTGGCGGGATGGCCAAGCTCGTCGCCGCGGCCAAGAAAGAGGGCCAGCTCAACGTCATCGCCCTGCCGCCGGCCTGGGCCAACTACGGCACGATCATCAAGGACTTCGAGGCCAGGTACGGGATCACCGTCAATTCCGCTGATCCCGATGGCAGCAGCCAGGACGAGGTGAACGCGGTCAAGTCGGGGAACGGCACGGCCAAGGCACCCGACGTACTGAACATCGGTATCGCCGTCGCCCTGGTCAGCACGAGTTTGTTCGCCCCGTACAAGGTGGCCACCTGGGCCGACATCCCGGCCGCGCAGAAGAGCGCCACCGGCCGGTGGTACCAGGACTACGGCGGCTACATGTCCATCGGGTACAACTCGGCCAGGTTCGGCACCATTACCTCGGTGCGCCAGTTGCTGAGCCGCAAGTTCAAGCACGCGGTCGCGCTGAACGGGAACCCGACCGAGGCCAACGCCGCGCTCAACGGCGTGATGATGGCCAACCTGGCGACGGGCGGCACGGCGGCCAGCATCGCCAAGGGCGTGCGCTTCTTCCACCAGCTCAAGCACGCGGGTAACTTCGTCCCGGTGCAGGCCACCGCGGCCACGATCAAGGCCGGGACCACCCCGGTCGTGATCAACTGGGACTACCTCAACACGGCCAGCGTGGTCGGCCAGGGCTCGAACTGGAAGGTGTTCGTGCCGGCCAACGCGACCCTGGCCGGGTACTACGCGCAGGCGATCAACAAGAACGCGCCGGACCCGGCGGCGGCCCGGCTGTGGGAGGAGTTCCTCTACTCGCAGGCCACGGCAGGCGGGCAGAACCTGTGGCTCAACGGCGGCGCGCGGCCGGTCGAGATGACCGCGATGACCTCGAACGGCTCGCTGGACAAGGCGGCCGCCGCAGCGCTGCCGCCGGTCACCGGCACGCCCGTCTTCCTCAGTGAAAGCCAGGCCACCGACGCCGCCAGCTACCTGGCGGCGAACTGGGCCCAGGCAATGAAATAGCGCTGGCCGAAGGTTGACCCCACCCCACCCACCGCTTTCTACTGAACGCCGGCTGGTGGCCGGTGCCGTCCTGCGGCGCGGGGCCAGCTCGGACTACCGGGCGGTCGAGATCGCCACGAGCGAGCCGCATGTCGTGCGGGAACTGGCCGCCACCATCCCGTTCGACGGCCCGCACCCCGGCCGGAGCGGCCAGGCGACGGACCGGAACGTGCAACTGCTGATCACGCCGCCGTTCCCGCTGGCCCGCCGGCCGGGGCTGTAGTCCGCGCGGAGGGATCAGCGCGGTGCATTGTGCCCCACCGGCGGGCACGATGCACCGCGCTGATGCGTTTGGGCGGGTGGCTGAGGGCGCTGCGGCGGCTGCTGACGCCGCGGGCCTATGATCGGGGCCGTGCGGCGCGAGTCCTCGACGGTGGTCGCGGTGGTGGGCGCGGTGCGGGAACCGCTCCTGGCCGCCGTGGCCCAGTCCACCAACATCGCCCTGGTCCGCCCTCCGGTTCCGGACGAGGAGCCGGACCGGCTGACTGCGGCCGCCCGGGCCCTGGCCGAGGCGGGCCGCCGCGCCGCGCCGTTCGTGCTGGTGCCCGCCGACCCGCTGGCCGGGGTGGCCGCGCAGTGGCGGGCCATGTGGGACCTGTCCGCCGGGACCCCGGGACCGGCCGGCTTCGAGGCGGCAGCGGCCGAGGCGCTGGCGGCCTGGCGGGCGGGACGCTTCGAGCTGCCCGACTATTACCTGGCGCTGACCTCGGCTACCGCCGAGGGCACCGGCCCGGATCTGTATCTCGGCCCGCTGCGGGCGGCCCGGCCGCGCCGGGTCGCGGCGGTGGTCACGCCGGAGGACGACGGGCAGGCCGCCGCGCACGTGCGCCAGGCGCTGCGAGAGCTGCCGCAGGGCCCCTGGTGGCCGCCGCTGGACCAGCTGGTTGCGGCCGCGCGGACGTTCTTCGCGGGCAGCCTGGGCGGCAGCGGCGCCCCCGCCGCCGACGGCCCCTGGGCGGCCGACAGCGCCGCCGACAGCAGCCCAGCCGCCGGTGACGCCCCCGCCGCCGGTGACGCCCCGGCGGCCGGCGGCACCGCCCTGCGCTGACCGCCGTTCTTTTGTCTTTACCGGACATCTAGCCCATCGGGGCAGCAATTACGCCGGTTTTCGGTCACACTGGATAACCGGGCGCTGGCAGAGCAGAATCAGTAGGGCCCGGTGCCAGGGAGGGAGGTCGCCGGTGGCCGTCATCGAGCCCACGCCAGCAGCGCCACCGCCGCCACCCGGGAACGGGCGGGCCGCGAACTGGTTCTACGACGCGCGGCGCGGTGTGCACTACACCAAGCCGGTGATGCGCGGCTGGCTGCACCTGCTCTGGTTCGCGGCCTCACTGGTGATCAGCACCGTGCTGCTGACCCAGGCGCACGGCCAGGCGCGGGTGGCCAGCATCGCGGTGTACGCGGCCAGCGTGAGCGCCCTGTTCGGGGTCAGCGCGCTGTATCACTGCGGTACCTGGACCGACACCTGGCGGCGCCGGCTGCAGCGGCTGGACCACGCGATGATCTTCTTCCTGATCGCCGGGACGGCCACGCCCACGTTCGTCATGGTCACCGGCCGCGGGATCGGGGTGGCCGGCCTCATCGTGCTATGGACGCTCACCGGCACCGCGACCGTGATCCACATGGCCTGGATGAACGCCCCCGAGCGGCTGGTCGGCGGCACGTTCATCGCGCTCGGCTGGGTGGCGGCGCTGGCGTTGCCCGAGGTCTGGATTCACGCCGGTGCGGTGCCCGGCGTGCTGATGCTGGGCGGTGGCCTGCTCTACCTCACCGGGGCCGTGTCCTATCACTTCCGGTGGCCCGACCCGTACCCCTCGGTGTTCGGCTACCACGAGGTGTTCCACGTCTTCGTCTGCGCCGCGGCCGCGTGCCAGTACGCCGCGATAGCGCTGTACATCGCCTGACTGCGCTCATGCCGGACCTGGACGGGCGGATCTACGTGGTGACCGGCGGCAACGCCGGGATCGGCCGGGCCACGGCGGCGGGGCTGGCCAGCCGGGGCGCCCGGGTGTACCTGGCCTGCCGGTCGGCCGAGAAGGGCCAGGCGGCGGCCGCCGGCATCACCGCGGCCACCGGGAACCCGGCGGTCGGCGTCCTCCCGCTCGACCTGGCCCGGCTGGACTCGGTACGCGACTGCGCGGCGGCGTTCCGCGCGCTGGGCCAGCCGCTGCACGGGCTGATCAACAACGCCGGGCTGCCCGGCCGGCGCGGCCGCCAGACCGCGGACGGCTTCGAGCTGGCGTTCGGGGTCAACCATCTCGGCCATTTCGCGCTGACCGCGGCGCTGCTGGACTGCCTGACCGCCGGTGCGCCCGCCCGGGTGGTCACCGTGTCCAGCGACGCGCACTACCAGGCGCGCGGCATCGACTTCGACGCGGTGCGGCGGCCCAGCCGGAGCCTCACCGGGCTGCCCGAGTACGCCGTGGCCAAGCTGTGCAACCAGAACCGTACCAAATTAAGGTGTGCCATTACTGGTCATTTCCCACACCGGGATGATTTCTATCCGGGGTGGCTGCCGCGGTCCTGCCCGGTGCACGGTGATCCGGCGGATCAGCAGCGCCAGCATCTCGCGGCGCTCCCCTCCCGGCAGGTACTTCCACTCCTTCAGCAGCCCCGCGACGACAGGCAGCAAGTCCGGCGCGTTGATGGCCTCCGCGCGCGCGGCCTCGCTGAGAGCAGCCTCAGCCCGTGCCCGCCTGGCGAGCAGTTCAGCCCTGGACTTCTCGTACACGGACTCGGGCATCTCCTCGTCGAGAGCGCGCCGGGTCACGAGGCGGGTCAGCGCCCCGTCGATCTGGGCGAGCTGCGCGGTGCCGCGTTTGCGCGTGGTGCGGCTCCTGGTGACCGCCTGCCGCCGGGCCGCTGCCGCAGTTGCCGCGGCGTCGATGTCCGCCGCGTAGGTGGCCAGCCACGCGAGCACCGCGTCCTCAGCGGCCGGCCTGCTCACGTAGCAGCCGCCACAGCCACGCCGGTGCTGGCGCTGGCGGCACCGGTAGCCGGTCCCGTTGTGGCCATGGTCGGAGCAGACCGTCAGCCGCTTCTGGCACTCCCCGCAGTACAGCAGCCCCGACAGCGGGTAGACCGGGTTGCGGATCCGGGGCGGGAACGTCTTCTGCTCCGCCCGCCGCCGCTGGTACTTCTCCCACGTCCCGGGGCCGAGTACCGGCTCGTGGGAGCCGGGAAGCCACACGGCCCGGCCGCACCGCACGCCCCGCTTGCATTTGCACGCCGGGTCGTGAACGCGGATCAGCCCGGCGCCGAACCCCGCGTCAAGGACGCTGAACAGGGCCTGCGTGGACCAGGTGTTGCCGTAGGTGGTCAAAATGCCTGCCGAGTTCAGCCAGCCGACCAGGACTACGCTGCCCTCGCCGGCGACGTACCGCTCGTACAGCTCCCGGAGCACCGGGCCGGTCTGCGGGTCGGGCTCGTAGCGTTCGCCCAGGGGGTCGGCCTGGTCGCGGATCCACCTGTTCTTCTGCCGCGTATCCGGGTTGGGCACCCGGCCGCACCGGACATACCCGAAGCGGCGAGTCCCCGTGGCCGTAAGTTTGCGGCCGAGCCGGCTGCCCATCACTGCCTTCCAGTTCTCCCCGATGATGTCGGACTGCATCTCGGCCAGGGCCAGGGCGTTGGTGCGGTTGTACTTGCCGATCGCGGTCTCGGGGTCGTAGGGCTCGGTGGCCGAGACGACCGCCCCGCCGACATGCTCGACCCGGGCGATGTTCGCGAGGGATTCGTGGGTGTTGCGCCCCCACCGGTCATACCGGTAGACGCGGATCTCTGCGGCCTCGCCGCCCTCGATCGCAGCGATACCCTGCCTGGCCTTGCGGAGGAAACTCCGGCCGGTGTCGTCCAGGTCCCTGATCCACCGCACGATGCGCCGGCCGTCCCGCTGCGCACTGGCGGAGATCATGGTCTCCTGCAGCTCTGGGCTGATCATGTCCTCGCGGGCCTGACTGACCCGCACGTACCCGATCGCTGGAACGAGGGGAGCGGGCGATGAGGGCACCCTGCAACGGTAGCGGGTGAGGGGGAGTGCTGGGCGATAGTCTGGCTACAGCACAGCCGGGAAGCAGGCGAACGGAGACAGCCGGGTGACCATGACGGTGACCGAGCGCCCAGAACGGCGCATGCCATCCCTGTGGGCGATCGCCAGCTACTGGACGGGCGGCAGAGACTGGTTCTGCATCCCCCTGGAGTATCCGCAGTGTTTCGCCTGCCAGCAGACGATCCCCGGCATCGATCAGGGCCTCAGCCTGAAAGACCGCTGGAACTCGGCTTCCGGCATGCTGCACCGCGGCCATCTCGTCAACCGGGCCCGTGACGGACTCGACGGCCCACAGAATCTGGTGCCGCTCTGCGAACTATGCAACATGACGATGCCCATCTTCAGCACCCCGCTCCCGCCTGGCCCAGTTGAGTGGGTGCTCGATGGTGGCTGGACACAGTACTTCGAGCTGACCGCTGAGGGATTTAGCTACCGCCGGGACTGGCATGAGGAGATCAACGGGCCGATCTACGCCCCAGAGCGCAACCCCGCTCGCGTCCTGGGCATCCCGACCGTGTGACCACCGAATCACGTGCCCCTCCGGCTACAGCACCGGGCTAAGCGGCGCGCCTGGCGAGATCGCGGAGCAGCCGACCGTAGGCCAGGGCGTGCGGCGCGGTGGGCGAGATGCGCCCCGATTCCCACTGGCTCACCGCCGCATGGGACACGCCGACCACCTGTGCGACCTCATGCATGCGCACGCCGGTCGCCCGCTGGAGGAAACGGCGCACCTCGCCTACGGTCACTCCGTCAGTCATCGCTAGCCTCCACAAGCCTGCTCTCCGAGCACCCGCACGGCACCCGGGTCAGGATCATCTCCACGTCGTCACCTTCGCCACGGAAGCCCTGGACGGCGTTCCAGCCCCGGCCGGACCACCCGCAGGACCAGCAGGCCGGCGTCGCTCTCGTCGTCGGCGTTCACGTAGCCGTCCGGGTCGGCGTGCCACTCCACCTTGCAGCCCGGGTGGTCCGGGTCGCCGTTGCCGCAGCCATCACAGGCCGGGCAGATCACCTCCACGAGGAGGATGTGCTCGCCCGCGGGCATCTCGTAGCGCTCCCCTGTGACTCCGGTTCCCTTGCAGGGCTGGCAGGGACGGGCGTGCTCGTGCTTCTCGATGGGGAGGATGAAGCGGGTCACCGGGGATCACTCCCGAGGTAGGCGCGGGCCACATTGAGCGCGGCGTCCCATTCCTCGCGCACGAGAACCATGACCTGCCCGTCGCGCTCAGCCGCGCTGTCCAGCCAGTCAGCGACAGCCAGGGCCACGCCCGGGTGCATGCTGGCGATGTAGTCCAGGTCCCGGCCGCTGCGCTTGCGCATGAAGCTGCCGAGCGACCAGATAGCGGCTGAGACGATGCCAACGCGCTCTCGCTGGCCGGCGTACCGGCCCAGCAGCCCCTTGTGGCTGGCGAAGCGGGCCGGGATGACGCCACCGACCCATTCGCCCCGCTCGTCCTCGGGCAGCGCTGCGATCACGCTGTTCTTGTGACGGATGTCCAATGGGCGCTCCCACGGGCCGGGTGTCGCCTCCTTGGCGCGCTTGCGCATGAGCGCAGCGGCGGCGCGCAGCTCATCGGCCGGCGAGTCAGCCACGGCCAGCCTCCTCCAGCCGGTCCCGCAGCTCCCGGTACTCGCTGGCCCGCTCGGCGTGCTGCTGCTCTTCCTCGGTGTCACCCTCCTGGCGGTGATACGCGGCACGCTCGGCGCGGTCGCCTGCGGCCTCGTCCAGGGCAGCGAGGATGAGTGCGTGGTCTTCGTCGTCTCGCGGCTCGACGGTGATCACCCAGTAGAGCCGGTAGCCGATGATCGCGTAGTGCTCGATCTCGATCTTGTCCCAGGTGATGTGCAGGTAGGTCAGCCGCTGGTCGTCCCAGGTATCGGTGCGCCGCTGCTCCTCGGTGGCGCGGTCCCAGGCCTCGGTGCGCTGCTGGTGCGCGGTCCGCTGGTCCGGGGCACTGGTGTGCAGCCCCCAGACGCCGTAGGTGTCGGGGACGGTGATCCCGCCAAACGGGCCATGCTGAGCCTCCTCGCGGTAGGTGGTCACCCCACGGTCGCGGAGCTGCTGGCCGGCCCGGACCTCCGGGAAGTAGTGCCGCAGCCCCGAGTTGCAGGCGGTCCAGGTGTAGCGGCGGCCGGTGAGCAGCTTGCGCATCCGCCCGGCGACGGCGTCCAGGTTCTCCAGGGTCAGGTAGCCGTGCCAGTCGCGGTCGCTCGCCAGCCGGCGCAGGTCGGGGCTCATCTCGGTTTCGGTGGCCATGTCAGCTCTCCTCGCCAGCCGGGGCGAGCTCGTCCACGATCACCAAGAGGCCCCGGATCGTGTCAGCGAAAGTCCGATCTGTGCCGTAGATCTCGGGCCCGTGCTTGCGGTCCCAGCGGCCCAGCGTGCTGCGGGCCTCTTCGACCTGCCAGCGCCCGGTCTCCGAGAGCGGCGGGTCAGCCTCAGGGGCACCCTCGGTGTAGCGGCGGACGGCCGCGTGGGTGCCGACCGGGATGGTTCCGTTGTGCGTGTCACCGTCGAGCACGAAGGCCGGGTTGCCGTAGTCCATGGGATAGATGCGCTCGACGCGGCGGAACTCGCCGTCCCAGAGAACTACCTCTCCGGGCTGGACTTCCGGCCACGGGACGATCATGTCCGCTACGTCGCTCGGCGGGCAGGTGCGGGTGGTGGTGGTGGTCTCGGTGGTGGTGGTCATCGGCTCGGCTCCTCTAGAACGGCGGAAGGTGGAACACGCGGTGGGCCCGCCGCGCTCTCCACGGGGTCAAGGCAACCCGTCACGTCGCAGACGCCGGGGGTGCCGCTGTGCCAGCCGTTGCGGGGCGACCAGCGCGGCAGGCGCCGCAGGAGGCGGCATCGCGGCGGCTCGTACGGCGGGCAGACGCACTCGCCGCCGCCGTGGACCTCGGCGCAGTGCCTCTCGTGCTGCCGTTCGGCTTCCTCTTCGAGGTACCAGTCAGGTGGTTCCTCGGCGGCGCGCTGGGCGGCCTCGTACTCCTCCGGGCCCTCGTCCCAGTCGTCAACGTCGGTCACGGCTCAGCCCTCCTCGTCCTCGTCGCCCGGCTCGTCTGCCCAGATGCTGGCCGCCAGGGTCACGTTCACCGTGGGGTACAGTGCTTTGTGCTTCGCGCCCAGCTTCACCGGGAGGTGCTCCCATCCGGTGACCAGCCGGGTCTCCCCGCTGCTGGACCTGTGCTCGTGGCCCGTGGTCCGGGGTGCGGCCGGACGCCTGGGTGATCGCGGCCTGCCACGCGACGAAGCGCTCCCGGCGCTCCGTGCCCGGATGGCTGAGCACCTGGCCGGACAGGCTGGAGCCACCCGTCCGGACTGTCCAGGTGATCGGGGGCAGGTCCCCCTTCGCGGCCAGTTCGAGCAGGCTGGCCAAGCAGAGCGTGGGCCTGGCGCTGCCACGTGATCTTCTCGGCGTTGGAGATCTCGGTCATGTCCACCGCTCCTTTAGGGCCATCTGCTCGGCCTCGTCGTCCAGGTGCTCCGGGGACTCAGCCGTGAGTCGCGGCTGGGGGTGGCCTCAGCCTGGCCGGAACAGGCCCGGGTGCGCCCGCTTGTAGGCGTCGGCGTTGCCGCAGATCTCGTTCACGGTGATCGGCATCGGATCAGTCCTTCCGTCCGCAGTGCTCGCGCTCGCACAACGCGACCGCAGCGGCGAGCATCTCGTTCTTGCGGGCCAGGGACGCCGCGTCCAGCCGGGACACTGCAAGCAGTTCGGCCAGCCGGCCAGACTGCGAGTTCTGCTCAGCCTCAAAGGCCCGGTGCTCGGCCTCGATCATGTTCCGCGTGGACATCCACAGCGAGTCGCGCATCTGCTCGATCTTGGCCAGCAGGGTGGCGATGTCGAACTGCGCCTCGCGCAGTTCGGGCGGCACGTCGTGGGTCAGCCACGCGGCGATTTCCTTCTCCCGGCGGCTTGGCTTCCCGGCCGCGTGGTCGGGGTCGGCCATCCCCCCGGCCGCGCCGTCACCGGCAGCCAGGCCGGGGCCGAGCGGGTCGAACGACGTGAACCGGCGGCACGCCCCGCCGAGGCGCACGTAGTGGCTGTGGTAGCCGGTGTGGCAGGCCGCGTTCTCCGGGACCGGCCGGGGCGTCTCGGTCATCGGTGCTCCTAGATCACTTGCAAGGTGTACGTACACCACGCTAGCATCGGTGTACGTACACCGCAAGGAGGTCGCATTGAAAACCGTACGTACACCGGGCACAATCATGAAGATGCCGAACCAGCCGGGGAACAAGCACCGCATGGTGCGCTTCTCCAATGACGACTGGGCCGACCTCGGCGCGCTGGCCGAAGCGATGGGCACCGACCGGAGCATGGTCCTGCGCCAGCTCGCACAGTGGTGGATGCGGCGCAGGGGCGTAAGGCTGCCCGGCCGCCCGGATCCCGGGCAGGTGGAGCGGGCGGCGAAGCTCAGGCACGACAAAGCTGAGCAGTAACCCCCGGGGTGGGGTGCGCCTATGGCGAGCCCGCCAAGGACTGCGCGATCCTGCACTGGTGCCCGAAACTCGATGGCCGGGCTGAGGCTAACGGCTGGCGGGCACCATGCCTGCTCTGTGGTGCGCCACGGGCCATTGAGTACGAAGTCCACGGCAAGGGTCTTCGCTGGAACTCGTTCTGCGCGGAGCACGACCGCGACACGCTCCGCCCGTACATGCGTGACCTGCTCGGCGGCTGCCTGCCCGGTAAGAGTGCCGGGCACGTAGCGGCACCTGACCTCGCCGCGCTGGCGCTGTCCGGCCTGCCGCCAATGGCCATGAAGGTCCGGCTGCTGGAGATGTCCGGCATGGGCACCGCTGCGGCGCTGGACAAGCTTGGCGTGGACCGGACGAGCCGCTACCGGATTCGCCAGCAGTTGTCGCAATTCTGCGACAAACCCGCAGGCAACTCGCGCCGCTGAACGCCGGGACGTGTCGTAAATCCGCGACAGGACCGTGTCGCAATCCTGCGACAACGCCGCAGGCAGACCGGGGAGTGACAGCGCTTGACGTGGACTGCTACTCTCACCCTCGCCGGGCGAGGCACAAGGGGTGGCGGTCACCGCGACCACACCCACCCGATCACCAGGCCCACCGCGAACCCGCCCACGACCGCGCCCACCGTCAGCGAGAGGATGGGCCGCTTCCGCACCGGGCCGACCAGCCCGTGGCCCCATCGCTGCTGGCCGGTCATCGTGGACTCCCCGGCCGCGTGAGCGCTTCCCAGACCGCCGTGCCATCCCGGCGCACCAGCGTGATGATCCCACGCTCCCGGTCAGCCCTCAGCGCCACCCAGCGGTCACCGGGCAGCAGGCACGGCATCCTGGGCTCCCAGATGTCCAGCGTCTCCGGGCTCGCATCGGACTCGGCGGTGAACAGGCCGCTGAAACCGAGCTGGCGGAACTCCTCCGGGGGCGGCTGGCAGCCGCAGGTGCCGATCGCAGCGGCGCAGGCTACGCACGGGCACCCTCGGCCTTCCGCAGCCGCCGGGAGAACGGGATGACCGCCTGCGACCCGTCCCGGTACTCCACGAGCACGTTCCGCGGGCCGGCCCCCTTCCACTGGGCAAGTACGGTCACCAACTCGGGAGGGTCCTTCCGGCCCGACAGGCGGTCGCCAGGGTCCAGGTAGCGGTTGCCCACAATGCCGGTCACGAGACGGCGCCAGGAACAGGACGGAGTACCGGACGGGGCTTGGCGGACTCGCGGAGCTTCCGCACAAGCGCAGCGACAAGGGCGCGGCTCTTGGCTCCGTATGCCCGAGGCGCACGGTCCCTGCGCTTGCGGCGCTTCCACCACTCCCATGCGGCCAGCAGGGCACCCAGGCCGTTGATGGCGGCCAGGGGCCAAAGCCGAGGAGCACGGCAGCGCCCAGACGAGCGCCATCGCCGCGGCGCACCGGCCGTGGCCCCCGCCTTTCCCCTCTCGCTGCCGGGGTGGCTCGTGAGCAGGTGCCACATACCCGCGGTTAGCAGCGCCACCGCGGGCAGCGCCAGCGCTGCGGCGGCCAGGTCGGCGATCACCGCTCCGCCCCGGCCATCAGAACAGCACTCCCTCAGATTCGGGCTCGGCAGGCTGGCCAGCGGGGCGCGGCAGGCAGCCGGCGCAGAGCGTGTCGCCGTAGTCGCCGTAACAGGCCGCCACAGTTCGCTGGTGAGCATTGGCAGGCGCACATGGTCTCGCCTCCGAAGGGTCCGGCCGGCGGTGACAGGCGGGATGGACGGGTCCTGGCGGTGCAGGCAGGTCAGGACGTAGCGGGCCGGGGCGACGTAAACACTCATCGCGCGACCGCCGGAGGCTCGTAGCGTTCCAGCCGCTGGCTGGCCCGGACGTAAAGCGGGTGCCGCGGGTGCCCGGCCTTCGTCACACCCAGGCACCGGAGATCGGGCACCCCGGTGGCCACCACGGCGCCCCGGTGGCCGGCGGCCGGGTGCGCCCCCCAGGCGGCCACGGCCACCGTCGCGTCCCTCGCCGCCTCGGTGATGAACATGCCGTTGGCCTCGCCCACCGGATCCGGGTGGCGAGCCAGTTCGCGCGGGTCAGTCACCCGCAGCGCGAACAGGTTGACGACCACCAGGCCGTCCAGCCCCCATGCCCGGGTAGAAGCCCGTAACCCGCCGGATGGTCGGGTCGTCCTGGAAGGCGTCCGCGGTGGACAGGTTGAGCATGATCTTCCAGGCCGCACAGGTGCCGGACGGCCCCCAGGTGCGGGTCAGCCGGTAGCGGTAGACGTCATCGCCGCTGAACACCGCGTGGCCGACGCCGAACAGAAGGGCGGCGAATTCGTGGCGGAAGCTGGTGCTGAGCCGGCCACGAGCTCGTCAGCCCGGCGGTCAAGGTCGGATGCGATCCGCTCCCGCTCAGCCTTCACCCCGGCCATGTACGCCTGTGCGGGGCTCAGCCCTACCAGGGTCAGGTCAGGGTCTTCCTGTGCCGGGGATGTGGTGCTGGGGGCTCCTGGGCCGCCCTGAGCGTGCTCGCGGGCCAGGTCGGCGGCGTCCCCCCACGCCGTTGAGGAGTTCTTGTCCCAGCCGGCGCCAGCCATGGACCGGGCATCAAAATCAGCAGCGAGGGCCAGGAGTGCATCCCGTGCCGCGCCGCGCTTCCCGCTGACCGCCTCCACCGCCTCGGCGGCCAGTTCCGGCGTGTCCATCACACCGATCAGGGGGTCGCTGTCCGAGGGTGCGTCTCCCTGCTGGACGTAGATGGTGCGGCCCACCTTGCGGCCGGTGCGCCAGATGCTCACTGCGGCCTCTTCGGCCAGCACCTGGGCGAGTTCGGCCGCGCACTCCGAGCACAGGGCCGGGCCGCCGCAGCGGGCTTTCCAGCCGTCCGGGTTCGGGATGACGTGGCCGTGGGCGGCGCTCACCGGGTCACCTCCGCAGCAGCGGAGAGCCGGTCGAAGACGGCCATCTCGGTGCGGTCATCTGCGCATGGACGCCATCGGAGTCGGCGACGTTCATCCGGTCAGCGACTGCAGCGGCCATCCGCAGGTCTTCCCGGCCTACCGTGACCTGATCGCCGTCCGCGGGCTCGTAGGTCTCCGCGAGCACGCCGTCATCGCACGGGTAGAACTCGCCCCGGACTCCCCTGATCACCCAATGGCCGGTGTGCAGCCCGACCCATGTGGAGTGCAGGACGTCGAACACCTGGGCCGTGATGTCCGGGTCGTCGCCGCGGTCCTCCGGGTCCACCACGTCGAACTTTGAGCCGGTGAACGCGGCCACCTCGATGGCATTGGCCCCGGTCCACTGGATGGCCTCCACGGTCACCGGCCGCTTCCGCCAGCGGGTCACTCCCTGGGCAGTGCTCCCGGTCTCATGCTCCGCAGGCTCAATCGCTCCGACGCCGCGCAGCCGGTTCAGCCGGTCCCAGTCCACGGGCTGCGGGTCAGGTTCGCCCGAGAAGGTCACATCCTCATCGGCGAGGATGAATGCCCTGTCCGTATCGGACTGGGTGGTCTCGGGCCCGGAGCCCTCGGTGTCGTCAGGCATCTCCGTCCTCCAGTCACTCCCAGGCACCCGAAGCCCGGGTGCTCTACGGTCTGGCCGCGTCGGCGCATCGCCTCGCACTCGGCCCGCTCCCACGACATCTGCCAGCCCACCCGGCGGGCGAAGCGGCGGTGCAGCCGGTGCATCGACGGGAGGTTGCCGGGGCTCACGCAGTCCCAGATGTCCCACCACGCTGCCGTCCAGCGGATGCCGCCGCGCATCGCGCACGACGGGTGCAGGGCGCAGCCGGTGCGCTCCCGCGGCTGCCAGGTGTGCACGTCGCCCAGGTGGACGTGCAGGCGCGGATCAGATGCCCAGTGATCCCACGCGGCCGGGTCGCGGGCGATCAGTTCGATGATGTCCGGGTCGATCTCGATGACGTCGATGCGCCCGGCGCGGCCGTGGTTCAGCAGCCAGGCGGGGAGGATGCCCAGGCCCAGGCCGCCGATGAGAATCCACGGGCTGGCGTCGGCCATGCTGGCGGCCAGCCGGTCCAGGAACGGCAGGCACCCTGCGACCTCGCCGGGCAGGTCCGACATGACGAGACCACGCTCGTCATGGAGCAGGGTGGTGTACCAGCCAGGCATGTGCGGCAGCCCCTGCGCCTCGGCGGCCCAGGCGTCTACCCCGTCGGCTGGGGACTCGGCAATCCGGACCGACCAGGGGCCGCGCTGCTGCTGGACGCCGACGTGGGCGCGGTAGTCCTCCCAGTTCACCGACGCCCAGCGGGCCCGGTCGTGACCGGTACGGGACTGCATGCCGATCGTCAGGACGCGGCGCACCAGGTCCGGGTGCTTCTCGTAGACGTGCGGCGGTGAACTATGCCGGCCACCGTGGCCCAGTTCGCCGCCGGACGGCCCCGACGCAACAGCAGTGGTCATCCCTCGTCCTCCAGGTCCTCGCCACACGGCTCGCAGACGTACCCGCCCTCGCCGTCAGCGCGGATCCGGTCACCCTCGCTGATCGGGTCGCCGCACCCGTCGCAGTCGCTGTCGAAGCGGGCGGGGAACCACGGGCCGGGGCCTGAGCGGGCCATCAGAAGTCCGCTCCCGGGTCCACGTGGCCGGCGAACTCACCCGCAGGCTCGTCGTCCTCGTCGTAGCGCTCATCGAAGTGATGGGCTGGGAGCGGGCCGGCCGGGAGCGCGGCCAGCGGCGCACCCATCCGGGCCAGCACCTGCGGCGGGAACCCCGGCTCGAACATGTAGACCGAGTGCGGGGGGATCTTCGCGATCAGCCGGCCCGCCTCGTCCCGCACGTCCAGGCATGCGGCCCCGGCGATGCTGCCGTCAGTTACCCAGCCCTCGCGCTGCTCGTGGCCCATCACATGGACGGTGCCGTAGTCGCCGGGCGGCAGCGGCGGCGGCTCCGCGGGCATGGGCGGCGCGGCAGGCTCGCGGCCAAGCGCGGCGTCCTTCGCCGCGGCGAGCCGTCTGAACGCCTGCCCGAGCACCGGGTCGTCGGCATGATTCCAGTGGTCATCGCCGGCGGCGTGGGACACGAACCGCTCCAGCGCCCAGAACGGGACGGTGACTGGGCGGGTGTCACGCTGGGGTGTGGTGGTGGTTTCGGTCACCGCCGTGCCCCCTTCCGCTTGCGCCCGGCCGAAGTGCTGACCAGAGCAACCAGCACGATCACGATGAGGACCAGCACGGCGAACGCCGCCCCGATCCACAGCGGCGATAGGACCCACCACCACGACCACGTGATCTTGTGCAGGAGCTTGAGCGTGATGAACACGATCGTCAGCAGGCCGGCGAAGCCGATCCCGCCAGACGATGAACTGCTGCTGTTGCCGCTCACTGATCAATTCCTCTCGTCGGTGCGGGTCTGGTCTGGATGGTGCGGGGCTGAGGTCATGACGCCTCGCCAAGCAGATCGAACAAGGTAGGCACCGAGGCCGCGCGGGCGACTTCCTCCACGTAGGCCACGCCGTCAGCGAAGTACTGCGGATTGAGCTCGACACCGACGCCGCGGCGGCCCATCTTCAGCGCCATGTAGGGCACGGTGCCGAGCCCCATGAACGGGTCGAAAACCGTCTCGCCTTCTATGGAGTACCGGGTGATGAGCCGGCTGACGATGTCGAAGGCGATCGGGCAGAGATGCTGCTGCTGGCCTTTCCGCTCCTGCAGCATGTTGAGCGTCCGCATCCTGGCCACGTCGGTCCACACCTGGCCGCTCCAGCTGGGCGGCTGCAGCAGCATGAACCCGGTCGGCAGCCGCCGCTTGCGCCTCCATAACCTCGCCCGCGGCGACGTGCGCCTCGTAGTCGTAGACGCTGGCGGTGTAGTGGTCCCGGAACCGCTTGAAGATCTCCGCGTGCGGCAGGGTCTCCAACTCGCCCGGCAGGAGCGGCCGGTCGCCGTCCGACCGCCAGAAACCGTGGGCGTCGGTCTGCCAGCGCGACCGCGAGTAGGTGGCCTTGTCCTTCACGACCGGGACGTCCGCGTACCCGTCGCTGCTGTCGGTGGGCGGCTTGCGGAACAGCAGGATGTACTCGGGCGAGCCGACGCCCATCTTCGAGCCGTCCTTGCACTGCTCGGTCCAGCCCAGGCGGTAGGTCTGGTTGTTCTCGCGGACCACGTCGGTGATCACGGGGATCATGCCGAGGAACGCGAAGCCGTGCCGGCGGTAGTGGAAGATCGCCTCGGCGTGGAACGGGTGAACCGTCTGGAAGCCCAGCCCGGTCAGGCCGCCCGGCGTGATGCGGTCCTTGACATGGATGGCGGCGACCCGCCCGGGCGCCAGGATCCGCAGCAACTGAGGCGTGAGGAAGTCCATCTGCGCCCAGAAATGGGCATTGTCCTGGCTGTGCCCAAAGTCGTTATATGACGGCGTGTATTCATATTGAGTGGAAAAAGGCGGACTGGTGATAATTAGGCCCGCGCTGTTATCCGGCACGGCGAAGGACTCCTCCACCGTGTCGTTGTTCACCAGGTGGTAACCGGGCCCCGAGACCTCCCGGCGCCTGACGCCGATCGACCGCACCAGTGTCTGGGACATCGCTTCGCTGGCCAGGCCGTAGGCCCGGATGATCTCGCCCATCCGGCCGACGAGCTCGTCATGCTCGCGCCACTTCCGCTCCAGCTCGGCGCGGATGGACCGCTCCGCCTCGGTGTAGACGATGTGGACCGTGCAGGGCTTGTCCTGCAGATAGCGCCGGATCCGGTGAACGCCTTGGATGACCTCGCTGAACTTGTAGGTGATGCCCGCGAAGATCATCGTGTGGGACTGCTGGAGGTTGACGCCGGCGCCGTACATCGACGGCTTGGTCAGGAAGACGTCCGTCTCGCGCTGCCGCCACTTCTCGATGAGCACTTCGCGGTCCTCGACCGGCTGGCTGCCGTACAGCGACGAGGCCGTGACCCCCTCAGCGGCCAGGGCGCGCTCTATCGCGCGCTGCTCGTCGTTCAGGTCGCACCAGGCGACGAGTTGGCCGGCTGGATCCTGCTCGCGTTCCTCGCGGGCGATCTCGGCCACCCTGGCCACGCGGGCATCCAGGCTGTCCCGCTTCTCCGCCGCGGCCTGCGTGACGCCCGCGGCGGCGTTGCGGAACAGGTGGCCCTGGCCGTCACGGTCGGCGTCCTTCGCGGTCGGGCCGCCAGACGGGATTTCGTGCCACCGGACGGTGAGCGGGGGCAGGTCGTAGCCGGTGTCATCGTGGCCGAGATCCGAAGGCTTCTGGAGGAACAGTCCCCACGATGAGCACCAGAGCCAGAACTCGCGCTCCATATGCGGGTGCAGCGTCAGGTGGTCGGCCTTTGTGGAATCGCGCTTAAAAAATCTCGTGCGCGCTTGCCCCACATCCATGATGTCAAGAAATGCCGCGTAGGCGAGCAACTCCTGATACTCGTTCGGGCTTGGCGTGGCCGTGGCTACGAAGCGGTAGGCCGCAGACCCCTCGTACATCCGCATCAACTCACGGAAGGTCTTGCTGGCGCCGAACCCGCGGAGGATGGCCGCTTCGTCCAGGCTGACGACATCGAACCCGCGCGGGTCGAGTTTGCCGTCCCGGACCGACTCGTAGTTCGTCAGGTAGATCCCGCCCGCCGAGGCCTCGGTGTGGCTGCGGATGAACTGGGTTTCCACGCCGATCAGCCGGGCGTCACGCGCGAACTCCTGCCGCACTCCGAGCGGGCACACGATCAGGCCCCGGCCGCCACCGAGTTTGGACAGGATCAGCCGCTCAGCCTCCAACGAGACCAGGGTCTTGCCCAGCCCGAAGCTGGCGAACCAGGCGCGGCGCCCACCGCGGACGCCCCAGAGCACCATGTCCGCTTGATGTGACTTGAGCGCCGGGTGGATCTCGTCCGGCCAGACCTCGAGGCCTGCGCTCGGTGCGAGTGCAGCCTTCCCGGCCAGGAATGCCCGGTACTCGTCGATCGTGGTCACGACGCCTCCGCCAGTCCGTCTTCCTGGCGCCGCCCAGCGACCCGGCGCTTAGCGTTCCGCTGGCCGTCGTACTCGCGCTTGCGCAGCGTGGCCCGCTCGTCCTCGTTCAGCCCGCCCCAGACGCCGTGCTTCTCCGGCGCGGCCAGCGCCGTCTCCAGGCACCGGTCACGCACCGGGCACCCGGCGCAGACCGTCCTGGCTTCCCGCTCCCGGATCTCCCGCTCGTCCTGCCGCTCCCCGTCACGGCCGAAGAACAGCGCCGGGTCCATCCCCTCGCACGCCGGGCCGCCAGCCGGCGGGGGCGTGGTGGCGCGGGCCGCTTCGCGCGCCCTCGCCTCGTACAGCGCCGTGGTGGCCTTGCGGACGTCGTGGCGGGACAGGCCGAGGATGAGTGCGGCCCGGTCCTGCCCGACACCCCGCGCCAGGAGGGCGGCGAGGTCGGCGGTGGTGGGCTCCCGGGTGGCTGTGGTGGTCACGCTGCCGCTCCTTCCCGCTCGGTGGTTGTGCTCTGCCCCTGCTGGAGCAGGGGCTCGTACCTGTACCTCGCCGTGAAGTCCGACACCCCCGCGTCCGCGGCTGCCTGGGCGATGGACAGGCCGAGCGACCGGGACCAGGCGTAGTCCCGCACGCGGCGCTCCCTGGCCTCACGCTGGGCCCGGGCGCTCCTGGCGGCCCGCTCGGCGTGGGTCACGGGCGGGGGCGGGCCTTCCGGCGGGCAGCCCGCGGCGTGCCAGCGGTCGTTGCACGCTTCGCAGAAGCCGTTGGCTCCCTTGAGTCCCGGCTGGCCGGTACGGCGCCGGCGGGGCTTCCCGCAGCAGCGGCAGGGGGGCGGGGTGGCGGTGGTCATGCTGCTGTCCTCGCTTGCTGGATGGCGCGCAGCTCGGCCTCGTAGCGCCTCGCTGTCCTGGGGCTGACGGGGATGCGGAGGGCTGCGCACTCCTGGTCCTCACTGCGGAGGCGGTACTCGGCGTAGCGGCCGAAGCGGTCGGCCCTGGGGGCGGTCATGCTGCGCCGCGCTTCGGCCGGTAGCGGCCCGTGGGGCGCTCGTGCTCGAAAGCCAGCACCTCGGCGTCGAGGACGTTCCGGTTGAGCGCGGCCCGCTCGGCACTCACCGGCGCCAGCGACGGCACTCCGATGGGCATCGGCGGAGGTGCGGTCGCCTCAGCGGCGAGGCGGGCGCACCGCTCGGCCTGCTGGCACCAGCCGCACTGCTCCTCGCCTGCGGTCAGGTGGGCGATGGCGCCCCGGAACGTGCCGCACGTCTCGCGGATCATGCTGCGCCCCGCTGCCCGGCCTGCGCCTGCTCTGCCCGCTGCCGGGCCCGCTCGGCCGCTGCGGCGGCTTCCCGGTCCTGCCGGGCCTGCGTCTTCGCCGCGAGATCCTCGCGCATCTGGGTGAGCGCTGCGCCGGCGAGTTTCTGCGACGCCCTCGGCCCGGTCGTGGGTCCCCAGTTCTCAGTGAGCGTCTTGACCATGTCGCGGGGCATCGACTCCGGGTTGAGGATGAGGTTGCAGGCGAGGCGGGCCTTCTTGAGCCACGTCCAGCCCGGCTGTGCGGGGGTCGTGGCGAAGCCGTCGCGGATACCCTGCGCGAAGTCCCAGTCCCGGGTCTCGGCGGCCAGGGCGATGACGGCCTCGGTCTCTTCCCGGATCATGCCGCCGGCTCCCCTTCGTCGCTGGCGTCCTCTGCCGGGCGGGTGTCGCGCGACTCGGCGGCCTGCTCAAGCGCCCGCTGCTCGTCGGGGATGGCCGCGGGACGGGGCCTGCGCAGCGACGGGCGCAGTCCCGCGATGGCGCGGCGCAGCGAGGGGATGCTGCCGTGTGCCGGGATCTGCACCCGGGGCGAGTCGCCGACGATGGCCGGGGGCTGTCCCGTGGCGGGGATGCCCCTGCCATCCGCGGCCTGCTTGATGCCTTCCTGGAGGGCCCGCTGGTAGGCGCGAGGATCGTCCGCAAGCTCGGGTGGGGGCGCCGGGATCACTGACCGGGCGATGCGCTCCGCGCGGATGGCCTTCACGCCGTCGCGGACGTGCTTGGGCATCAGCCAGTCGGTGCTGTCGCGTCCGTAGTGGCGGGCCACGGCCTCGTGTGCGTCGGCGAACGACAGGTCCGCGACGACGGGCAGCCAGGCGTCCACGTCGGCATCGCCCACGGTGCGGCGGTCGAACGATGCCGCATGCGTCAGCAGGTCGATCACTTCGTCTTCGGTCATCGGACGACCTCTCCGGGGACGGTGTTGGGGGGCAACGGCTCCTGCTCGTCGTCCTGCTCGCGCTGCCTGCGCCGCTCTTTGAGGGCCTGCGCCTGGGCTACGCGCTGGTCGGTGGTGGAAACCGGCACCGAAGGGCGGCCTGCACGGACGCGGGGGCCGGCCTGCTTCTCGGCCGTCCGCATCCAGTTGCGCCAGGTGCCGGGCCAGTCGAGCTTGCAGCCCTCACGGCCGGGCTTGCCGTGCCAGTAGTCGATGAACGCCTCGGTCTCGCCCTTGCCGTCAACGTGCGGGCAGTGCTGGCGGAACCACGCCACCATCTCGGCAGATACGGCGAAGCCGTCCGGGATCCGGGTGCCGCGACGGCGCTCTTGCGCCGTTGTGGTTTTGGGGAAAAGGGGTTCCGGGGAACGGGGAAGTCCTTCACTACCGCAGTTACCACCCCCGGTCCCCCGCGCGCGCGCATGGTCCTTCGCCGCAGGGTCGTCCGCAGGGTCGTCCGTACCCTCGTCCGGTGGGTCGTCCGGTGGGTCGTCCGCAGGATTCCCCAGGTGGGTACGCCGCAGGGTGCGGCGTACCCACTTCGAGATCTTGGATGAATTCCGCAACCAGGGTCTTGACCTGCGCCGATGGCGTCTCATTCAGTGGCAGCCGCCGCAGCTCAGCTAGCAGTTCAGAGCACAGGCGGGGAGACCGGGACTGGCCCGCTGACTCCCATGCCAGTTTGAGAAGGTTTGGCTGCTTCCAGATCCCGTCGCGCCGCAGCAGTGAACGCACGAACAGTTCCTCGGCGTCCTCGTCAACGACGATGAAGCGGCGCGGGCTGGCTTCCAGGGCCTTCAGCCCGACCTCGATGTCAGCAACCGTGAGGCCCGCAGCCGTGGGCCTCCACCGGCGCGACCGTAGCGGCATGATGCCGCTGTAGGTCAGGTCATCCTGGGACAGCAGGAAGAAGTAAAGCCGCTGTTCGCTCACGCCCAGGCTGAGGAAGTGCGGATCGTTCCAGATGGAGGTAAAGATCCTCGCCTCGGTGCGGGGCATCAGCGACCTCGCCTCTTGTTGAGGTAAGGCAGATGCTCGGCCAGCAGTTGGTCCTCAAGTTCGTATGCCGCTTCGCGGCTCACGCTCGGGAATGCGGCCCAGCGAACAAATACCTTCCCGTCGCGGCGGTGGTTTCCGAGCCGGTTCCGGAAGTTGCTGGTGCTGCCGACGTAGCACGGCTCGTTCGCGTCATCAAAGAGCACGTAGGCAACGCAGACGCCGTGCCGCGGTGCAGGACCGCCGTCGATTGGATAGGTGCCTTCCCATGAGCCAGCGGGGCCATTGGGAGCGGCGCTCGGCCACTCTCTGATCGTGGCCGCCGACACCGAGATGGCGTCATTCCACCGGTTCCGGAAGCCGGTCGCGGCGACCGCCCGGTACTCCTGGTACGCGTCGGCAAGGACGGCCATGTCCAGTTCACCGGCAGCGTAGGCGGCGGCCACTGCGTGAAGGAATTGGCCCTCGGCTTCGTGCTGGGCTGCCAGCAGGCGCTCCTGCTTCCGTTTCAGCAGGCCAATGTGCTGCAAGGTGGCAGCCGGGTACGGCTCCGGGCGCGCTGCGTCCCAGTCCTCACCAACAGCCTGCAAGGTCACCCTGGGGCCGCCTTCCTTGGTTATGTCACTTCACGAACTGAGTTCACGCTATCAGACCACGTAACCATAGCGTAAGATGGGGACGTGACCACAGTTCTTGACCAACGTGCGACACTGACCGACGTGGACGACGAGACGCGGCAGGCGCTGAAGACTGCGGCCAGCGACTACGAGGAAGCGCCGGCCCGGCTGAAGACGGCGATCCTCGAGGCGGCGCGCAAGGGCGACAAGCCCGCGGCCATCGCTAGGGCGATCGGCTACGTCTACACGTACGACTACGTGGCGAGGGTCATCCGGGTAGATCGGGCGAAGAATCCCGCCGAGTACGCCTGACGCGCTCCACACTGACGCTCTCCTCGCTGCCCGCTGTTGAACTGACGTGACCCCCCGGACCCGTGCTCCCTTGCGGTGAGCGCGGGCCCGGGGGGATTTTGCTATGTCTGGGGTCTCATGCCGCACGCTCCGGACGGCTCAGGGCCTCCAGGAGATGGCTGCCGATGTACTCCGTGTAGTACGGGGGAATCGACTCTGCGAGGCCGTCACGGGCCATCCAGTCGATGTCGATGACCTCCCGGGCCAGGGCGATAGGGGCGCAGTTCCCCGCCACGGAGATGACGGTCCCGGGCTTCCAGTGCCCCGCCTTGCCGGCGGGCACCAGGTGGCGAGGGTGACCCAGAACCGGTACGGGGGCGCTTGCCTCAAACAGCCGGTGCCGGTACAGCTCGCGACCGAACATCACGCCGCAGAGCAGGAGGCCGCTGGCGCCGAACAGGTCGTCCTGGACGGCCAGGCCGGACCCGGCGACGTTCTCGATCACCCACGGGCCGCCCCAGCCCTGCGGGCGGTCGCGGATCATGTCAACCAGCTGCGGGTATTTCCGGGCGAGGCCGGGGCGGCACCTGGTCATGCCGGAATACGACTGGCAGGGAGGGCTGGCGTGCACTGCGTCGAAGCCGTCCAGCGGGAACGTTGCCGCGTCCGCCTGAATGAACGTGAATGGATACTCCGGCTGCGGCTCAATATCCAGGCCGACAACCTCGAAGCCCGCCCGGTGGTAGCCCATGCTTGCGCCGCCCGCTCCGCAGAAAAGGTCCAGCAGGCGGGGCTTGCGGCTCCCAGCGCCGGGGAGTTCCCCGCCTTGCGATATCGTTATCGAAGGGGCTGACCTGCTGCGGAGCCTCGCGGCGTGACGGTGCGGGATGTCGGGATGGTTGACCGGGAAGTACCGGCCGTCCTGCACGTTGAGCAACTGGCCGGGCCAGTGGTCCGAGGCGGCGCGAATGGCGGCCAGTTCGACATTCCAGGGGCGCGGAAGCCGCTCAACCTCGGCGTCCTCAACTATGACCAGCGTGCGTATGGCGGGCGGTTTGTCCAGTCTCCTGAGCCATTGATATACGGGAGAGTTCCAACTCACCATGGCCCAGCGCGCCGACCAGTGGCCCTGGAGTCGCGCCCGCACGCCACCCTGCGTCTTGC
>CAVQPP010000334.1:0-10134 GCA_963714445.1 uncultured Actinomycetota bacterium
GCATGCGCCGGGTGACCACGAGCCGGAGGCGGTGCTTGCGGCGCTCGCGGCGCGCGGGCTCGACGTGCGTGACAAGGTGCGCGTGCAACACGTGATCACGGTGGCAGAGCGGGAAGCGGCGACTGGAGTTCCTGGTGGTGCCGCGTACGGACCGGCGGTGACGGGGCTGCGGTCGGCGTTGCTGCGGTCGCCAGTGGCGCAGCCGACGCGGGGGCTTTTCCACGTGGGCGCGTCGGCGCGGCCGGGGAGTGGGTTGCCGTTCGTAGCGCTGTCGGGGTGGCAAGCGGCCGAGTTGATCAAGGCGGCAAGCTGAGTGGTGGCAAGGCTCGCGGCGGCGCGGTTACGACGGCAAGGCTCGCGGGGGTGAGCGTCACATGCCGGCGAGGGCTCGCACGGGACCGGGTCGCGCGGTACCGAGGCTGGCTGGGGCGCGCATTGTGCGACGGCGAGACGCGCGGGGGCGAGGATCAGCCGACGGCGATGAGGCGCGCGTCGCGTAAAGGGATCGTGCCCGAGCGCGGATCAGGCGACGGCTAGGCTCGCGTGGGCGTGAGCTTCGCGGAGGTTCTGGTGGACTTCCAGCGTCGCCGTCGACGTGTTGAGCGTGATGAAGTGCAGGCCGGGGACGCCCTCGGCGAGCAGTCGGGCGCCTAGCTCCGTCGCGTGGTCGATGCCGATTCGGCGGACGGCGGCGTTGTCGTGGGCTACGGCGTGGATGCGCGCGCCGACGTCCTCCGGGAAGGTGCCACCGCTTAGTGTGACCATCCGCTCGATCTGCGCCGCTCGGGTGACCGGCATGAGTCCGGCGATTATCGGGATGTCGCAACCCGCCTGTGCGACGCGGTCGCGTAGGCGTAGGTAGTGCTCGGCGTCGAAGACCATCTGGCTGATGGCGAAATCGGCTCCGGCTTCGCACTTCGCGATGAAGTAGCGGATGTCGCTGTCCCAGTCGGGCGAGCGCGGGTGCTTTTCCGGGAACGCGGCTACGCCGACGCAGAAGTCACCCGAGTCCTTCACCAGGCGGACGAGTTCGCTCGCGTACTCGATGCCGTCCGGGTGCTTGACCCACTCGCCGCTCGGGTTGCCGGGCGGGTCGCCGCGCACGACGAGGATGTTACGCACGCCAGCGTCTGCGTAGCGGCCGATGATGCGGCGTAGTTCGCCGACCGAGTGGTTGACCGCGGTGAGGTGTCCTACTGGGGTGAGCGTGGTCTCGGTCGCTACGCGCTCGGCCTCGGAGGCGGTGTTCTCACGCGTCGAGCCGCCCGCGCCGTAGGTGATCGAGACGAAGTCGGGGCCGACGCCCTCGATTCGGCGCAGCGCCTTCCACAGTTGCCGCTCCTGCTCAGGGTCGCGGGCTGGGAAGAACTCGAAGGACATCGTCGGCACCCCGCGCGCTAGCAGTTCGCGCACGGTCACCGCCCGATCCGGGCGCACGCTGGGGACACCGAGTGCCATGGGCTCCACTTTATCCGGCGGTTTGGGGCGGACCGGGGCCGTTTCAGCGAATGAGACGAACTAGGCTCGTCGATTATGGAGAACGAGCACGTGAACGACCCTGTCGAGATGCCTGGGCAGATTGAGGCGATGCCGGGGCAGACTGAGGCGCAGAAGCCGGCCGGGGCACCGGAGCGTACGGCGGAACCGACGGATCGGTACGACTTGCGCGCGCGGGTCTCGGCTGGGCTGACCGAGTTCGTCGATCGTCAGGCGGCGGTGCTCGGCGAGATCAGCGGGGACTTTGAGCCGGTGGTTGGGGCGTTGCGGACGTTCCTGGACGGCGGGAAGCGGATGCGGGCGGCGTTCTGCTACTGGGGGTGGCGCGCGGCGGGCGGGGGCGGCGGCAGAAGCGGCGAGGACGAAAGTGCTGCGGTGCTGGCGGCGGCGTCGCTGGAGTTGCTGCATGCCTCGGCGCTGATTCATGACGACTACATCGACGGGTCGGACACCCGGCGCGGAGCTCCGGCGATCCATCGGCGGTTCGAGGAGTTGCATCGGCACGGTGGCTGGGACGGTGAGCCGGAGCGGTTCGGCGCGGCCGCGGCGGTGTTGCTTGGCGACCTCGTGCTGGTTTGGTGCGACGAGTTGTTCACGGGGTGCGGGCTCGACGCCGCACGGATTCAGGCGGCGCGGCCGGTGTTCGATCTGATGCGGACGGAGGTGATGGCGGGTCAGTACCTCGACGTGCTCGCGCAATCGCGCGGGCTGTCCGTGTCCGCGCCGGACGAGACGCTGCGGCGGGCTCGTGCCGTGCTGCAGTACAAGTCCGCCAAGTACACGGTCGAGCGGCCGCTTCAGCTCGGTGCCGCTTTGGCGACCGGCGTGGCGGATGGGCCGCTAGGGGCGGCGCTGTCGCGCTACGGGCTGCCACTTGGCGAGGCGTTCCAGTTGCGCGACGACGTGCTTGGGGTGTTCGGCGATCCGGCGGCTACCGGGAAGCCGGCTGGCGATGATCTGCGTGAGGGTAAGCAGACCGTGCTTGTGGCGCTGGCGGCGCAGCAGGCGACCGACGCTCAGGCCAAGGCGTTACGCACCGGGCTTGGCGATCTGCGGCTGGACGAGGCCGGGGTGGAGGAGTTGCGCGCGATCATCACCCGGACAGGTGCGCTCGCGAAGGTCGAGAAGCGGATCGGCGACCTGACGCGCTCGGCGCTCGCGGCGCTGCGGGAGGCGCCGATCACTGCGGAGTCGCGCCTGGTGCTGGCTGAACTCGCGGTCGCGGCGACGGCGCGTTCGCACTGAATCCGCACTGAATCCGCGCTCAATCAGTGCTGAATCTTTCAAATCGAGGATTCGAACTAGAGACCGTACCGACGGTTTGTGGCGGATATCTCAGTCCCGATCAAGTCGCGGCCAAGTCAGCGACAAGTCAGGACCAAGCCTGCGTTAGCCGGCGTGCACGGACAGTCACGGTCAGTGAGCAAGGTCAGTAGCGCAGGGTACTGCCACGACCCCGGCACGCGACACCGAGATCGCCCGGATTAGCTCTGCTAGCTGAGGAATTCCCGCTCGACGCGGAACATTCGCCGCCTACTCGCCACCTAGTACGTTGCCGACGAGACGTCGATTCGCGCGAGCCGTTCCGCCAGCGTCGAAAGACGGCAAAACCGGCATAGCTCGCAAATCGTGGGCACGCTGAGTGAAGGGCGACTTCCCGAGCGAGAAGTTTTGTCGAAAGGGTCGCCAAGCGCTGAAGGCCCATGAATAATCCTCTTCGAGGCCTCGTCGTCCCCCCGTGCGATGGGGCCTCGCCCCGAGTGACGCGTGAGGCGGGTCCCTCCCCCCGTGGGGATCGCGCCGGCAAACGCGTCGCGGGCGCCCGGCCCCTCCCCCCGTGGGGGTCGAGCGCCACAAAACGGTGTGCTGTGGTCCCTCCCCCCGTGGGGATCCGCACACCGCCCTGGCGTCGGAACCGCCCCTCGCCGCCCGCAGCGTCCTCCCCCGGGACCGTGGTGGCGAACCCCTCCGACGCCCGCGGAGAGTCCTCGACAACTCTCCGCCCGCGGCCCCGTCGCCCCCCCGTGCGGCGGGGCCGCCTCATGTCCCGGCCCGCGTCCGTATCCCGGGGCTACCGGCTCCTCGTCTCCGTTCCCAGCGCCGCTCCAAAACTCATCTAACGCTCACAGCTGACTCAGGCCGGTCGAATTGGGGCACGCGACCGTCTTGGTTATGAGCCAGGCGATCTTCGATTCACCGCTCGATCTCGGCGAGGCCGACCTTACGCGGGACCACCGACACGGTGTTCATCAACACAGACGGACCGGCCTCGTCGAGATCGTGATCCCGGTCTACAACGAGCAGGCCGTACTCGCCGTGAGCGTGCGCCGGCTGCACGCTTACCTCGCGGAGAACCTGCCCTATCCGTTTCGGATCACCATCGCCGATAACGCGTCGACCGACGAGACGTGGTCGGTGGCTCTGGATCTGACCGAGCGTTACGCACGCGTCGATGCGGTACACCTCGACCTCAAGGGACGCGGCCGTGCGTTACGCACGGTTTGGGCGGCTTCCGACGCCGACGTCGTCGCGTACATGGACGTGGACCTGTCGACCGGCCTCGAGGCGTTTCTGCCATTGATCGCGCCGCTGATGTCGGGGCACTCGGATCTGGCGATCGGCTCGCGGCTGGCTCGGGGCGCGGCCGTGGTGCGTGGCCCGAAGCGCGAGTTCATCTCCCGTGGCTACAACCTGCTGCTGCGCTCGGCGATGGCTGCGCGGTTCTCCGACGCGCAATGCGGCTTCAAGGCCGGCCGCACCGAGATCGTCAAGGCTCTGCTGCCTAGGGTCGAGGATCAGGGCTGGTTCTTCGACACGGAGTTGCTGCTGCTGGCGGAGAGGAGTGGGCTGCGGATCCATGAGGTGCCGGTGGACTGGATCGACGATCCGGACAGCCGCGTGGACATCGCGCGGACAGCGAGGGATGACTTGCGCGGCATGTGGCGCGTTGGCAGGCAGGCGCTGCGCGGCGGCTTTCGGGCGCCGGTGCCGGCGCGGACGCTCGCTGCCGAGTTGCCGCAAGGGATGCGCAACCAACTGCCGAGCTTCGTCGTGATCGGCGTGGCGTGCACGCTGGCGTACCTGGTGCTCTACTCCGTTCTGCGCGTGATGTGCCCTGCGTATCTGGCGAACACGATCGCGCTCGGCGCAACGGCGATCGCCAACACGGCTGCGAATCGCCGGTACACGTTCGGTGTGCGCGGAAGTGCGAATGCGTTACGTCATCAGGTCGAGGGTGGTGTGGCGTTCCTGATTGGACTGGTGCTGAGTAACGGTGCGCTGGCGGCGTTACACGCGGCGTCAGGCGCGCCGTCGCACGGCGTCGAGCTCTGCGTACTCATCGTGGCGAACGCGATGGCGACTCTCGTCCGGTTCCTGCTGATGCGCGCTTGGGTGTTCAACCCGAAGCGCACCAGCGCGTAATCAACGTCACGGTTCTCGGCCGCGTCCCTTCTCGTCGCTTTGACGAGAAGGGACGTATGCTTAACGCATGGCGCAGCTGCGGATCGCTCTGGCACAGATCAACCCCACCGTCGGCGACCTGGCCGGCAACGCCTCGCTCATCCTCGACTCGGCGCGGCGCGCGTCCGACGAGGGCGCGCACGTGCTCGCGGTGCCCGAGATGGCGCTGACCGGTTACCCGATCGAGGACCTGGCGCTGCGTTCCTCGTTCGTCGAGGCAACACGCGCCGCACTGGACGCGCTCGCGCTGGAGTTGGACGCGCAGGGGCTCGGCGAACTGGTCGTGGTTGTCGGCTACCTCGATGGCACGCCAGACGATCAGCCGCGCATCGGCCGGCCGGCCGGATCGCCGGTGGACGCGGCGGCGGTACTGCATCGCGGCGCGGTGCTGGTCCGCTCGGCGAAGCACCACCTGCCCAACTACGGGGTCTTCGACGAGTACCGCTACTTCGTGCCCGGAGACACCCTGCCGGTCGTGCGGGTGCGCGGGATCGACGTCGCTATCGCGATCTGTGAGGATCTTTGGCAGGACAGCGGACCTGTCGCCGCGACCGCTGACGCCGGGGCCGGCTTGCTGCTTTCGATCAACGCCTCGCCATATGAGCTGAACAAGGACGACGTGCGCTACGAACTGCTGGCCCGGCGCGCCGCCGAGGCCGGGTGCACGCTCGCGTACGTCAACCAGGTCGGCGGGCAGGACGAGCTTGTCTTCGACGGCGACTCGATCGTCGTCAGTGCGGAGGGCACGGTCCTGGCCCGCGCTGGTCAGTTCACTGACGAAGTGTTTGTGGTGGACCTTGAGTTGCCCGCGGCTACCGTGCCGATTGACACCGCGCCCGCGGAAGACGCGATAGCGACGAACGGGATGACGATTCGGCGCGTTGTCGCCAGTGCAGAGCTCGTTGAACCGTACGAGGCACGTCCGGGCACGATCACGCCGCGCCTCGACGACCTCGCCGAGGTGTATCAGGCCTTGGTGACGGGACTGCGCGACTACATCCGCAAGAACGGCTTCCGATCGGCCGTCATCGCGGTATCCGGCGGGATCGACTCGGCGCTGGTCGCCGCGATCGCCTGCGACGCTATCGGCGGCGAGAACGTGTACGGCGTCTCCATGCCGAGCCGCTACTCCTCGGAGCACTCGAAGGACGACGCCGCCGACTTGGCCCAGCGCACCGGAATGCACTACGAGACAGTGCCGATCGCGGCGATGGTCGACGCGTATCTCAAGACCCTGGCCGACTCCGGCACCGCGATGACCGGCCTCGCCGAGGAGAACCTGCAGGCGCGCGTGCGTGGCACGGCCCTGATGGCGCTTTCGAACCAGCGCGGCCACCTGGTGCTGGCCACCGGCAACAAGTCAGAGCTCTCGGTCGGCTACTCCACGCTGTACGGTGACGCCGTCGGTGGCTACGCGCCGATCAAGGACGTGCCGAAGACGATGGTGTGGGCACTGTCCCGGTGGCGGGACAAGGACGCCGAGCGGCGCGGCGAGACCCCGCCGATTCCGGGCAACTCGATCGAGAAGGAGCCGAGCGCCGAGCTTCGGCCGGGGCAGAAGGACACTGACTCGCTGCCACCGTACGAGGTGCTGGACGAGATCCTCGAGCTCTACGTCACCGGCGACCACGGCCGCGAGGAGATCGAGTCGCGCGGCTTCGACCCGGATCTGGTGGAGCGCGTGCTCACGCTCACCGACCGGGCCGAGTACAAGCGCCGCCAGTACCCGCCAGGCACGAAGATCTCGGCCAAGGCCTTCGGGCGGGACCGGCGGCTGCCGATCACGTCACGCTGGCGCGAGACCGGCTGAAGCTGACGCTGAGGGCTCCCGGACCGATGCCGACGACTTCGATCCGGCGGACTGCCGCACCACCACCGACGTCTGGTCCGAAACACGCGCCGCCCTGGCCGCGCCGCGCAGCAGATCGTCAGCCAGTCCCTCGCTGAACGCCCGGCCGACCGGCTCGGCCGGCGGGTGGTGCCGGGTGACGCTGAGCATCGGCGAGCAGAGCATCAGCATCGCCCGCTCGACGTCGAGGTCCTCGCGCAGCTCGCCGGTGGCGATACCGCGGCGCAGCACGTCGCGGAACAAACTGCGCCGCGGCTCGATGACCACCTCGTGATACTGGCGGTACAACGTCGGGTTCCCGATGCCCACCTGGTTCAGCACGTTGTACGCCGGGCCGCTGCTCACGTTCTGGAGGTGATTGCGCATCATCTCCAGCAGGTAGACCAGATCCTCGCGCACCGACACGCCCGGTGCGTGGATCTCCTTCTCCGGGTGCAGCCGGCGACAGACCGCGTCGAGGACCAGCGCCTCCTTGTTCGGCCAGCGGCGGTAGATGGTCGCCTTACCCACCTTCGCCGCCGCCGCGATCATCTCCATCGACAGCGCGTCGTACGTCGCGCCGTCGGAGAACAGGCTGAACACGGCGTCGAGGATCGCTTCCTCGGCCTGGTCGCTGCGCGGCCGGCCCGGCCGCCGCACCGCCGCGGGGGGCGGGAGCGGGCCGGGCTCGGCTTCGTCCGTTGTCTTCATCCTCGTCTTCACCGTCGCGTACTCGTCCGTCGTCGGCTCATTGGGAACCGACTCTATGCGGTCACGCTTTCGGCCGCCTGAGGCTCGCCTACACCTGTCCCGGAGGACGGCGCGCCCGCGCCCGGACCGCCGGCCGCGCGGCCGCGCGGCATCCAGGCGAAGACCAGCACCGCCGCCAGCACGCCGACACCCGCGCCCGCGAGGGTCGTGATGTGCAGCGCGTGTACGAACGCGTCGTTCGCCGGAGCGATCAGCTGGGTAAGCGCAGGGTGCTGCTGGGCCGAGGCGCCGATGAAGCCCTGCGTCGCCACGATCGAACCGCTCGCCTCGTGCGCCGCGCCCGAGGGCACGCCGTGCGCGGTGAGCACCGGCTCGATCTTGTTGCGATAGGCCGAAGTCAGCACCGTGCCGAGCACCGCCACACCGAGCGCGCCGCCGACCTGCCGGACGGTGTTGTTGATCGACGACCCGATACCGGCCTGCTCGCGCGGCAGCGACATCATCACGGTGGTGGTCGCCGGCGGCATCACCAGCGCCATCGCCGTGCCCTGGAGCGCGGCGATCACGCCGTAGATCCACATCGCCGAGTCCACGCTGATGAGCTGATACCCCAGGAGCGCCACCGCGATAAGCATCAGTCCGGTGAAGGAGACCGCGCGCACGCCGAACTTGCGCACCACGTTCGCGGACAGCGGCGAGAAGATGACCTGCGCCCCCGCGAACGGCAGCATCCACAGACCGGCCTTCAGCGGCGTGTAGCCGCGCACCGACTGCAGATAGAACGCGAGGAAGAACAGGCTTCCCATCATCGCGAAGAAGGACAGCGCGACCGAGATCACCGCGGCGGAGAACGGCCGGTTGGCGAACAGCCGCACGTTGAGCGCCGGGTGGTCGCTATTGCGCTCCCAGACCACGAAGAGGGTGAGTATGGCCACGCCGATGACCAGCGGGCCCCAGACCGCGGGCTTGCCCCAGTCGCCGGTGTCGCCGCCGTGGATGACGCCGTAGACGAAGGTCACCAGGCCGGCCATGGACAGCAGCACGCCCGCCGGGTCGAGCCGGCCGGGGTTGGCGTTGCGCGACTCCGGCACCAGGAAAGTCATCGCGATCAGGCCGATGATGATGATCGGCACGTTGATCAGGAAGACCGAGCCCCACCAGAAGCTGTCCAGCAGCGCGCCGCCGACCACCGGGCCGATCGCCACCGCGAGGCCGACCGAGCCGGCCCAGATGCCGATGGCCTTGCCCTGCTCGTGCCGGGGGAAGACGTTGGCGATGACGGCGAGCGTGCTCGGCATGATCGCGGCGCCGGCGAAGCCCATCGCGGCGCGCGCGGCGATCAGCTCGCCGGGCTGCCCGCGTAGGCGCACAGCACCGAAGTGACGCCGAACAGCACCATGCCGAGCATCAGGATGCGCTTGCGGCCGAGCCGGTCGGCCAGGATTCCCCAGGTGAACAGCAGCCCGGCGAAGATCAGCGTGTACGAGTTGATCGACCATTCCAGGTCGGACTGGCTGGCGCCCAGGCCCTTCGGCTTCGGCTGCGCGATCGTCTTGAGCGCGACATTCAGCACCGTGTTGTCCAGCACGACGACCAGCAGCGAGAAGACCAGTACGCCGAGGATCACCCAACGGCGCGGGTGGCCCTCTTGCGCGGCCAGCGGCGGCGCGGCTGCGGAGTTCTGAGTCACGGGTTCCCTCCCAAGGTTCCCGGAGCCCCGTGCGAAGAGCTCTCGAGGCCTCCCCTGCCGGCTTCGAGAGCCACGAACCGGGACAGTTCCGTTTCGTATCTCGTTTCGGCAGCAGCCTACTGTGCCAGATTCCAATACGCAACTGTTCCGTATCTCTGCCAAGCCACCCGGAAAAACCGCTCCAGCGTCACGATCTGGTCAACACCTGGTGATATGGTGTGGTTGCCCGTTTTCGAGTCAACATCGGTTACCGCGCACCGGCGGGCTTTGATAAGGTCGCGGCCACTGTGAGCGAGTCAAGACGGCGATCCGGACGCGCCCGGTCCATTCTCGGGTACAGCAGGGTCCCGAGCGTCCCTGGATACCCCCGGAGCAGGGCATAGACCCCAGCGAGGCCGCGGCATTCCGCCGTCGTCTTGACCATCAGGGCTCTGCCGAGCTGATCCCCACGGCCGGCCCGGACGCCCAGCTGATCAGGGTCCTGCGATCAAGGCGGTGTGGGAGCCCGCGCCGCCGGGCACGGCGGGCCACGGCTCGCGCCGGCGGGACCGCAGGGGCTCGGCCGGGTCCAGACGCCGCCGAGGCCGCGATCTCCAACCCGCTCCTCGACGACGTCTCGATGAAGGGCGCGCGCGGCATCCTGATCAACGTCACCGGCGGCCTCGATATCATTCTGTTGCGTTTTCGACGAGGCGGCCAACCGAATTCGCGAGGAGGTCGATCCCGAGGCCAACATCATCGTCGGCTCGACCCTCGACGAGAGCCTGACCGGCAAGATGCGGATCTCGGTGGTGGCGACCGGCATCGACATCGTCGAGGCAACGGCGCGCCGCCCTTTGATCAAGCTGGTGACCAACGACAGCGAGCGCGTCGAAACGCCGTTGCGGCCGGCGCTCGACGAGGTGCGCGAGGCCGCCGCCGAGCCGGTCGTGGCCGCGTCGGCCCA
>CAVQPP010000335.1:0-8047 GCA_963714445.1 uncultured Actinomycetota bacterium
ACGTGACCGGCAAGCCACTGCACGCGGCGCTCGCCGAGCGGATCACCGCTCTGGTGCTCGACGGCCGGCTCGCCTTGGGCACCCGGATGCCGGCCGAGCGCGCGCTGGGCGTGACGCTCGAGGTCAGCCGTACGACGGTCACCGCCGCGTACACACTGCTGCGCGAGTCAGGGTTCGCGGTCAGCCGGCAAGGCTCGGGCAGCTATGTCGCGTTGCCCGCCGGCCATTCGGCGCGGATGGCAGGCGGCTGGCAGAGCGACGGGTCCGACGTCATCGATCTGATGGCAGCGGCGCCGCCCGCGCCGCTGCCGATCCTGCAGGCCGCCCTGCGTAGCGCGGCCGAGCAGCTGCCCGGCTTGGCAGGTCCGGGTGGCTACCTCCCCTACGGACTCAAGGAACTGCGCGAGGCCGTCGCGGACCACTACAGCGCGCGTGGCCTGCCGACCACGCCGGATCAGATCCTGATCACCAACGGAAGTCAGGGCGCAATCACGATGGTCGCCCGGCTGCTCTGCCGGGCCGGAGACCGTGTCCTCGTCGAGAGCCCGACGTACCCGAACGCCCTCGACACGTTCTGGAACGCGCAGACGCGCCCGATGCCGGTGCCCATGGACCGGCGCGGCTGGGTACCCGGCAGCTACGAGAACGCGCTCGCGCAACTGCGGCCCCGGCTGGCGTATCTCGTTCCGCACTTCCAGAACCCGACCGGGCATCTGATGAAGCCTGACATGCAGGCCTCGATCGCGCGGGCCGCGCGCCGCGCCGGGACCTGGCTGCTGACCGACGAGACGGTGACCGAAGTGGCGCTCGACGTGCCGGTCCCGCCGCCGTTCGCGACGACGATCGGCGCTGCCGACATGGAGTCGGTGCTCGTGTGCGGCTCGATGGCCAAGTCGTTTTGGGGCGGCCTGCGGATCGGCTGGCTACGTGGTCCGGCTCGAATCGTGCACGAGTTGGCTGCGGCGCGTGCCGCGATGGATCTCGCGTCGCCGATGATCGATCAGATGGCTGCGGTCGCCGTGCTGCGCGGCGACCAGGATTACGTGGAGGAGCACCGACGGGATTGGCGCGAGCAGCGCGCGGTGCTGATGCGCGCGGTCGACGAGACGTTCCCGGACTGGACGTATCGCGTGCCGGAGGGCGGCCTTTCGCTTTGGGTGCGGATGGATCGCGAGGACGCGACGACGCTGGCGCAGCGTGCGCAGACGCATGGCGTGATGCTGCACGCCGGTCCACGGTTCGGCGCCGATCCGGGAACGTTCGAGCGGTACCTGCGCCTGCCCTACGTCCAGTCACCGGAGCTGCTGCGTGAGGCGGTCCGCAGGCTCGACTTGGCGCGCGCGGTGCCTGGACCCCGGCACGCTGCCGACCACCGGGCCGACTTGGTGGCGTGACGATGATTATCAAGTAATTTATCTACTTTACGGTACCGCGTGCGTTCGTCCGTTCGTCGCAACGGTGCTGCTCTGAACGGGTGGAAGGTGGCGCGTCGCGACCCTAACTAAATGAGCGCGGCAACTCGATCGGCCTACGTTGGCGCTGCCTCCCGGTCCCAGAGGGGCACGGGTCAGTCAGCGTCCGTAACCAGCTTGCATAACCATCGAGTTAGGAACCAGCCGTGCGCGATTTCCTGCGCAGCGTCCTCGTCGGCGCCTGCGCCTTGCCTGTCATCGTGTTTGCCGCCCTTCCCGCCATGGCCTCAGATGCGGGCCCCCAGCGCAGCGCCACTCCGAACGTCACCGCGGAAATCGGCTACGCCCGCGCCCAGGTGCATCCCGGGGATCAGGACACGATGACGGTCAGCCTGATCAACCACGGCCCGCAAAGCCTCGACGACCACACCAGCGTGCACATCACCGTGACGATGCCTCAGGACGCCGACGTGTCCTCGAACGTCGTGGAGACGATTCCGGGCAACGCGCCGTCCGGCAGCAGCAACGCGGTGCCGTCCACGCGCTCGGTCCCGTTGACGCAGGTGTTCGTGCGCAGCGCGCCGGGCTTCTTCGACGTCGTGGTTCCGGCGGGTTCGTTCGGCGACTCGACCAGCTTCCGGACGTATGCGTTCACGTTGCAGATCTCGCCGAACGCACCTCAGGGCACGCAGTTGGTCGGCGGCGGCGTGGCGGTGGCGCTCGAGAACTACGTCGGACTGACCGTCGAGAAGAGCATCGTGCCGCCTCCGCCGGTTGTGGTCGTGCCGCCGAAGACGCCGAGTAAGTCGCACAAGTCGGGTGGGACAGGCGGGAAGTCCGGCGGCAAGTCGGGTGGTTCGGGCGGATCTGGCAGTTGGAGCGGCGGCGGGTCGAGCGAGTGGATTCAGCGCGGGAGCGTGGTCGTCTGCATGGGCGGTTCTGGTGCGGGGTCGGGAGGTAACGCAGGTAGCGCAGGGTCCGGTGGCTCGGCGTCGGGCGGGATGGGGCAGTGCTCGTGCCCGGTCGATTCGCACATGAGCTCCAGCAGTGGAGGTGCGGGTGGTTCGAAGTGCGCTTGTCCGGTCGATTCGCACATGAGCGTGCCTAGCGGCAGCGCTAGTGGCGGCAAGAACAGCACGGGCGTGCAGTGCACCGCCGCGACCGGGCGACTGGCCGCGACCGGCACTGCGGCGACCTGGCCGCTGGCCCTCGCACTACTGGCTTTGGCGGCTGGTGCAGCGCTCATGCGGGTGGCCAGTGGGCGGAATTGGTCCAGACCATAGCCTTGACGGCGAAGAGTGGTCTGGACCATCCTGCTCAGGAACCGCTCTTTTCTCCGGTACGGCGACCCGGAGCCCAGCAGGCTCTTCCGCCTACCGAAGATTAGGAGCGCTCCGTGCGTTCACCCCGAAACAGTGCTCCGCGTACTCGCTCACCGAGGCGGCTTGCCGCTGCGGCCGTCGCGCTGGTCCTTGCCGCCGGCGGCGCGGGGGTCGTCACCGTCCTGGCGGTGCCTGCCGGCGCGGCCGGTACCAACCTGCTTTCGAACCCGGGCTTCGAGTCGGGCACCCTGTCCGGCTGGTCCTGCGACGCCGGAGTCGCCTCCGTGGTCACCTCGCCGGTGCATTCGGGCAGCGACGCGCTGGCCGGGTCGCCCAACGGTTCGGTCAACGCGCAGTGCACACAGACCGTGTCGGTGCAGCCGAACACCAGCTACACGCTTTCCGGATTCGTCCAGGGCTCGTACGTATACCTCGGGATCACCGGCGGCTCCTCGAACTGGACCCCGTCGGCGTCCTCGTGGCAGCAACTCTCCACGACGTTCACCACGGCCGCCGGCCAGACCAGCGTGCAAGTGTTCATACACGGCTGGTACGCGCAACCCACCTACTACGCCGACGACCTCGCGCTGACCGGACCCGCCGGCCCGAGCGGCTCGCCGTCTCCGTCGCCGTCCGCGACTAGCGCTTCACCGTCGCACAGCCCGAGCACGTCGCCCTCGCCGTCTCCGTCCGGGACGGTCACGCAGCCTGGCGGCAACGGCTCGTACTTCCACCCGGTCTACTTCATGCCGGTGGACAACAACCCCGCGTCGATCTCCTCGATCATCAGTAGCTCCGGGGAGAACGAGTTCAACCTCGCCTTCGTGCTCGACTCCGGTGGGTGCACCCCGGCTTGGGACGGCAGCTCGACGATGCCCGTCTCGTCGGACACGACCGTGGCCAACGACATCAACGCCATTCGCGCGGCCGGCGGCGACGTAGCGGTGTCCTTCGGCGGCTACAACGGCACCGAACTCGGCTCGACGTGTGGCTCGGCTTCCGCGCTGGCCAACGCGTACCAGCAGGTCATCAACAAGTACCGGCTGACCCGGGTCGACTTCGACTACGAGAACACCGCGCTGGACTCGAACACCGCGGTCCGCTTCGGCGCGATCAAGATCCTCGAGTCGAACAACGCGAACCTCAAGGTCTCGCTGACCATCCCGATGACCACGGTCGGCTTCCCGGGCACCGGCACCGACGAGATCCGGCAGGCGGTCGCGAACGGCGCGCGGCTGGACGTCATCAACATCATGGACTTCGACACCGGCCTGACCTCGGGCACCGAGGTCGGCCAGACCGAGGCGATCGCGAACGACGCGATCGGCCAGCTGGAGTCGATTTACGGCTGGAGCGCCGCGACCGCCTGGTCGCACCTCGGCTTCCAGATCATGAACGGCCACACCGACCAGCCCTCGGAGCTGTTCACCCAGTCCGACTTCAACTCGCTGCTGGGCTTCGTCAGGTCGAATCACCCGGCGTGGTTTTCGTACTGGTCGGTCAACCGGGACTTCCAGTGCCCGGCCGGCGTGGTCGAGCCGTGGGCACCGGGTACGTGCTCGAACATCACGCAGAACCCGTACGACTTCACGAAGATCATCGTGCAGTACGGCGGCTGACGACCGACGGCTGGCGTGCGGATCGCAAAGCCGTGTGCGCACCCGGGCATCTCCTGGAGGCGCACACGGCTCAACGGACCGCGCCGCGCGTCAGGGTTTGCGGCCGACGGCCCCGGCGATGAGGTGCTGCGCCGGGTTGAGCGGCTTGAGCCGCGGTCCGTCCGGCCACCAGGTCCTGAAAAGGAGTGGAATACGAGTAGAGAAACACTGGAGGATTGGCTCAGGACTGTTGTTGTCAGGTGGGTACGGGATTTCATTGTGTTCTGTACGAGGCAGGAATGGACTCAAGGCGCGGCGAGTCGGGTTTGTACAGAATTTGGCTCTGCACGCAGCAGGCACTCTTGGACGGGTGGCCTACAGTGTCAGCGCCTGATCAAGATGGCCCCACTCCTTTGCGATCTCTCATACTGACTGTGTCTCAGAACCACTTCTCGCTCCGTACATCATCGTCTCTCCGGATCACGAGTTGCCTGCATGTAAGTGTTTTCACCTCAACACTGGCTCCTCAACTGGGTCCGGCTCCCCGGCGCCCTCGGTCCTCACCTCAACACGTGCACTGCGCATTTGGCGCCTTCGCTCGAAGGACGAAATGGACTTGGACTGACAGTCGCTCCGCAGCTCGGTGATCCAACGAGTCATCTCATCCTTTGACACCCAATCATGGCAAACGAACCCGCGCTGTCGGCCTCGGCCGCTTCCATCCTCCCCGGAAAGCTCAATGCCACGCACAGCGACCCCGAGGTGAAGAAGTCGGACACGAATGGTCGGCTTGCGAACGGCCATGATGCGCTTGACCTCGCGGAGACGGTGCGTGGGCTCGGTGTATGGTCCATAGGGATGATATGCTGACCGGCCCTCCAGTCTGAGGCTTCTACCAAGCAAGCTGCCGACGTGAGTCGACGCTAGCGACCTTCTCACCGAAATCGGCTTGACTGACCGTTGCAGCGTGTCGAGGCCAAACGCGCCGAGCACAAGCGAGCTCGAGAGGTCACCCGGGCCAAATTCGAGGAACAGATGCGTCTCCTTGAAGCCGAGCACCGCGAGGAAGAGCGTGTGATCCTCTCCGCCAATGCTCCCCGGAACGGGCGAGGCGGCCTCGGCGCCGACGACCCCTCCAGGCCACGCGGATGCGGATGCGGATGCCTCTCAGGTCCCCGCCGGTGTCGTGCCGGAGGAGCCAGCTCCGATTGGTGCGGGCAGGGAGAATGGCGCAAAGTCCAAAAATACCTGGGAGTCGGAGGACCCAGCGGGTACGGCACGTTTGGGTTCGAGAAGCTCAGCTTGAGCGTGATGGAGCCCGGGTCGGGAAGAAAGGAATGGAAAGAGGAGGACGAGGTGGATGCGGAAGGTGCGCAGAGTGAGTTGGAGGTGTCCGCAGAGGCTGGTGAAAGCTTTCGTGACTTGCGAAGTAGGGAGGCTAATGCTTGGTGGCAGACTCGGTCAAGTACCTCGGCATGGGTGACGATGACTACGGCCTGGGCGGGAAGAGCAAGGTGGGTGCATCAGATGTCTGTGTATATCCGTTATGACGTGCTGATCTATCGAGAAGCGTCTTTCGGCTGCGTCGGCGCGCTTGATCTCGCTCCCCTTTCTCAGACCCCTCCCGCGCGCGTACGGTTCCCGACCGTTCGAGACCTAGCTCAAGACCTCTGAGTGGCCGAACTTCCAGGCCAGCACGACAGGTCACCTCTCCTCTTCCTGCTACTTCCTCCATCCTCGCTACGTCTGAGGGCACCGGAGGGGATCATTGGCAGCCGCAAGACTTCTCCCACGGGGATGGCCGACTCCGATCGCTTCGCTACCTGCCATGCCCAGCAAGTCTGTTCCCGGCACTCCCTTCGGTCTCAGCAGTGGTGGGATGGGTGGTGTCCGTCGATCTGGAACCAGCCCAAACATCCCTGAAGGTCTCACTCAGGCGAACAGGGGATACTCCAACCCTGATCTCGCCAGGGCGTCTCCAAACCGCCCGGAAACCTCGGATACAACATGGCTGGTGCGGAGAACTCCGATGTACTCCAACATGTTCTCACCGGTGAACAGTGCCCCCCTTCCTCCCACTGCGGCCGTCGCCGCTGCCTTCACCCCAGGAGGCGCGTATGACCCTTACGGCTTCGACGAGGACGGTTACGGCTCCGGCGCACTGTACCCGGGCGGATCCATGGGTCTCAAGAACAAACACGCCGAGACAGACCGGGAGTTCAACAGGTTCACTGGAGTGCGCGTCAGGATCTTGCGGGCGATCTCCTCGCCCTTTGCAAGGATCAGCACGGGTGTCGATACCTCCAGAAGAAGCTTGAGGAGGGCGAGCCCGCCCACCGCGATATGATCTTCCGCGAGACCTACGGCCACTCCCAGAGCTTATGACGGACCCCGTTTGGCAACTACCTGTGTCAGAAGCTGCTCGAGTATTCTACCGACGAGCAGCGCACCCTCATCATCGAGAGCGTTTCGACCGACCTCGTCGGGATATCGCTCAACATGCACGGTACCCGGGCCGTGCAGAAGATGGTCGACTTCCTCGCCCAGCCTCGTCAGCCCAAACAGATCCGTACCCTCATCTATGCGCTGAGCCTGAACGTCGTCGCTCTCATCAAGGATCTCAATGGCAACCACGTAATCCAGAAGTGCTTGAACAAGCTCGTGCCGGACGACAACCAGTTCATCTACAATGCCATCGCCGCGAACCTCATCGAGGTCGCTACCCATCGTCACGGTTGCTGTGTGCTTCAGCGTTCGATCGACCACGCGAGCCCTGCACAGCGCGTCCAGCTCGTCACCGAGATCATCTTCAACTCGCTCTACCTCGTCCAGGACCCATTCGGAAATTACGTCATCCAGTACATCCTCGACCTCAACGATGCCCGTTTCTCGGAACCACTGATCCGGACGTTCATCGGCAACGTCTGTCGCTCAGTGTCCAGAAGTGAGTGGCCAGACAGCAGTTCCCGTTATCAGCTCGCTGACACCGCCGCCAGGTTCTCGTCCAACGTCGTGGAGAAATGCATCCGCGTTGCCGACCCTGAAATCCGCAAGATTCTCGTCGGCGAGGTGCTCAACCGGTCCCGCCTCGAGAAGCTCCTCCGGGACAGCTACGGCAACTACGTGATCCAGACCATCTTGGACTACTGCGACATGAACCAGCGGATGGTGGTGAGTTGGCAACGGCGTCTCAGATGGTCATGGAACCTGCGACTGACTGTGTGTACAGCTGGTGGAGTACATCCGACCGATTCTGCCTTCGATTCGAAACACGCCCTATGGCAAGCGTATCCAGTCCAAGTTGGCCCGCGAGGACGCGTCGTTCTCCCCAGTTCCCATACTCTGGGGGCGGGGGTGGACGGGGCGGATACAGCCGCGGCGGCGGCGGTGGTGGTGGCGGGTCCGCGACCGCGGAGGTGGCGGTGGTGGGATGCACCGTCATCTCGGTCGACCTCAGCTGCAGCACATCAACGCGCTCACCGAGGTGTACGGCTCTCATGGTGGTCCGTTCGTCCAGCCTTCACCAGGGATGGGGCATCATAACCCGTACGGTGGCGGGATGCCCGGATTCTCCGAGGAGGTCCCGGCGGACCCGGTGGACCCGGTGGACCCGGTGGACCTGGCGGTCCTGGAGGTCCCGGAGGTCCTGGAATGGGCGGTCCCGGTGTGACCAGCGCGATGGCCCCGGATCACACTGGGATGAGCTACCATGCTC
>CAVQPP010000336.1:0-4132 GCA_963714445.1 uncultured Actinomycetota bacterium
AGGCGCCTAGGTCGCGGCCGGAGGCCTCTTCTAGTGCGCCCAGGAGGTCGGACAGGCGAGTGTTGGCCCAGGCGTGGCGGCGGAAGTACGTGCGTAGGCCGTTAACGAACGCCTCGTCGCCTACATACGCCACAAGCTGCTTGAGTACCGACGCGCCCTTTGCGTACGTGATGCCGTCGAAGTTGACGTACACGTCCTCGAGATCGCGGATCTCGGCGACGATCGGGTGCGTCGATGGGAGCTGGTCCTGTGCGTATGCCCACGTCTTCTCTGCGTTGGCGAACGTCGTCCACGCGCCGGTCCACCTTGTGGCGTCGGCCTGGCAGCGGACGGAGGCGTACGTGGCGAAGCTTTCGTTAAGCCACAGGTCGTTCCACCACTCCATGGTGACCAGGTCGCCGAACCACATGTGCGCCAGCTCGTGCAGGATCGTCTCGGCGCGGCGCTCGTGGGACGCGTCGGTCACCTTCGAGCGGAAGATGTAGTCCTCGCGGAACGTGATGCAGCCCGCGTTCTCCATCGCGCCCGCGTTGTATTCGGGCACGAACAGCTGGTCGTACTTCCGGAATGGGTACGGCAGGTCGAACAGGTCCTGGAAGTAGTCGAAGCCGCGCTTGGTGACGTCCAGGATCTCGTCCGAGTCAAGGTAGTCGGCGAGGGACTTGCGGCAGGCCACGGCCATCGGGACGACGGTGCCGTCCGGCGAGGTATAGGTGTCGCGCACCACGTGGTAGTCACCGGCGACGAGCGCTGTGATGTACGTCGACATTCGCTCGGTGGGTTCGAACCGCCATACCGCTCGTCCGTCGCCCAGCCGCTCGGGGGTCGGGGTCGGCGCGTTCGAGAACAGCTCCCAGTCCTCCTGGGCGGTGACCGTGAAGCGGAACGTCGCCTTGAGGTCGGGCTGCTCGAAGTTGGCGAAAACTCGCCGGGCGTCAGGTACCTCGAATTGCGTGTAAAGGGACACGCCGCCGTCGACGGGGTCCACCATTCGGTGTAGTCCCTCGCCGGTATGACTGTATTCGCAGACACCGCGGACGGTCAGCACGTTCTCGGGAGCCAAGTCGTCCAGCGCGATGCGTGAGTCGGCGTACACGGTGGCCGGGTCGAGTGTTCGGCCGTTGAGGACGATTTCCTCGACCCTGGCCGCGACCAGGTCGGCGAACGTGGCGGAACCGGGCTCGGCGGAGAATCGCACGACGCTGGTGGACGCGAAGGTCTCAGGTCCGGTGGTCAGGTCGAGCTCGACTTCGTAGGACGAGACCGACACGAGGCGGGCGCGTTCGGCCGCCTCCTCGCGGGTGAGATTGGTACCGGGCACTTTGCTGCACGGCTCCTTACGGATAGGCGGCTGTCTGGTCTCTCGATACTCGCATGCGCGGCCCGTACTGGGCACCGCGGAATCTGACGGCGAAGCCGTCTGCTCGCAAGGCTAGGTCCTCGGGACGCTGAACCCCTGGTGTCGCGCGATGTGTAGTCACGTGAATGAGGGAGACTGTAGTGACTGAACGTGATGACGCAAGGGTCGTGGCTGACTTCTGGTTCGACCCGCTTTGTCCCTGGGCGCGGATCGCCAGCCGGTGGATGCTCGAGGTGCAGAAGGTCCGGCCGGTAGACGTTCACTGGCATGTGATGTCGCTCTCGTATCTGAACGAAGGGCGCGACTTGTCGGCCGGCTACCGCAAGCTGATGGACTCGTCGTGGGGTCCCGTGCGGGTATGCATCGCGGCCGAGGAGGCGTACGGCAACGAGGTGCTGCTGCCGCTCTACACCGCGCTGGGGAGCGCCGCCACCAGCAGAATCGGGAGCCGATATTTGACTAGTGCTGATGTGATGGCGCGTGAAAAGTACTGCCGGGCGGAGCGCGTGTATGACGCTCCGCCCGGCAGTCCCCGTTTGGTCGGTTAGATCAGATCGTGCGATTAGCGCACGCCGGTGTGTTCTGGTTGGCCCGTTTCGGCGGGGGTGGTCGGCGAGGGGAGAGCGGCGGCCGGCACGCCTGGGCCGTCCGGCTCGGGCAGCGCGGGGGAGGGCTCGATTCGCAGGATTCGCGCGAGCCAGACCGGCATCCACCAGTTCCACCGGCCGAACAGCGAGATCAGCGCCGGGACGAGCAGCGCGCGCACGATGGTCGCGTCGAGCAGGATGCCGGTGCCCAGCGCGGTGGCGAAGATCTTGATGTCGGTGTTCGGCGCGGAGGCCAGCGCGGCCATCGCCAGGAACAGGATCAGCGCCGCCGAGGTGATGAGACGTCCGGTGCGGCCGATGCCGGTGATCACGGCCTTCGGCGTCGAGCCGGTCGCGTCGTACTCCTCGCGCATCCGGGAGAGGATGAAGACCTCGTAGTCCATCGACAGGCCGTAGAGGAACGCGAAGACCATCAGCGGAATCCAGCCGGTGATCGCTCCGGTCGCCGGGATGTTCCAGATCGCGCTCGAGCCGTAGCCCTTCTGCCAGATCAGCACGAGCGAGCCGTAGACCGCGGCGAGCGAGAGCAGGTTCAGGATTACGGCCTTCAGCGGCAGGATGACCGATCGGAAGGCGCGGGCGAGCAGTACGAAGGTGAGCAGGCCGAGGATCCCGAGCATCAGCGGGAAGTTGCCGTAGACCGCGTGGATCAGGTCCACCTCGGCCGCGCCGATGCCGCCGAGCAGCGCGCCGGGGATGGTCGTGAGTGCACCGCGTACTGCTCGCGTGGTGCTCTCGCCGGCGGTGCTGGTGCTTTCGGCGGTTGGGATTGCCACGACGAGCTGGGAGCCTGGGCGGCTCCAAGCTGACCCGGTTGGTGCTGCGGCGAAGTCGATGCCTGAGACGCCGGCGACGGCGGAGACCGCCGATGCCGGCGAGGCGGACTTGGGCACGTAGATCTCTAGCGGCGTGATCGCGCCGGTCGGGATGCCGGCGTCACGCAGCATGACCACTCCGTCGTGCGCCGGGCCGCTCTGCGAGAGCGAGTCGGAGGACGGGTCGCCGATCTTCAGGCCAAACGTGTTGATTGCGAGAGCGCCGAGCACGATCAGCGCGCCTGCGGCGGCGATCCAGCGCCTGCGGACAACGAGGCGTGCCCACGCGGTCCAGCCGCGCGAGGCCTTGTCCTCGTGCCGGATTCGCGGCCAGTCCAGCCGCTTGCCGATGCCGGAGAGCAGCGCCGGGACGAGCGTGAGCGTCACGCAGACCGACATAGCATATCCATTAGCCTGCTGGGTGTATGGATCAGCTACCTCACACTACGAGCAATGAGTGCTGACTCTAGTACGAATCCCATCTTCCTCCCTTCTCTTCCTGCATTCACTTCTCTGAACGCATAATTACTTTCTTTTCTCAAGCTTCGAGCTAACAATCAACTCAAGGAAACGAAATCAACTACTTAGTGCAAACACCACAGATACTTCGCCATGAACATACGCACTTCCTCACCTCCCCCTCGACTGACTCAACTCGAAGACGAATCTCTTCCATTGCTTGATCTATGCTCCAAGACACGAAAAGAATAATGATGGCGCGCGTGCGGTTAGGCGTAAGGGCTTTCGGCGTACTGGGCTTCTGAACATGGAATTTTTGTTACAAGCAACATTGGATGGAATAGATAACTTGGGCACAAAGATCTCGACACGAAATATTTAAAGGCTTATTTCAAAATTACCTTTATATTCTCGTCCAAGTCTATTATTTAAACCGCGCCAGCTCAGAAGGCTATCAACCCCCGGCTTACCCGATTCCCACTTATCAGCCGAGTGGCCTCGTGTTCTTCTTCAAAAACTTTCTCGTACTTCTTATCATTGAGATCTTGTGGTTATGGGGTTCTTTTTAGTTCTGTGTGGTGGAAGCGGTCGGTGAGGCGTTGTTCGAATCCTGGTTCCTGGGCGTCTCGGCGGGCGGTGAGTGCGACGATGATGGCGTTGGTCACGGCGGTGGCCGCCACGTTGGAGTTGAAGAACGCGGGGGTGTCGTGGCGGACGAACAGGCAGTGGGCTTTCGCGGTGAACGGCGACAGTACGCTGTCGGTGATCGCGACGATATCCAGGCCGCGTCCGTGCGCGATGTCGAAGACGCGCCGTGCCAGCGGGGAGTAGCGGGGGAAGCTGAATACCAGCAGGACGTCGTCGGGGGTCATGTTCTCCGCGTCGTCCTC
>CAVQPP010000337.1:0-27203 GCA_963714445.1 uncultured Actinomycetota bacterium
CTTGCAGTACCGTGCCTTTGGCACTGCGTATTACCCGCCGATGAGGTTGATCGCCCCGATACCGCCACGAACATCCAGCCGAATGGTGGTCTTGGAGTGGCCGTATTCCTCGTTCACATAACGGTCGTCCCGCTTCTCCAGATGGCTGGCGTTCACCCCACCGATGCCGCCCTTGGCATCCGCGATTATGCCCACGCCCGAGGGCAGGTAGATGGTTGCCTCTCCGACACCTCCGTGGACGCTCACGTTGTAATCGTTCTTGGGCGTGCCGCGCAAGTCGATCCGAAGTTGTCCGACACCCATGTGGACGTCTAAACTCCGGAGGGTAAGGCTGCCTACGTTTAATCGGCCATCTCCGGCGCCGAAATTGACTTCAAGATCGATGGGTTTCTCGTCGTTCAGGCGGATGTCCCAGCGATAATCCCCATTGCCGATATGGGCGCCATGCGAGGGCTGTTCGATAGTGAGATGGCCGCGAAAACCGGTCGAATCGTAGCGCACCTCAGGCTTCAACCGCGAGCTATTGTACCGGAACTGACCCTCCATTAGCTTGGGAGTTCCGCCTTCGACGTTCAGTTCCCCCGCGCCCATCTTCAAGTCGACGTTCACCAGTTCGGATTTCGTCCAGCTCCACCGACTGCGTGTCGGTGCGCGGTGGACCACCCGAATCTATCTCGACGCAACCTGTTAAGCTTAAAAGGCTTACAGTAGCAACTGCAGCCAACGTTCCCCTCGTTATTCGCAGCATTTGACCCACCCTCGCAAGATATACGACAAGTTCTATGCCCCGTGTTCCACCATTTTGGGGGGACGGGACGGCCTCTAAGGTCTTGGCCCTAGTACACCGAGCGTTGAACGCCCACCACAATTATATTCTTCCCTTAGTACATTCCTTTGTCGAAACCCAACTGGTAAACTGGGGCATCCTGATTGGACAGGAACTATTGGCGCAGTGCCGATAGTTAATATATGGCCTGTAGATACTGCCGCAAGAAGATCGGTCCGTTGCGAAAGCTGAAGGATCCGCACTTCTGTTGTGACGATCATCGCACGAAGTTCAGCTCAAAATCTGCGCGTGCGTTGCGCGAGGCGGAAGATCTGTATGGATACGACGATTCCAGGTTACCCACTTGGCGTGCCATCACGCAGGCGAAACGAGAGGAAAAAACCGGCCAAAAAGGGCTGTCCGGCACAGTTTTTGCGGGGCTGGCGGTGGTATTCGTGCTGCTCGCTTTGTCGCAGTTGCCGATGGGCGCCCCGCGAGCCAAGTCCATCTCTCCTTTGCCCGACGCGAATCCTCACTCAGGTACCAGCGGCTTTGGCCAGATGATCGGAAGTCTGCTGCAGAACAAGAGCTCTGGAACATTGCGGGAAGATTTCCAATCGGGCGTGGCAAATTGGGAAGGATTTCAAGTCGGTCGCCGCGGATTGGTCCATGGACAAAGGCGAGGTTCGTCCCACGTCGCTGCGGGTCTGGAAACCGTCCACATCCCTCTCCAACTATGAGATGGAGTTTATGGGACAGATTGAGCGCAAAAGCATTGACTTGGGCATTTCGCGCGTCGGATGTACGGAACTACTACGCTACCAAGCTAATCATCACAAAACCCGGCCCTCTCCCGAATGCCGGCTTAGTTCGTTTTATTGTTTTGGATGGGCGCGAGCGCGAACGCGTAGAGCTGCCCTTGCCCCTCACGCTGGAACGGGGTGTGGACTATCGGGTCCGGGTCAGCGTGAGAGGCGGACGATTCCTGACTTCGGTGAACGGCCAGTTGGTCAGTTCCTGGATGGACAATCGGCTCAGCCGGGGCGGCGTTGGATTCTTCTCCGAGGACGGCGAATCGTCGCTGCTGAAGTGGGTGAGCGTGTCCGAGCGGGATAGCTTCCTGGGCCGGATCGTTTCTCATTTCTCGTTGCTTACATTTCCCACGGCCGCTCTCGCGATGCCTTGATCGGGCAATCGTGGCCCTTTCCGAACCGCTCGCCGCAAGGGAGTGACCATGGGCCTCCTGCAGCCGCCTTTTAGGCGGCTTGTTTGTAAAGTCAGCCGGCTGAAAGCCGGCTGCAGCCAAGATTTGGCTGCCCCACAATATACAAGCGTCTTCAACGAAGCGTGACGTCAACCGACGTTTCAGATACTACCTGTGCTACCGTGAAAATTCACTAGCATTTCCATGCGTAGCTGTGGGTTTCTCCTCGTTTCACTCGCCTGTGTTTCGGGTTTGCTTGCATCCAATCCGGCGGCTCAAAAAGCTTTCAAGGAAGGATTGCGCGAAGAAGCCGCAGGCCAGTGGGGTCGAAGGCTTACTGGTCCGGCGGCCGGGGCTTCGACATGCGGCACGTGCCGGGTCCCGTCTACCTCGAAGTCGAGGGCGGACGGCGAGCCGCATCAGGCCGTTGTGGATCAAGCCATTCGATGCGCTGCGGCCGGTCGAAGGGCTCGACGACGCGCAGCGCGACTTGGCGGCGCTCGCGTACGTGTGCGACTACACGATCCTCGAACCCGTATTGCGCGTGCTCGGCTTGGCCTGGGCCGATCCCGGGCTGGTCACCGCCAGCCTCGATCACTCGATGTGGTTCCACCGGCTCGGCCCGCCTTGATGACTGGCTGCTTTACGTCCAGGACGCTGCGGCTGCTGAGTCCGGTCGCGGTCTGGGCACTGGCCGGTTTTTCGGCCGAGACCGGCGCCACCTCGCCACTGTCGCCCAGGAGGGCATGATCCGCTTCGCTTGAAAGGATTCGTACGCCGATGTCCCTCACTCCGTCGGCACATGTGGACTCGTTCACCCGCGATCACCTGCCACCTGCGCGCGAATGGCCGACGATCGAATTCACCACGCCCGAGCTGCAGTACCCGGACCGGCTCAATGCCGGGACCGAGCTGATCGACGTGCCGACGAAGGCCTTCGGCGCCGGGCGTCTGGCGCTGCGCACGCCTGATGGCGAGAGCTGGACGTACGGCGAGCTGCGTACTCGCGCGAATCAGGTTGCGCAGGTGCTGACCGAGGATTTCGGTCTCGTGCCGGGTCAGCGCGTGATGCTGCGCTCGCCGAACAATCCGTGGATCGTCGCCGCGTGGCTTGGCGTGCTCAAGGCGGGCGGTGTTGTCGTGACGACGATGGCGGCGCTGCGTGCGCGGGAACTCGGGCCGATCGCTGAGCGGACTGAGCCCTCGATCGCGGTCGTGGACCATCGCTGCGCCGAGGACGTGTACGTGGTGCGCGACACGGTGATGCCTGCGCTGCAGGTCATCGAGTTCGGCGGCGGTGGATCGCATGACCTTGTCGCGTTGGCGGCCGCGAAATCGGGTGAGTTCGTCGACGTGCCGACGGCTGCGGACGACGTGGCGCTGCTCGGGCCGACCTCGGGCAGCACCGGCGTGCCCAAGATCACCATGCACTTCCATCGCGACCTGATGTCGATCGACAACACCTTCGGACATCACACGCTGCGTCTCCGGCCGGACGACGTGGTCGCCTGCTCCGCGCCGCTGGCCTTCACGTTCGGCCTTGGCATGCTCGTGGTCTTCCCGCTGCGGGCCGGCGCCTGCGCGCTGCTGACCGAGGTCGCCACGCCGCCCCAACTCGCGCAGTACGTCGCCGACTCGGCGTGACCGTTCTGGCTACGGCGCCGACGGCGTACCGGGCGATCGTGCGTGCGGGCCTTGAGCAGTCGCTGAAGAAGCTGCGTGTCGCCGTATCAGCAGGCGAACACATCACCGAGGACGTGTGGCACCGGCTGCGCGACGGGCTCGGGTTGCCGGTGATCGACGGCATCGGCGCGACGGAACTGCTGCACATCTTCATCTCCGCTGCCGGCGACGAGATCCGGCCGGGCGCTACCGGCAAGCCAGTGCCCGGATACCGCGCCGCGATCCTCGGGCCGGATGACGCTGAACTCGGTCCCGGCGAGTCCGGACGGCTCGGCGTGATCGGGCCGGTCGGCTGCCGCTACCTGGACGATCCACGGCAGAAGGACTTACGTCGCGAGCGGCTGGAACGTCACCGGCGACGTCTTCCATCGCGACGAGGACGGCTACTTCTACTACCACGGCCGCGGCGACGACATGATCGTCTCGTCCGGCTACAACATCGGCGGACCCGAAGTCGAGGCAGCCGTCGAGACGCATCCTGACGTGCTGGAGTGCGCAGTCGTTCCGCGTCCTGACGCCGAGCGTGGCTCGGTCGTGTGCGCGTTTGTCGTGCTGCGCTCGGGCGTGGAAGGCGGCCCGGACAAGGGCAAGGCGATTCAGGACCATGTCAAGCAGATCCTCGCGCCGTACAAGTACCCGCGCGACGTGCGATTCGTGACGAGCCTGCCGCGCAACGCGAGCGGGAAGCTGCAGCGCTTCGCGCTTCGCCGGATCGTCGAGGACGAATACGAGCTTGAACACAAGCACGCGCAGAACGGTGCGGAGAGGAACCACAAGTGAAAGTCGCGATCATCGGCGGCGGTCCCGGCGGCCTGTATCTCGCGGCGCTGATGAAGCAGCTCGACGCCGCGCACGACATCACCATCTGGGAGCGCAACGCCCCCGACGACACCTTCGGCTTCGGCGTGGTCTTCTCCGACGAGACGCTTGGCGGCATCGAGAGCGCCGACGCGGAGTTCTCCGATGCGATGGCGCGGCGGTTCGCGCGCTGGACTGACATCGACATCTACTACCGGGGTGAGCGGCACACGGTCGGCGGTCAGGGATTCGCCGCGATGGGTCGCATGGATCTGCTTCACCTGCTGCAAGAGCGCTGCCGCGGCCTCGGTGTTCGGCTGTTGTTCTCTACTATCGCTCCGGATTTGGAGCAACTGCGTGCCACGCACGATCTCGTGGTTGGCGCAGACGGCGTCAATTCACTGACGCGCGCCGCGCACGCCGATGTCTTCCGCCCGAGCCTGGATCGTCGGGACAACAAGTACATGTGGCTCGGCACGGACCGCGTCTTCGAGGCCTTCCAGTTCTTCATCAAGCAGACGCCGTGGGGCACCATGCAGGTGCACGGCTACCCCTACTCGGCTCAGGGCTCGACGTTCATCGTCGAGATGCACGAGGACGTCTGGCGCGCGGCCGGCTTCGACGCGACTGCCGACGTGCGGCTGCCGCCTGGCGTCTCGGACGAGTACGCGGTCAACGCGGCTGCGTGAGCTGTTCGCCGAGGAGCTTGGCGGGCCACGAGCTGTACGCCAACAACTCGAAGTGGCTGAACTTCACGACCGTGCGCAACGAACGCTGGCATGACGGCAACCTGGTGCTGCTCGGCGACGCCGCGCACACCGCGCACTTCTCCATCGGCTCCGGCACCAAGCTGGCCATGGAGGACGCGCTCGCCTTAGCCGCCTGCCTGCACGAACAGGCTGGGATCGAGTCCGCGCTCGACGCGTACGAAACCGAGCGTCGTCCGGTCGTCGAGTCCACGCAGCGTGCCGCGCAGGCCTCGCTCGAGTGGTTCGAGAACATCGGCATGTACGTCCACCAGGAGCCGACGCAGTTCTGCTTCAACCTGCTGACACGCTCGCGGCGGATCACCTACGCGAACCTGCGCACGCGCGACGAGGAGTTCGCCGATCGGGTCGACGCCGCGTTCGCCGACTCGCAGGGCCTTGAGAGCATCGCACCGGCGATGTTCCAGCCGTTCCGGATTGGCGCGCTGGAGCTGAAGAACCGCGTCATCGTCTCGCCGATGGACATGTACTCGGCGGTCGACGGTGTGCCCGGGGACTTTCACCTCGTACATCTGGGTTCGAAGGCGATGGGCGGGGCCGGGCTGGTGATGACGGAGATGGTGTGCGTCTCGCCGGAGGGGCGGATCACGCCCGGCTGCGGCGGGCTGTGGAACGACGAGCAGCGTGAGGCGTGGGCACGGATCGTCGAGTTCGTACACGGGCAGAGCACGGCGCGGATCGGGCTGCAGCTAGGGCACTGCGGCCGCAAGGGCTCGACGTGCCTGATGTGGGAGGGGATGGACGATCCGCTGCCCGAGGGCAACTGGCCGGTGATCGGTCCCTCGGCGGCACCCTACGGACCGGATTCCGCGACGCCGCGCGAGGCGAACCGAGCCGACATGGACGGGATCGTCGCAGACTTCGTAGCTGCCACGAGGCGCGGCGCGCAGGCCGGATTCGACCTGCTCGAACTGCACTGCGCGCACGGGTATCTGCTCTCTTCGTTCCTCTCGCCGCTGGCGAACCATCGCACCGACGAGTACGGCGGCTCGCTGACCAATCGGCTCCGCTTCCCACTCGAGGTCTTCGACGCGGTGCGCGCGGCGTGGCCCGCCGAGCGGCCGATGATCGTGCGCATCTCCGCGACCGACTGGGCTCCGGACGGCAACACCGAGCACGATGCCGTCGAGATCGCCCGCGCGTTCATCGCGCATGGCGCGGACGCCATCGACGTCTCGTCGGGCCAGGTCGCGAAGGAGGAGAAGCCCGCGTTCGGCCGCTCGTATCAGACCCCGTTCGCCGACCGGATCCGTCACGAGGTCGCCGCGGCGACGGGGACGGCAGTCATCGCCGTCGGCGCGATCGCTTCGTACGACGACGTGAACTCGATCCTGTTGGCTGGACGTGCGGACCTGTGCGCACTCGGTCGTACGCACCTTTACGATCCACACTGGACGTTGCACGCTGCCGCTGAACAGGAGTACCGCGGCGAGGCGGCGCAGTGGCCGCTGCCATACCAGGCAGGCCGACGCAAGCCGCCGACGTCGCGTACGGATGCCGTACGTCCACGGCTCTCGTTGCTGCGGGATGTGGATGAGAACACGGATAAGACCCTGCACCTGCGTTGGACGCCGTCGCATGAGCGCGCAGCAGCAGCCTGAGGTGGCGCGCGTCGCCTGGCACGGCCGCGTCGAGTGGATGGACACTGATGCGAGCGGCCACTACCACAACACGTCGATCATCCGATTCGTCGAGGCGGCGGAAGCGAAGCTGATGCGTGAGCGCGGCCTGCCGGACTACTTCGGCTCCGCGCCGCGCGTGCACTTCGAGGTCGATTTCCCCGCGCCGCTCTGGTTCGACCAGGAGGTGACAGCGATGCTCGTCCTCGAACGCATCGGCACGTCATCGCTGACGTTCCGATTCGAGGTCTGGGGCGAGGCCGACGAGACGAACCCGCGCAGCCTCGCCGCGCGCGGAAGGTACGTCACCGTGTACGTCCCGAGGGACAAGGGCAGCGAGGGCAGCCGATCCAACCGCCAAAGCGAGCCGTGGCCGCAGGACTGGCGCAGGCGGCTGATATCTCCAGGAGACGACGATGTCTGATCACGGTTCCGATCTGCTGATCCGCGCCGCGGCGATCCACACACTCGTGCCCGGCCAGCCTCCTCAGCGGGCGATCGCGACGCGCGGCGACCGCGTCCTCGCGCTCTCGGCCAATCCGCGCGGACTCGACGACTTGGTAACCGCTCGGACCAAGGTCTACCACCTGCCCGACTCCACGGTTCTGCCAGCGTTCGACGACACGCACACGCACCTGATCGCCGCCGCTCAGAGCGTGCACGACGTCCCGGTGCACGAGGCCCGCAGCATCCCTGAGTTCTTAGACATGATCCGGAAGCGGGCCGCCGCCACGCCCGAAGGCGAGTGGATTCGCACCACGACGAACTGGCAGGAGCTGAATCTGCCGGAGCGGCGCATGCCGACCGCTGCCGAACTCGATCAGGCCACTGATCGGCATCCGGTGCTGGTCAAGCGCGGCGGCCACAACGACGTCGTCAACTCCTACGCGCTGCGCCTGGCCGGCATCACCGAGGACACGCCCTCGCCGGCTGGCGGCGTGATCGGTCGCGACGCCGATGGCCACCTCACCGGCCGCCTGATCGACAACGCTCAGCCGCTGGTCGAACGACTCCTCCCGCCGCTGGATCGCGCAAAGCGTGTCAGCGGGCTTACCACTGCCGGCGGCCAATACGCCGCTACCGGCATCGGTACCGTGCGCGACGCCGCGTGCCCACTCGACACCTACCGACTCCTGCTCGCCGTTCACGAGGCCGGTGGTCTCAGTACCCGGATTCGTGCGCTGATCCCGACGTTCGGCATGACGAGCGCGGCTCAGGTGAGCGACCTGCTCGACGGCATGGATGACCTGCGATACAGCGCTGATCCGTGGATCCAGCTGTGGGGAGTGAAGTTCGGCCTCGATGGTGGGCTCGAGGCCGGCGCCACCGAAGAGCCGTACGCGTCAGACCCAGACCACTCATACTGCGGAATGCTGATGTGGGAGCCGGACGCGCTCGCCGAAGCCGTCGATGCCGTGGTCCGTCGCGGATGGCGAGTCGGTACGCACGCATACGGCGATCGCGCTGTACGTGTCCTGCTCGACGTGTACGAACGCGTACTGCGAAACAATCCGGGCCTGCCCGACGGCACGCTGGTCATGGAACACGGCGGTCTCGCCAGTCCGAAGCAGCGCGCTCGGGCCGTCGCGATGGGCATCCCCGTCACGATCCAGCACCCGTTGGCGCACGACACCGCGCACGTTGAGCAGGGCTTCTGGGGTCCCGAACGAGTGGCTGCGCTCTTCCCGGCACGCGGCTGGCTCGATGACGGCGCGCTGGTCACTGCCGGTTCGGACTTCCCAGTCGGCCAGTTCGGCGCGATGCGTTCGGTCTGGGGGATGACCACGCGGCAGACCGTCATCGGCGTTCAGGGGCCTGAGCACGCCATCACCTACGACGAGGCCGTCACCCTCCACACGATCAACGCCGCGCGCCTGAATCGCGAGGAGCACCTGCGCGGCTGCCTCACGCCGGGACGGCTCGCCGACCTGACCATCTGGGATCAGGACCCTGCGCAGGCCACGAGCGACGCTCTGCGCGACCTCAATCCCACGCACACCTTCCTCGGCGGTTCGCTGGTCACATCTCAACACGCGAACGGTCGTTGACAGAACTCTACGAAACCCTGTCCCATGTACTGGCTCGGCCAAACGTTCGACTCGTCGCCCTCGGACAGGTCCTTTCGGGTAAGACCGCTGAAGAAAAGGGGGAGCCAATGAACCATGCCCGCAAGCTGAGTCTTGCCGCGCTAGTCGCCGGATCATTTGCCGCATCCGGGATGACGTCGGCCGAAGCTTCGCCGCACGCCGCCCCCGCCCCCGCCCCGATCTACTCGATCACTGATCTCGGCACCTTGGGCACCGGAAATCTGAGCGTCGCCAACGCGATCAACAATGCCGGAACGGTCGTCGGCTACACCGACGTCACCCCCGGTCTGCCGCACGGTTTCCGCTGGTCCGCCGGCAAGATGACCGACCTCGGCGTCGAGCCCGGTGGCGACGACAGTTGGGCCAACGCGGTCAACGACGCCGGCCAGGTCGCCGGGACCGCCGACCGGCAGTCCGGCGGCTTCGGCTACCCGGTGCGCTGGAGCACGACCGGCACGCTGAGCGACCTCGGCGGCACGGTGACCAATGAGCTCGGCGTCGGCAACGCGATCGACCCGGCCGGCCGAGTCGCGGGCGGCCAGCGTCTGGCGAACTCCGAAGGCAATCCGGTCGCAGAGCTCTACGACACGGACGGCACCCCGACGTACCTCGGCAACCCGCCGGACAGCCTCAACGCCGCGACCGGGATCAACGCGGTGGGCCAGGTCGTCGGCAGCCCTGCCTTCGTCTGGAAGTCCGGCACGCTCACGATGCTCCCCGCTCTGGCTGGCGCACCGGCCGGTGACGCCGGCGCGACCGCGATCAACATCTCCGGGCGGATAGTCGGTTGGTCCGGGATCGCAGGCACGAGCGGCGCGCAGCACGCGGCGCTGTGGTCCGGCGGCGCGGTCACCGACCTGGGCACGATCAACGGCATCGCCAACAACCAGGCCAACGCGATCAACGCGGCCGGTCAGGTCGTCGGCACGGCCGATCCGCACTGCGTGCCGTGCGTGAACCCGGTCGCTTGGCTGCGTGAGCCGGGCGGTGCGCTGAGGGATCTCAACACGCTCATTCCGGCGAGCTCAGGCTGGACGCTAGAGCAGGCCAACGGGATCAACGACCGCGGCCAAATCGTCGGTGCCGGCCTTCACAACGGCGCCCTGCACGCCTACGTCCTCACGCCCGCCTTCGCCGCGAACGTCAACTTCGCGACGAGCACATCACCGGTTCCCGCCGGCTACGTCGCCGACAGCGGTGCGGCATACGGCGCGCGTGGCAATGGCCTGACGTACGGCTGGAACATCGCGAACACCACGGAAACGCGCCGGCGCGACTCTGCGACGTCGCCGGATGTCCGCTACGACACGCTGGTCCAGATGCAGCGGCCCGGCAGCGCGACGAGCTGGCAGATCGCCGTGCCGAATGGCACGTACCTCGTCCACCTCGTTTCCGGCGACCCGAGCTATACCGACAGCGTGTACCGGCTCAACGTGCAGGGCACCCTCGCGGTCTCGGGCACGCCGAGCGCGTCGCAGCACTGGTTCGAAGGCTCGGTGGTGGTCACGGTGACGAACGGCGAACTGGTCGTCAGCAACGCGAGCGGATCGAGCAACGACAAAGTCGACTACATCGACATCATCGCCGCCTGAAATCGGCAACGCCACGTTTGAACGTTTGACCCCGGATCATCAACTTCGATCCCTGTTTGACCCTTCGTGGGGCGGGCACCCGGCGGCACCCACACCCACGAAGGGAGAGCCCTGTGATCGTCACCCGGACGCAGGCATCTGATTCCTACTCGACTTTCGATACTCACGGCCGCCGTCGCGATGGTGGCGGCCTTTGCGGGGGCGGTCTCGGCGGGGCCGGCTCGGGCTACGACCGAGACGCTGGTCTGGCAGCAGTTTGGGCCGCTGACCGGGTACGGCGTGTCGACCGAGTGCAATCCGGGCGGCACGACGAACTTCCCGTGCGGCGCGTCGGACGTGGCTATCTCAACCGGTAGCGACTCGACCGGCTCGTTTACTCAGGTGACCGCGAATCCACGCGGGATCACCACGTTCGTCAACGCGATCGGCAACATCCATCTGACGAATACGACCCCTGACGGTCAGCCGATCCAGCTGAAGACTTACCGCTATGTGCTCGCGTTCCGGCTGCCGCGCATCCCGACCACGACCAGCCAGCCGTGGATCGGCGAGCAGCTGCACGAGATGGTGCAATTCTGGGACGGCTCGAACCGGCTGTGGGCCGCGAACAAGCACACGCTGGAGGCCGCGGTCTTCTGGAAGCTCAACCCGTGGGATCCGAACCACGGCAAGGTCATGGTCTACACGACCAACGGCAGCGGCGCGCTGACCGCCGTCGACACCGGGTTCACGCTGCCGATCGACACGAACTGGCACTACTTCGAGATCAACGCCGACCTGCGTAATCGGGTTTGGGCCGGCATCGGGCTCGATGGCACGCAGTGGAACCCGCTGACGAACCTTCCGCTCGCGCAGATCTATCACCCCGACTGGGGGAACGATCTGACGCTGATCCTGACCGGCGAGTCGGAGAACGCGTACCCGGGGTCAACGAACCCGATCGTCACGCAGTGGACGACTGACTTCAAGGACGTGAAGTTGTACCGGCAGGACTAGGGACTGGCTGCTAGCGGCGTTGCCGGTGGTCACCCCGATAGGGTTCGAGCATGACGAGGCGACGGGCCTCGCCGAACTGACGGGGTGACCTCCACATGAGTAGCGGCCACACGACCAGAAGCGCGAATGCGTGGCGGCACCGATGAGTAGCAGCGGTGGCGCGCGTGCCGTGGCCGCGGCGCTGGGCGCGAACGTGGCGATCGCGGTGTCGAAGCTGGTCGCGTTCGCGTTCAGCGGGTCGTCGTCGATGCTGGCCGAGGGGATCCACTCGCTCGCCGACAGCGGCAATCAGGTCCTGCTGCTGATCGGCGGACGCAAGTCGCGACGTGAGGCGAGCGAGCAGCATCCGTTCGGGTATGGCCGCGAGCGGTACGTGTACGGGTTCCTGGTCGCGGTCGTGTTGTTCAGCCTCGGTGGGCTGTTCGCGATCTACGAGGGCTACGAGAAGATCAAGAGCCCGCATCCGCTGGACAACGTGCCCTGGCCGCTCGGCGTGCTCGCCTTCGCGATGATCGCCGAGGGCTTCTCCTTCCGCACGGCGATCGCCGAGGCGCGGGAAGTGCGCGGAAAGGAATCGTGGATCGGGTTCATCCGGCACGCCAAGGCCCCAGAGCTGCCGGTACTGCTTCTGGAGGACTCCGGTGCGCTGATCGGACTAGTGTTCGCGTTCTTCGGCGTGGTGCTGACGGCGGTCACCCATGACGGCGTCTGGGACGGCGTGGCGAGCCTGCTGATCGGCGTGCTGCTGGCAAGCGCGGCGCTGGTGCTCGGGGGCGAGACGAAGAGCTTGCTGCTGGGGGAGGGCGCGAGCCGCACGCAGGTGAGCAAGATCCGGGCGGCGCTGGTCGACGGCAAGGTGGTCACGTCGGTAATCCACATGCGCACGATGCACTTGGGTCCGGACGAGCTGCTGGTCGCGGCGAAGATCGGGGTCGAGCACGACGACACCGCGGCGCAGGTGGCTCACGCGATTGACGCGGCTGAGGCGCGGGTGCGCGCGGCGGTGCCGATCGCGAGCGTGATCTATCTTGAGCCGGATATCCGACGTGCTCCCGAGCCGGGCAGTGCTGACATCGGGGCGGATCAGCCGTCGCAGAGTTCTTCGAGCAGCGAGCGGTAGTACGCGGACTCGGGGACGTGCGCGGCGCCGAACATCGAGAGTCCGGCGTTGCGGAACGATCGCGGTGCGTCTTGAGTGGGGCTGTGCCGGTCCGCATGTGCACTGCGAGTATGTGCGGCATGCAGATGAGCGATTCCCCGCTGGCCCAAGCCGGTCGCGACTACTTCAGCGCCGAGGACGCGCAGACCTGGGAGGGTCTGCTGCGGCCCGGTTTCCAACTGCGCGCCCTGGCCGAAGACCAGCCGCAGGACCAGCGCGAGCCCATCGTGGCCTACCTCGGCGGCCTGCCCATGCTGCCCGAGGAGGTCGAGTGGCCCGAGTGGAAAGACCACGGCCCGCTGAACTTCATCGCGGCGATCGACTGCTCACAGCTGCCCACCGCGGATCTGGACATCCCGCTGCCGGCCTCGGGGCAGCTGCTGTTCTTCTACTTCGACGGCCTTGGCGACAGCTCCGTCGTGTACTCGGACGCTGACAGCGTCTTCAACGGCACCCGGGTCCTCTACATCCCGGACGACGCCGAGATCGCCGAGCGCGAGGCGCCTGGCGAGATGGAGCCATTCCCGCGCCTGCTGCTGACCGGCGAGCTGATCGCGACCGCGCCGGACAACGAGAACCCCGCGTTGATCGCCGCGTATGGCGACTCGGATGATCCGAAGGACCCGAACGACTCGAACGAGCGAACGAGCCGCAGACGGCTACCACGTACCGCGCGTATCCGACCATTGACCCGGAGGGCACCGGGTTCTGGGAAGCGCTCACGGCGTTCCGGCGCGACCACTCGCCGCACCACCAAATCGGCGGCTACGCGATGCCGGTGCAGGGCGCAGTCGAGCCGGAGGGCGCCGAAGCGCTGGTCGAGGGAGACGCGGCAGGCGAACCGGACGACGCGGCGAAAGCTGCGGCCATCAAGGAATTGGCTTCACAGTTAGTGCTACTCGCGCAGGTCGACAACGACTCACGCAGCGGCATGGAGTGGGGCGACACTGGCCGTCTCTACTGGATGATCCGCCGTGACGACCTCGCCGCTGGCCGCTTCGACAGAACCACCTTCACCTGGCAAACCGAGTAGGCCGGGGACGGGGGCGTCAACCAAACCGCGACATCCGCGTCTCTCCGGGCATGACGATGGAGGATTCGCTGTGGCGGCCACTGCCACTGTTGTGGAGACCGCCTGCCGCGATTCCGCCCCCGACGCCAACGCCCACGCATACGCCGACACCCGAGTCCGCCTCCGAGCCCACGCATCGACGCATATCCGCACTCGACGGTCTGCGCGCCTTCGCGATCGTCGCGGTGTTGCTCTACCACGCCGATTTCAGCTGGGCACGTGGCGGATTCCTCGGCGTGGACGTCTTCTTCGTCCTCTCCGGCTTCCTGATCACCGGCCTCCTGCTGAGCGAGCACGTCAAGACGTCACGCATCAGCCTGCGCCACTTCTACGTCCGCAGAGCACGCAGACTCCTCCCGGCGCTGTTCACCGTCATCGCGGGCACCTGCGTCTACGTCATCGCCGCGCTTCCCCACGAAGCGGCGACCTTCCGCGGCGATGCGGCCGCAGCGCTCGGCTACGTGACCAACTGGTGGCTGATCCTGCGGGGACAGTCGTACTTCGGTGGCACCGGACGACCGTCGCTGTTGCTGAATCTGTGGTCGCTCGCCGTCGAGGAGCAGTTTTACCTGATCTGGCCGTTGATTCTCAGCGTCCTGCTGAGCGTGCGATCCGCTCGCAATCGCATTTGGCCGGCGCTCTTCGTGACCGCGGCGCTGACGGCGGCCTCGGCGCTCGCGATGCGGACGCTGTACTCGCCGTGGAAGGACCCCTCGCGCGTCTACTACGGCAGCGATACACGCGCGTTCGAACTGCTCATCGGCGCATGCCTAGCTCTCGCCATTGCAGCACGCGCCACTTCATCCAATGCTCTGGTGCCGAGATGGCGGATGGTCGGCCGCGACGTGTTCGGCACGATCGCGCTCGGGGCGCTCGGCCTCGCAGTCGTCACCGTCCCCGCCACGAATCCAAACCTCTACCCCGTCGGCTTGCTGGCCGTATGCGCCGCGTCCGTACTCGCCATCCGCGCCGCAACCGCACACGGCCTGATTGCCCGGATGCTTGGCGCGAAGCCGCTCGTCTGGCTCGGCGAACGGTCCTACTCCCTCTACCTCTGGCACTGGCCGGTCTACGACGTGACCCGACCAGGCGTAGACGTTCACATCTCAACGCCGCTCGATTTCGCGCTTCGCACCGGAATCTCACTGCTCCTCGCGCACCTGACGTTCCGCTACATCGAAACGCCGATCCGCCACGGCGCGATCGGGCGCGTATTCGCACGCTCTCGCAGCGCGCTACGTCAGCGCCGACTCGCGCTACCAGCCGGCGTCGCCGCACTATCGCTGACGCTCGCGGCCTGCGGCGTCGGGCTGGGCGATCAACTCGCCGCCACCGCGCGTCAGTACCCTGCCGACCCGAACGCGATCGCCAAGGACAGCGGTCCCGCGATCACGCTCACCGGAGCCGGACCGGCGCCGAGGTCCGCTCCCACACCTCGTGCGAGCGCAAGCCGAACGGCGCAGCCCGCAGCTGCCCGGACAGCAGCGCCATCCGCCGCCCCGGCTCCCGTCGCGTCAGCTGTCCCGACTGCGATGCCTGCGCCGCCATCCCGTCCACCGACGGTCGCGTTCGTCGGCGACTCGCAGGGCATGACGCTCCTGCTCAACAAGCCGGCCAACCTCGGCGAATACCTCAACGCGATCGACGACACGACCGAGGGCTGCGGCTTGCTCGGCGGCGACATCAGCAGCGAAGACGGCGAGCGACGTAACCTCGACGACTGCGGCGGATCTGCCTCGAGGTGGGCCGCTCGTGTTAGCGGTCAGCACCCGGACATGGTTGTCATGATGATCGGCGGCTGGGACGAGTTCGACGACACGGTCAACGGCGCCACGTTGACCTTCGGCAGCACGGCCTGGGACGCGTACTACAACTCCAGGCTTTCGGCCGCGGTGAGCGACCTGCGCGCGACCGGCGTTCCGCGGATCGAACTCGCGCTGCTTCCCTGCTACCGGCCGGTCCCCGAGCCCGGCTCCGGCTACTGGCCCGAACGCGGCGACGACACGCGCACCCGGCACGTCAATACCCTGCTCACCGCGTACGCGCGATCCCAGGGTTCACCGGGAGCCGGCACCGTGCGCACGCTCGCGCCGCCACCTGCGTTCTGCACCGATCCAGCCATCGCGAAGAGCCTGGACTACCGCTGGGATGGCACGCACTACTACAAGCCGGGCTCAGCCTTGTACTTCGAAAGCGCGATCCCGCAACTGCTCGCCGGCAACTAGTGCCGTGTCAGCCAACCTTCGCCCCGCTCGCCGCCCCATGACGACATCTGGCTGCGTTACACGGCACTAGATCGCGCTGAACGGGACCGGCCAGCGGCGCATCCGGATTGGCAGCGTCAGCAACAGATCGTCGACGCGATACACCAGGTTCTCTGCGCCCAGCACGTCGACCGCTTCGCGCTGCGTCGGCGTCAGGGCACTGTCGCGCAGCAGGGTGCAACCCGCCAAGAACGTGGCCATCAGATCCGGATGGTCGACGGTGAGGTGGACGTGGCAGTCCGCGACTCTGGTGTCCTTGATCAGGATGAAGCCGGGGCCGCGCCGGTAGTAGCAGAGTCCGTATTTGAACGCGGCACGCCAGGCTCGCGCCGGTTCGGGCGGGAGGCCGCCGACGGCGATGGTCGTCGGGGGCCACAGGTGGTACAGCGCAGTTGTGTCGAGCATGCCGCCGCCGTTGCCGCTGATTCGGGCGTTCCACCGGACTTCCACGTTCTCGGTCAGCGCGGCGCGCAGGAACGCGAGGAAGGTCATCGTGGCGAGGGCGTCCGCGCCAAGCTCGACGTCTTCGTGCACGACGATCGCGTTGCCCTCGACGGTGGCGCTGTAGTCCTGAGCGTGCGAGCCGAGCAGGTCGCACGCGCGGCTGCCGAACGTGCCAACCGTGCTGCTGACCGTGCCGAACTTCGTGATCGGGACGATCGTGCTGATCGGGCGTGTGCTGGTCGCGATAGTCATGCGGTCACCAGTGCCATGTCAGTCGTGTCGGTCAAAGCGGTCGGGACAAGCAAGATGCGCGCCGGTAGGTCGCGGGTGGCCAGCGCGGTGAAGTGATCTACGTCCTGATACACGAGGCCGAGCTCTCTCAGCTCGCGCAGCCAGTCGTGCAGGTCCGTCTCGGCAACCTGCCAACCCTGATCCGTCAGCGCATTGTGCACCGCACGCGAGGTACGGACGCGTTCGGTGAGTCGGTACGCGGCGGCGCGCCAGCCACTCAGCACGTGGTCGCGCGCCGGCCAGCCCTGCCTGCGGTCCTCGATCCGGCATTCGCCACCGCCATCGCCGCGCGCACTGTCGGCCGTGACGAGCAGCGTGGACGTCTCGTAGCCGGATTGCCAGTCGGCCAGCCGCCGGTGCAGCAGCTCCTCGACCCCGCCCTCAATGCCCTGCGACGGCGTGTCGAAGAGGTACACGAGATCCATCAGCTCGTCGATCGGCAGATCGTAGATGTGGTCGTAGATCTCAGACGGCTGACGCTGCTCGAACCCGAGTTCCGGACGCTCGAAGTACGGGCTGAAGCGCTCGAGTGCGATACGCGTGACCGCGCCCGGCGGCTGCAGGTGAACCATCGCGGGCATCTGATCGATCACCGGCACATAGTCCTCGTCGCTCTCGCCGGGGAATCCGTAGAGGTAGTTCCAGCTGACCGTGATGCCGCGGTCGTGGCAGTTGCGCAGCAGCTCCACGTTCTTCGCGCCGCCGACGCCCTTGTCCATCAGCTTCAGTACGTGCTCGTTGAGGCTTTCGATGCCGGGCTGGATGTGCACCACGCCGGCCGCCGCGAGCTGGTCGAGTTGTTCCGGCCGCAGGTTGGACTTCACCTCGTAGTGCACGCGCAGGTCCCAGTCGCCGTCGGCCATGCTCGGCAGCAGACCATTGAAATAGCCCATGTCGATGATGTTGTCGACCATCACCACGTCGAGGATCTTGTGCCGGGCCACCGCTGCGGAAATCTCCTGCCAGAAGTCGGTCGCGTCCTTGCTGCGGAAGGCGATCGAGGAGCCGTTGAGCCCGCAGAACGTGCACTGATGCTTCTCGCCCCACCAGCAGCCTCGCGCGCCTTCGAGCACCAGCTTCGGCTCGACAAAGCCGCGGACCCGCGAGCCGTCCAGGGCGTGCTGCCAGTCGGTGTAGTCGGGCACTGGTATCAGGGCCGGTGGAACCTGCGTGCGAGCCTCCGGGTTCGCGACCGACCGCTCGCCATCCCACCAACAGACCCCTGGCACGTCACGCGGCGTTGTGGCCGCCTCGATGTGGTTGAGCAGGGCCGGGAATGCCAGCTCTCCCTCGCCGCGCACCGCGTAGTCGACGAAGCGGTGATTGCGGTGAAGAGCCGCGCCCATCGGTCCATCGCAATTCGCTCCTCCCATGACGATCTTCACGTCCGGGTATCGACCCTTGAGCCGCCTGGCCACGGCCAGACTCGGCACGTTCTGCATGAACGTGGTGGTGAAGCCGACGACATCGGGTCGGCCGTCCGCGATCTGGTTCGCGATGTGGTCGACGAACCGGTCCGCGTATGGACGCATGCGAATCGCCACGTCGATGTCCAGGCCATTGGCCTTCGCGTAGCGGTGGAGCTCGTCTTCCTTCCAGTGCTCGTCGCCGTAGAGCGCACCGGCGAAAATCCAGTCGCCGACGCCATGGTGCAGGCCGGTCTCGGCGACGTGGGTGTAGTGGTCCGGGGTCAATTCGCCGCCGCTTTCGGCGAGCAGGAACTCAGCCCAGCCCATCGCGGCGTGCACCTCGACGACTTCGGCGTCCGGCCGAGTCTGCGCGATGCGGCCGTGCAGAATGCCGATCGCCAGCGACGGCAGCTCCAGCAGCTGCCAGGGCATCGACACCAGGCTTACCTTCATCGTCGGTTCACTCCGTCTGGGTTCGATGACTGGCTGGATCGATGGCTGTTCACTGGCGATCGTTGGAGCCGGCCGGGTCTCCGGCGGCGGCTGCCGAGCGGCGGTGTTCAGAAGGGATTGTTCTGCCACCGCCGCTCTTTCGCCGACGCCCCCGGCCGACCGCAACGAGCGTGCTCGAGCCGAGCTTGCGGGTCGCGCAGCTCAGTTCGCGTTCTCGGCCGGGGCGTTGTTGAACGACGGCCGCACGTCGATGCGGAACGACGGGCGCACGTCGATGCGCAGACCGTTGTTGTTCTCGTTGTTGCGGTTGTTGTTCATCACGATCTTGTTGAGCTCCATGGTGGTCACCTCCTCTCCAGGTGTCGGGTCGGGTCGCTACCGGCCGCGCCGCGGTGGCTGTGCGCGCGCAGTGCGGACGGCACGTTTTGGGATCGGTCTCAGGACCAGGTGACGAGTTCGCCGGCACCGGTCAGACCGAGGAAGAAGGCGAGGGCGACCCTTCGGCCGCGCCCCTGCGTCTCCTCCACCATGTGGTAGTTGCGCGAGTCGAAGAGCACTGCGTCGCCCAAGCCGGCGCGCACCGCCGTCTGCGGCTCATCGCCGACGACTTCGGGCACGTAGCCGTAGCCGTCCTTGAAGCGCTCGTCGTCCGGACGCCAGCGCTTGCGGTAGACGCGCGTCGCGCCGCCCTTGTCGGGGACTGACAGGTGGACGTTGAAGGCCAGCTGGGCGACCGGAAGTTCGTCGATCACGCCAGGCATTTCGCAGACGATCTCGTCGAAGTGCATGATCGCGCCCTTATTGATCTCGCGGACGAGCCCGGCGAACATGTGCCGGTCCCCGCGGCGTGCCGGCCGCACCGGTCCGGGCCACATCTCGGCCACCTTCCCGACGGCCACGGCGAACGGGTCGTGACCGCCGAGCAGCGTCGATCGCAGCTTGCTGGCACGCGCGGCCTCGGACCAGTAAGTGTCCTCATGCGCCGAGAAGATGTCGTACGCGCTCGGGCCGATCTTCAGAATCTTCGGCGCGCCCTGCGAGCCGTACGTGCCCTGCACGGAGCCCTCCAGCGCGGCCATGAGCTGCGCGCACTGCGCCGGGGTGAAGAACTCGCGGACCCGGACGGCGCCGACCAAGCCGGCGGCCAGCTGGTAAATGTCGCCGGGCACGAGCCGGTCGGTCTGCGCCACGTCGAACGTCACGATCGGGTCGATGATCGATTCGCCGTCGGGGATGATCACCGGCGATTCGGGCGCGCTCACGGTCTCGGTCACAGTCACGGGAACAATCCGTTCTGGCGTAAGGATGGAAGTCGAGGTCTTATTTCGCTGCCGCGGCGGCCTCGGGGACCGCATCGGATAAGGGTTCGATGACGTCTGCGCGTTCGTGTTCGTGTTGGCGTTTCGGGCGAGCTGCCGCGCAGGTGATCGCCGCTACCGCTGCGGCACCGACGAGCAGCAGCATCGCCGTGCGCGCGGCCGAGGCCGTCGGCACCGAGCCGGCTGCGCCTTCGAGCAGCGCCCCGCTCACCGCCGTGCCGATCATCGATCCGACCTGAAGCGCGGTGACCAGCACACCGGAGGCTGCTCCCGCGTATCCGGACTTCACGTCGCGCAAGGCCACCGCGCCGAGCGGCGTGAACAGGAACGCGTTGCCCAGGCCGATCACGCACATCGGCGCGATGAACGGCGGCCAGTCGGCGCCCGCTCGCATGAGCGTCGCCATCCATCCGATGCCGACGACCGTCACGGCCAGGCCGCCGAGAAGCAGGACCCTGCCGCCGATCTTGTCGGACAGCCGACCCGCCACCGGGTCGAACAGCATCGAGAACAGCGAGGCCGGCATGATGACGAGGCCTGCCTTGATGGCGCTGAAGCCCGTGACGGTCTGCAGGAAGACCGAGAGGATCAACACCAGTCCGGCGAATGTGAACGTGATCAGCGCCGCCGACACGTTCATCAGCGAATAGCTTCGATCGTGGAAGAGCGTGAACGGGACGAGCGGTTCCCGCTGCTGGACGCGTCGTTGCTGCGCGACGAAGACCAGGCCGAGCAGCGCCGCGCCGAGGAACAGCAGCCACACGCGGCCGTCCCAGTGATACGCGCGACCTTGGTTGACGGCGAGCGTGAAGCAGACCAGCCCCGCGGATACGAGCGCCGCGCCGACGAGGTCCAGCCGGCGTCGCTGCTCGCCGCGCGCCTTGCCCGGGATCACCAGGCAGGCCACGATGAACGCCGCCACACCCACCGGGACGTTGACGAAGAACACCCACCGCCAGCCGACGGCCCAGACCAGCAGCCCGCCGACGACCGGACCGGCGACGGCCGCGAAGCCGCCCACCGCACCGCGCACGCCGAGGGCCGCGCCGCGCCGTTCCTTCGGAATGTGGTCGACGAGAAGCGCGAGTGTCTGAGGGCTGACAAGCGCGGCGCCGAGGCCCTGGAACGCACGTGCCGCGATCAGTTCCGTCGGGCTCTGCGAAAGTCCGCTGGCCAGGCTGCTCACGGTGAACAGCGCCAGGCCCGCGAGGAACATCGTGCGGCGTCCGTAGAGGTCGCCGAGCCGGCCCGAGGTGATGAGCGACGCGGCGAGTACGAGCACGTAGACGCTCAGTGCCCAGACCATCTGGTCCAGCGAGGAGTGGAAGTCTTTCGCCATCGCGGGCAGCGCGAGCGTGAGCACCAGCGCGTCCAGCTGGGCCATGAAGTAGGCCAGCGAGACGACGATGACGATGCCCCACGGGTTTCCGCGAAACCGGACGGTCAGACCTCTGACGCTCGCGCTCTCGCTCATGCCGAGTCCCCGCCCTCGAGCCAGATCATCGGCGGGACCTTGTTCGTACGTGGCACGCGAGTCAGTTGCTCGACGGCGCGTGCCTCGATCGCGTCCGGGTAGTGGTGCGCGACGACGCCGAGGTCGTAGAACTTGCGCAGCAGGTCATCGCGGACTGCGGCGGCGGTGGCCTCGCCGGTGAACTGAACCGTCATCCGGCTGACCGACCGGTCGCCGTCCCGGCCTGGCGTGAGCACGAGTTGCGCCTCGTCGACTCCGGGACCTGCGGCGATTACCGACAGCACCTCGCCGACGCCGACGAGCGTTCCGTAGACCTTGACCGCGTCATCGGCGCGCCCGACTACGCGCAGCCCGTCTTCACGACCGCACCGACAGACCGCAGGCGCGATCCGATCGCCGAGCCGGTAGCGGATCACCGGCACGGTCCAGCCGTCGCCGGCCCGCGAAAGCAGTGCGCCCTCGTCGTCGAGCTCGAGGAGCTGGTCCGGCATCAGGTGCAGGGTCGACAGGTCGCAGGCCGGCGTGTTCGTCGCGATGACGTAGTTCTCGACGGAGCCGTAGTTGCCCCAGAACTCGACCCCGGGGAAGGCCGCACGTACGGTCTCCTCCTTGGCCTTGGTCCACGGCTCGGCCATCCAGATCAGTTTCCTGATCGGCAGCGTGCCCCCGGCGTCGAGCACGCCCTGCGCGAGGTCGGCCAGCGCGGTCGGGTTGCCGGCCGCCGCGTCCACGCCGAGCCGGTTGAAGGTGTCCAGCCAGTCGCCGATCTCAGCGGGGGCGTACGGTCCGGCGGGGATCACGTCAGCACCCGAACGTTCGGCCAGCGCCTGCATGTAGTAGTGCGACGCCCACATGCGTCCGGGAGTAAACAGGTTGAGCAGCAGGTTCCCGGGTACAAGCGGCCACCACTGCTGCCGCAGCCGGCCGAGCGCCTGACGGTAGGCGACGTACGTGATCTTCGGCGCTCCGGTCGTGCCGCCGCTGGACATCAACAGCGCGCCGCCGTTGCGGGTGACCTGCTTGGAGATGGTCAGGATCTGCGCCGCCCCGATGACAGGGAGCTCATCCAGCCGCTCAGGTCGCGCCGGGGCTTCCACGTCCGCCAACTCGGACACGATCCGGGACGCCGCGCGAATCCGCTCCCAGGAGAGCCGCCCGATCGTCTCGAAGCGAGTCAGGACCGGTTCGGCCACGGCGTGCTCAATGACGGCCTGTCCGGCAACAGTCTGATCAATCATCGCTACCCTGCCTACCGGCGAAGTCCCGGATGACGGCCGCGAAACGCTCCCGCTCCTCCAGGAACGGCAAGTGCCCGCTCGCCTCGAACCGGACCAGCTCCGATCCCCGGACCGCCTGCGCCAGCCAGTTGCCGACGTCGGTCGGGTAGACCTGGCTGCGCGCCCCGTGGATGAACAGCGTCGGCAGCTCCAGCTCAGTCAGCGGCTCGCGCCAGTCCTGGACCAGCGCTTCGACGAGCAGCGCACGCACCGCCGCGGGGTCACAGCCGCGAGCCTCGGCGACGAGATCGGCGACCAGCTTGGCGTCAGGCTCTGCCCCTGCCGCGAACGAAGAGCTCACCAGGTTGGTCACGAAGGCGTCGGGATCGGCCGCGACTTCCTTCAGCAGCTGCCGGGCGCCGTCGACGTCGAGGCCACCGAACGCGGCGTGCGTCCAGTCCGTTTCCGGTTCGAGCGTCAGTCGCGGGGTCTGCTCGACCGATACGAGGCCTGCGACGTTCGCGGCGGCGGGACCACTGAGCAGCTGGTAGCAGACGGTCGCGCCGAGGGACCAGCCCACCAGGGTCACGTCGCGCAGATCCAGCGAGTCGATCGTCTCCGCGATCTGAGTCGCGGCCTGAGCCAGGCTCGGCTTGGAGCCGGCAGCGATGGTGTTACGTCCGTGGCCGGGCAGTTCGGTGATGACGACGCGATGGTCGCGGGCGAGGTCGGCGGCCAGCGGCTCGAAGAACCGCGCGGTGGCCGCCAGCCCGGGTACGAGCACCAGAGCCGGGCCGCTGCCGAGGTCGTGAACGGGAATCATTGCTACGCACCTACCGTCTGCCACAGGCGGCGTAGGGATGGCTTGTCTACTTTTCCGACCGGCGTGCGGGGGAATTCGTCCACGAACAGCAGCGAACCCCGCAGCCCGCGTTGGTCGAGGACTTCGCTGATCGCCTTCTTCGCTTTGTCCTGCGACGCGCCGGGGGAGCGGCGTACGGCGATCAGGACTTCGTTTCGGTATTCGTGCTCGTAAGCGGCTAGCGACACCGTCTGCGCCACGCACGTCGTGGCGGCTTCGATCTCTTCATCGAGCTGCGGTGCGAGGATCGGCCCTTGCCAACCCGCGACGGTTTCCGTCACTCGACCCACGATGCGGTATCGACCGCCGGGGAGCCGCAGCGCGACGTCGCCGGTCCAGAACTCGCCGGAGCGGAACGTCTTGGCGTTCGCGGCGCCGGCGTTGACGTAGCCCTCGCTCGTGCAGTCGGACAGCAGGATGAGCTGGCCCAAGTCAGGAGTCTGACTGTGCAGCGGCACCAGCCGGACGCCGACGCCCTCGACCGCGACCATTGCGCCATCGGCCTGCACGATGTCACGCATGTCGCCGAGGGCGAGGCCGAACTCGGTCGAACCGTAGATCTGCCGCAGCCGGATGCCCAGGACGCGGTCAGTCCGCGCGATCAGTTCCTTGCTAAGGTGCGCACCGCCGCACAGCGGCCGCAGTTTGCCCAGATCAGGCTTTTGATCGTCGCGCCGCGACTGCGCCGCCTCAACGAGATCGGCGTAGTGCTGCGGAAGCGCGCTCATCATCGGACGGAATGGCGGCGGGGTTGTATGGCGTCCAGAAGACTGCGATGATCGCGACAAGCATCAGGAAGGCCAGGTAGACCAATGCCGCAAGCGCAAGCCGGTTGCGCCGGAGCCTCCGGAAGCCGTCGCGCCACAGCCCCACCTGGGCGCGCGCGATCGTGCCGCCGGCGTACTCCTCGAGCGTCGGAGCGATAGTCGCCATCAGTACCTAATCCTCGGGTCGACGACAGTGTAGAGAAGATCCACCACGAGATTGGCGATGCCGATCAGCAGCGCGTAGACGGTGAACACCGCCACCGTGATGTTGTAGTCGGCCTGGGTGATGCTCTCGACGAACTCCTTGCCCAGGCCGGGGATACCGAAGATGGTCTCGATGATGACGCTGCCGGTGATGATGCTGATGACCAGCGGCCCCAGGATGCTGATCACCGGGATCAGCGCGTTGCGAAGCGCATGCCGCGTGATGACCACGCGCGGCTTCAGCCCCTTCGCTCTGGCCGTGCGAACGTAGTCCTGCTGGAGCACCTCGAGCATTGCCGCGCGCGTGATCCTGGTGACCTGGCCGGACGTGTAGAAGCCGAGGATGATCGCCGGCAGCGACAGTTCGACGAGCGTTCCGTACGTACCGGTCCATACCGCCGGGTACGAGATGACCCCGTTGGTGACCGTTGGAAGGAAGTAGCTGAAGATCAGCACTCCCAGACCCGCGAGGACGAAGCTCGGAACGCTGTACCCGACCACCGCGATGGAGGTGAGGGTGTAGTCCACCCAGCTGTTCTGGCGTGTGGCGGCGATGACGCCGAACGTCGTTCCCAAGCCTATGGTGATGAGCAGCGCCGTCCCGCCGAGCTCTGCGCTGACGCTGAGCTCGCGCATCACCAGCGGCGTGATCGGCAGGCCGCGGATCTGGAACGACACGCCGAGGTTGCCCTGCAATGCGTTGGTGACGAAGCTCCAGTACTGCACGAGGACGGGCCGGTCAAGCCCGTACTGGTGGAGGAGGAGAGCCAGTGCCTTCCCGTGCACTCGCTCGCTCTCGAAGGCGCTGCCCGGAAGGCTGTGGACGGTGACGAAAACGAGGAAGGAAACCGCGACGAGCGTGAACGCGATCAGGACCACGCGCTTCGCGATGTAGGTGAGCGTGCCCCGAGGTCAGCATCGGAGGCGGTCCTTTCCTCTTGACGTGAAGGGTGCCGGCCGTCGGGCCGGGCACCTTCTCGATCAACTGCGTTTGACCTGGGTCCTCAGTGGGAGAGGATCTTGATCTCGTTCCAGTAGTGGTCGAAAGCGGTGTTCGAACCGGCTCCGCTCACGTACGGCTGAATCAGGAAGTTGCCCACTGTGTAGTAGAGAGGGATGTAGACGACATCCGCCTGGAGAAGTTTGCTAGCTGGTCATACAGCGGCAGCGCCGTGGTGAGTGGCTCCTGGTCAGCCTTGGCCAGGGTGCTGTCGTAGGTTGGGTCGTCGAAGCCGCTCGTGTTGTTGTTCTCCCCTGAAGCGACGGCGCCCCAGAGGTTGTCATACCAGTCCTGCGGATGGTTGTAGTCGAACTGCCAGCCGTCGCGGGACATGATGTACTCACCGCCAAGACGCTGCTTGATGAAGATCGAATGGCTCGACACCGGATTGAGAGTGACCTGGACGCCGAGGTTCGTCTTCCATGCGTTCTGCAGGTACTCTGCAGTGCTCTCGTTGAGGCTGTTGGCATCGTATGAATACACCACATGCGCCGTCAGCGTGCCGGTGGGGTCGTTCTGCTTGAGCAGCTGCTTGGCCATCGTCGGGTCGAACTTTGCGAGCGGGTCGCTGTTGGGTCCGCCGTTGCCCACCAGGCCCGAGGTGATGAGGCCTCCGGTGGCCGGCGAACAGATGAGGTTGTGGCAGACGGTGGTCGCCAGCCCCTTCTTGTCAACCGCAAGGTCGAAGGCGAGCCGCAGTCCCTTGGCCACCGCTGTCTCACCGAGGAAGGGTCCACCTGCGGTCTTATAGCCGACATTGAAGCTGAGCCAGGTGGTTCGCCCCTTGGGTTGAACCAGGAGATCCTTCTTCTCGGTCGGGCTGTTCGTGACGGCCAGAATGTTGGCCAGGGGGATCAGCGTGGAATCGCCACCGTAACCGATGATGTCGTAGTTGCCCTGGAAGAAGGCATCGACGGTTGTCGGAGCGGTGGACGGGTCCTTGATGTCGATGCTGATGGTGTTCAGCGTCGGCTTTGGAGATCCCCACCAGTTGGCCACCTTGGCAAAGGTGATCTTCTGCTTGGGAATGTATGAGGTGAGCGTGTATGGGCCGTGACCCAATCAGCGTCGACGGAGACTGCCACCAGTTGACAGGGTTTGTCTTGATGGCGTTCTCGTTGACGATCGCTCCCACGACGCTTTCGAGGCTCCAGGCTGCGAGGCACCAGCCGCAGGGATTGGCGACCTTGATCTGCACCGTCTCACTTGTGGGCGCCGTCAAGCCGCTCATCTGAAACGCCGGGTTGCCCGCCGCCAGATGGGTTCGATGTTGCCCTGGAAGCTCGCGGTGGGTGCGCCGGCGGCCTTCTGCACGGCAGCGAAGCCCTGGATGGCGCCGAAGGTGTAGGCGTATCCGCCCTGGAGAGCGGCGCCGCGATTCCAGGAGTAGATCACGTCCTTGGCGGTGACCGGATCACCATTGGAGAACTTCGCGTTGGGGTTCAGGTGGACGGTGTACGTCAGGCCGTCGGCGGAGATCCCTCCGTTGGCCTGCGTCGGGACGGCCGTGGCGATGTCCGGCACGATCTGCAGGAAGTCGTGAACCTCCAGAGGTTGTCGAAGACGTTCTGCATGAGCTCGCTATCGGTCTCGGCGACATCCTCGCCGGGGTCCCACGTGCCCGGGTCTCCATACACAGGGAAGCGCAACACCTGCGAGCTCGCGAGGGTGTTCGTCAAGGGGGTGCTCGTGCTCCCGCACGCCGCGGCGGTGAGCAGGCCCAGCACGCCCAATCCGATGCCGCCAAAACCAACGA
>CAVQPP010000338.1:0-10810 GCA_963714445.1 uncultured Actinomycetota bacterium
GTCCCACAGGTCCAGGTCCAGTCCAGAGAGCGCCCGGTGTCCGTTGCCGTAGGCGACGTGCAGAGCCCGCACGCGCAGCGCGGGGGCGGTCATGCGATGCGCGCCGGGTCGGTGGCGTCGCGCAACGCGTCGCTGAGCAGCGTGGCGCCGGTGACCGCCAGGATGATGCCGATCCCGGGGCCGATCAGCAGCCAGGGGGCGACGGTCAGGTCAAGGCGGGCGTCGTTGAGCATGCTGCCCCATTCGGCGGTCGGTGGCTGCACGCCGAGACCCAGGAAGGAGAGCCCGGCCAGGCCCAGGACGGTCTCGCCGAGCATCAGGGTCGCGGCGATCAGGGCTTGGGCGAGCACGCCGGGAAGGACGTGTCCGGCGGCGATGCGCACAGTGCCGATTCCGGCCATCCGGGCGGCGGTGACGTCGGGTCGGGTGCGGGCGCCGCGGGTGTAGGCGCGGGCGAGTTTTGCCAAGCCGGCCCAGCCCGTGACAACCATCGCCAGCACCAGGTGGCTGAAACCCGGCCCGAGCGCGCCGACCACCGCCAGGGCCAGGACGAGGGAGGGCAGCCCGAGCAGCAGGTCGATGACCCGGCTCAGGGCCGCGTCGAGGACCCCGCCGATCAGTCCGGCGGCGACCCCGACCGTGATGCCGATCGCGGTGCACAGGCTGAACACCAGCAGCGCCGCGCCCAGGGAGGTGCGGGCACCGGCCACGGTCCGGGCGAACTCGTCGCGCCCGGCGCCGTCGGTGCCCAGCCAGTGCGCGCCGCCGGGGGCGGCGAGTTGGTGGGCGTAGTCGGTGAGGTCGGGGTTGCCGGTGACCAGCGGTCCGACGAGCGCGAGCACCGCCAGCAGCGCGCACAGTACCGCGCCGGCCTGGAACCCGCGGTGGGTCAGGAGTCTGCGACGCAGGCCGGCCGTGGCCAGCACCGCCGGTCCCCGGTCGGTGCGTGTGGCGAGGGTGGACAGGAAGGACGTCATGCCGGAGCCACCACCGCTCGGCGCCTGCGACGCGGAACGCGCAGCCGCGGGTCGATCGCGGCCAGTAGCAGGTCCGTGAGCAGGCTCGCTGTCACATACGTCGCCACCGCGATCATGGTGTAGGCCACCACGACCGGAAGGTCGCGGGCGTCGATCGCCTGTACCGCGTACTGGCCGACCCCGGGCCAGCTGTAGACGGTCTCGGCGATCGGCGCGCCGCCTAGCAACGCCGCCGCGCCCAGCCCGACGACGGTCAGGAACGGCGCGATCGCATTCGGGAGTACGTGTACGAACATGCGGCGTGCCCCGGAGGCGCCGCGGGCCGCGCTCACCGCCAGATACGGCGCCGAGCGGGCTTCCAGCACACTGGCGCGCAGGATCCTGGCCCAGTATCCGCACGAGCCCAGGGCCAGGGTCAGCGCGGGCCAGCCGACCGTGCCCCAGCTGCCGTCGGACACCACGACGCCCAGGTTCAGGTGTACGACCAGCACGTCCAGGACGAACAGTCCGACCAGGAACCCCGGGGTCACCACCATGGCGAGGGTGACCGCCCGCACCGCCCCATCCAGCCAGCCGGACCGCGTCGCGCCGGCCGTCAGGCCGAGCAGCAGCGCCAGGGCGACCGCGATGATCAGCGCCACCGCGGTCAGGCGGGCGGTGGCCGGCAGGCGGCTGCCGATGTCGTCCATCACCGGGTGGCCGGTCTGCCAGGAAGTGCCGAAATCGCCGTGTGCGGCGCGGGTCAGCCAGTGCCAGTACCGGGCCGGCACCGGGCCGGACAGGCCGAGCTGGTCCCTGGTTTGCGCGATCAGGGCCGGTGGCGGGTCGGCGACGCCGCGCGCCGCCAGCACCGTGCGCGCGGGGTCGCCAGGGGCGAGCAGCAGCATCGCCCAGATCGCGACGCTGGCCGCCAGCAGCGTCCCCAGTCCTTGAGCCGCCCGGCGGGCCGAGGCGAGCAGCACCTCAGCTCGCCGGTGCGGTGGTGTTGTCGACCCAAAGGTTCGCCGTGGGCACCGGGTACTTTCTCCACGCCGCGCCCACGATCACCGCGGGCAGGCGCTGGCCCAGGAAGACGTTGTAGGCGCCGGCGGCGATCTTCTGCTGGGTCTGGCGCAGCAGGCCGTCGGCGACGGCCGGGTCCAGGGTCGCCGACAGCCGGTCGATCAGACTGTCCAGGGCCGGGTCGTCGATGCCTGAGACGTTGTCGGGTCCCTTGCTGTGGAAGTAGCGCTGCAGCGGGGTGATCGGGTCGCCGGAGAACGAGGTGGTGCCGTCGCCCTCCACGGCGGCGTTCCAGCCGGTGGGGTTCTTCTGGGCGGCGGTGATGTCCGGGACCTGGCTGATCGAGGCGTCGATGCCGACGGCTTGCAGCTGGGCCTGGATCGCGACGGCCAGCGTGCCGGAGTCCGGCTGCTGGGCGTAGGTGTCGATGGTGAACGCCAGCGGCTTGCCGTTCTTCACTCGCGTGCCATGGGAGTCGGTGGTCCAGCCGTCCTGGGTCAGCAGGGCCGCGGCGGCCTGGGTATTCGTGGTCTGCGTCGTGACCGCGTACGGGGCCGAGGCGGCGTACATGCCGGTCGCCGGCTGGTACAGGCCGTTCATCACCTGGTTGGCGAGCTGGTTGTAGTCGATGGCCGCCTGGACCGCGCGCCGGATGGCAGGGTCGTTGAGCGGCGCGGTGTGCTCGTTGAGGAAGAGTTGGAACGTCGGCCCGTGCGGCGTGCCGGTGTCGAAGTAGGCGTCGGTGCGGCCGGTCAGCGTCTTGGCCACGTTGGTCGGCGGGTACAGCGCTAGGTCGGCCTCCCCGTGCTCCACGGCCAGGATCCGGGCCTCGGCGTCGGAGATGAACTTGACCTTGACCGCGCTCAGCGCCGGGGTGCCGTCCCAGTAGTCGGGATTGCGCGTCATGGTCATCACCTGCGAGCTGTCGCCCGTGACCACGTAGGGACCGGTGTAGAGCTTGGCGGCGATCAGCTTGGCCGGGTCGCCCTTGGCGGTGAGGTAGGCGGCCTGGTCGTAGATGATGAAGAACGATTCGTCGCCCAGGATGTAGGGCACGTCCGGCACCGGCTTGGTCGTGGTCAAGGTGACCTGGTCGGCGGCGGTGGCCGCCAGCTTCACCCCGGGCAGCGCCGCCGGGACCGAGGAGTTCGCCGTCACCTGGTAGTCCATGCACGACACCAGTGCCGCGGCATCGAGCGCCTTGCCGTCCTGGAACCGGATCCCCGGGTTGAGCGTCAGCACCCAGGTCGTCGGCGAGGTATTGGTCAGGGACTTGAGTAGCCACGGCTTGACCGTGCCGCCGATCTGCGGCTTCATCAGCAGCTCGCTGTAGCCCAGCTCGTTGCCCCAGAACCCGTTGTTGATCGGGTCCAGGTCGGCGACCGCGAAACTGGTCGCGACCGTCAGCGTCTTCGGACCCGACGAAGCCGAGGCCGAGCCGGCGGATTTCGTGGAACACGACGACAACCCGGCAACACAGGCCGTGGTCGCCAGGGACGCGGCGAGAGCTCGCCGCACATAGATGGGCACGCTCACGCGGACGCCTCCAGCACCTCGTGGATGGTCGAAACAGTGCCGTGGCCGGTCTCCTGGCTGACGGGTATGCCGTGCCCGATCCGTCTTCCCAGACGCCAAGCGTCCAGTGACTGCCCGCCGACCCAGAGGGCTGACGGGCGTGGTCCGGGTACTTCCCGATCACAGTGGCGAGGGCCGCTCCGGTCTTGCCGAGCCTGACAGCAGTCAGGCTGCGCGCACCGGTCTTCCCGAACACCACGGCCCGCTCAACGTAGAGCCCCGGGAGTATCGGCTGCAAGTCTCATTGACTATGCGGATATCGCGCACAGGCAGCGGGTCGGCGCGAGGATGGACCCATGCACCTCGTACCGGCCGAGCGGGCCGACCGCAAGACCATCGACGACCACGTAGCGTGCGACGCGATCGCCGCCCTGCCCGCACCCGAGCGGCTGCGCCACTGGACGGAACGCTTCACCCTGCTGGCCGACCCGGGGCGTCTCAGCCTGCTGTTGTGCATCCGGGCGGCCCCCGGCATCTGCGTTACCGACCTCGCGATCGCTACCGGGATCAACGACGCCGCAGTGTCGCAGGCGCTTCGGCTGCTGCGCACCGCCGGTCTGGTCAAGGCCGCGAAGGATGGCCAAAGAGCGCGCTACCGGCTCAGTGACAACACCGCTGAGCTCCTGCTGTCGCACATCGCCCCGGGCGACCAACCAGCCGCGCTCAGCCCTTGACCGGCTGGGGCCGCCGTCGAACTTCGCGAAGTCGTAGTCCAAGCGCGCGAGGATGCGAACCTGTGTGCGGCGTGCGAAACCGTCTACGGGCCCGGGGTTCCGTCTGGGTCGGCACGACGGGTCCGACGAATGTGCAGGTCACGGCATGTCTGCGGTGATGGCTGTTCGCGCGTGCGAAGATCGCCCCGGTTCCTGCGCTAACGGGGCGGTTCCGGCGAGTTAACGGGGCATCATATGGTTCCGGCGTGCTCTGTACCAAACCTTCGTTCGGGGATTGACGGGGTGGTCCAGTGCGCTGATCCTCCCATCAAAGGTATGCGGAACATCGACGCATTCTTACTCACCGCTCTCTTCGCGCTGCCCACAGGGAGACGGGATGAAACTGCACTGCCGACCGGCGGCTGCCTGCCTCGCCGGCCTACTGCTGACCACTTGTGCCATCGCTGCCGCGGTGCCCGCTACGGCGGCGGCGATCCCGGACCACCAGGCGGCGATGCCTGTCGCGGGCACGGGCCACGCTGTGGCCCACTCGATCACGGTCCGCGCTGCCGTCGCGGCCGCGCGGTTGGCGTCTTCCGCCAAAGCGGGTGCTGTACCCACGATGCTGGGCCGTGACGGCAAGCCCACCGGAAGTACCCTGACGGCAAACCCGGCCACTGGTTCCCGGCCGAAGCCGTCGAGCCCGGCCACCCAGAGCGGACGCCCGAACGGCCCGCAGTTGGTCGGCGGGTCCTTGCTCAGCCTCCGGACCGCCACGGCCACGCATGCGGCGACGAGCATGGTCACGGGAACCACGGCCGCGCCGGCCGCGTCGCCCGCGATCGGAATCCGCGGCGTGACGCAGGGGAACACGGGCTGTTCGACCTGCACGACGCCGGATGTGACGGCCGCGTTGAACGCCACGCAGATCGCCGAGGCCGTCAACCTCCAGCTCCAGGTCTACAACAAGTCGGGCACCTCGCTGTGCGGCGTCGGACTCAGCTCCCTGCTCGGCGCGTACACCGCGCTGTCCGGTCCGCGGATCCAGTACGACGCGAACAAGAAACGATTCAGCCTGCTGATCGACTCCGTGCCCTCGTCGAGCGGCGACGTCGCGATCCAGTACCTGGCCACCAGCCAGGGCGACGACGCGTGCGGGGCGTGGTGGGTGTACAGCATCGTGTTCCCCATCTCGACGACGTATCCGCTCGGCGCCCTGCTGGATTACCCCTACCTCGGCCAGGACAGCGTTTCGATCCTGTCGTCCACCAACAACTTCTCGTTCGGCGGCTCCTACCTGGGCTCGGCCGCCTACGCGATGCCCAAGGCGATTGCCTATACCGGGGCGGCCTTCAACATCACGACCTACCCGGTGGCCTTCTCCACCGCGCCGGTCACCGTCGGCAGCCTCTCGGTTCCGGCCACCGCCAGCACGTACTGGCTGGCCGCGGTGCCCGGCACCGGCTACGACCTGTACACGATGCCCACCAGTCCGGCCGGGGCGATCACTCTCAAGTCAGTGGTCCACGCCTCGTTCAGCGCGCCCTCACGCCGGGTCGCGCAGCCCGGCACCTCCCAGACCCTCGATCCCGGCGACGGGCGCATCGGGTCCGCAGCGGTGCAGGATCCCAACTACGTCTGGTTCGCCCACGACATCGACGACGGCGGCCTTCCGACCGTGCAGTACGGCGCGATCTCGATCCCGTCCGGCCAAGCGTTCACCGCGCTGGCGTACCACGGCGGCAGCAGCTACGACTTCAACCCCTCGATCGCCGTGACTCCGGCCAGCGGCGGCACCGACTACATCTGGTTGAACTGGGCCTACACCGAACCGTCGGCAGGCGTGGCCGCCTCCGACACGGTGGCCGGGGTCGCGGCCGGAGACGGCGTGCCCGACGAGGTCGGCAATGACCTGACGGTCGTGACCGGGTCGCCGACCGCGTCGAACTCCACCTTCGGCCGGTACTCCTCGTCCTCGATCGACCCGTCCGGCACCTCCTCCTGCCCCGCGGGGCTGACCGCCCTGACCGCCCAGCAGTTCTTCACGTCCGCCGGGCTGTGGACCACGCAGCTCGCGCGCACCACCTTCTGCTGACGCATCCGGTGCGCGGGCCCGCCCACGCGCCCGCGCACCGCGTGCAGCCCCGTCCCGTACCCCCGTCTCCGAACCATACGAACCCTGGCATCACGCTGGCCGAAAGGGCAGGCAGAGCATGGACGCAGAAGATCTCGCCGGGCGAGTGATGAGCCGCCGCTCCGCTCTCAAGAGGGGCGCCGCCACCGCGTTCCTCCTCACCCAGGCGTCGCTGTTCGAGCAACTCGTCATCGCGCCCGCCAGACCCGCCGCCGCGGCGACCGCGTTCTCCGACATCCAGTTCAACATGGGGGCCTTCGTGCACCCGGCGCAGATCTTCAACGACGGCGCGGGGAACGTCACCGCCCAGTTCCCCGTGGTCTTCACGCTGTTCCTCCCGGCCAAACTGGCCCGCACGCCCACCAAGGCCGACCAGGCCGCGCTGGCCAACGCGCTGAACATCATCGAGGCCGTATACCCGGCCAGCCCGTCCGGCGTGCTGATCTTCTCAGTGTCCTACGGCGTGCCGTACTTCAACCGGCTGCCGCAGACGCTCGTGCAGAGCAAGATGCCGCATCTGGCCTCGAACCCGGGCCGCTTCGTGCTGGAGGAGGCGACCGCGATGCCGACCGACGTGGTCGGTGGCCTGGTCGGCGGCCCCGGCGCGCTGATCCCGGGCAGGACCAAGGACCGCTTCAACGTCAACGTCGCCATCGAGACCAACGACGTGCTCTTCCAGTTCCGCAGCGACACGATGACCAACCTGACCGACGTCGCCCTGTGGCTGCAGGGCAGCAACACCCTCAACGGCTCGAGCGTGGCCTCGCCGCACTTCAACGGCCTGTTCGCGTTCCAGGCCTCGCGGGTGCAGTTCATGCAGGTCGGCATGCCGCGCAAGGTCGCGGACAGCTATGGCTTCGAGTTCGCCCCCCGGATCAACCCCAACTCCTCGATGGTGATGGGCTTCGTCGACCAGCAGGTGGATTCCAGCGGCCCGGCGCAGATCTGCACCTTCGTCGGCAATTCCTCGGCCAAGCTGACCGACGCGGTGCCGGGCAGCTACTTCGACAACGGCTCCATCGTGCACTTCTCGCACCTGATCGACGACCTGTACCAGTTCTACGCGACCCCGGGCCAGGACTCGAACCGCCCGGACGGCGAGCCGTTCACCGAGCGCTGCCAGTACATGTTCCGCTCCAACCAGCTCGGCACGCCCCACGGCCTGCCCGCCGAGGGCAACACCGACCAGTTCAGCAACGGCGGAGGCCCGGCCTTCGTCAACAACGTGTTCCAGGGCACGGCCGCCGCGATGCTGGGCGCCCAGGACAGCGGCGGCACCTTCGGCCCCGGCAACCAGACCCTCAACGCCACCTTCACCGGGGCGGGACGCGTCGGCCACGAGGCCGCGCTCCAACGCGTCTCGCGGGCGACGGACGGCACGCCCATCCACATCCGGATGGACGGGCCGGGCATCGACACGATGGACGTGCCCGCCTTCCGCACCTTCCCGGGTGCGAACGGCGTGGACGTGCCCGCCGGCAGCAACCAGTTCAAACTCCAGTTCGCCATGTTCGTGCCGACCGCCGACTTCTTCGCACAGATGCGCATCGCGGCAGCCGCGCAGGACCTGCAGCACCAGTTCCTGAACGACGAGGACGACGACAACGGCCTTGAGCGGTTCATCACCGCCACCCGGCGGCAGAACTTCCTGGTGCCACCGCGCCGTCACCGGGCGTTCCCCCTGCTCGAACTCACCTGACAGCAAGGTACCGACACCGACCCCCTCGACGCGCGGCGCAAACGCCTCCAGGTCACCGCCCTCGGCTTCGAAGTACTGCGCCAAGGCGAGGAGATCTTCGACGAATTGCGCGACCGGTGGGAGCGGCAGATCGGCTCCGTCGAACTCGAGAGCCTGGAAACGCACCTGGCAGCCGTGGTCGGCGCTTCGCCCATCCGCTTCGACACGCCCGGCTGGATGACGCGCGACCTCGGCGAGCCAGCCTAGAAAGCATCGTCCGCTGCGCTCGCCTACATCCGGACCGAGCATCGCGCACCGTCGACCTTCGCATACGGCTCAACGACGCGACGCATTGCGCCAGGGGTCCCCTGGCTTCTCATTTCATTTTTCATTTCGTTCCCGCCCGGTTGCCAGTGCCGGCGGTACGCCGACCATGCCGAGGTCGACGTTCGAGGTGCGGCGGGTGATCGAGACACCGATCTGCGCGAACTTGTCCTCTGCTCCCGCGAGGCTGACCCGGAGTCCTTCGACTTCTCCGAGCCAGCCTTCGCGTTCTGCCTCGTTAATGCGGGCGACGAAATTGTCGCGCAGTTCCTCGATCCGGGCGCGTTGGTGGTGCCCTGCCCGATCAGCCATGACGTGGCCATGATCGGCGGAAGACCGCGCTGAGGTGCGGAAACCTCTGCCCCAGCGTTGAGAGCAGCCATACGCCGAGAAATCTCCTGAACCCGAAGGCGGCGACGTCTCCGCGCACATCACCTTTGCCGATGACTTCATCCGCGCAGGCCAGAGCAGGTGCCCGAGTGACCGCCGGACGAAAGGAGCATCAGGACTGCGTCCCATCGCCTGGATATGCGCGTGCCGACAACTCAGCGACAGCTCGGGTCCGGTTCCTAGGAGCGCTGATTTGCCTCGGCCGTCCAGACGTGGACGACGTCGAGCACTGTCATAGGCGGCTCCGGCGGGACGAATCCGAGCTTCTCGCTGAGCACTGCGTGGACCGCCGGGTGCAGGCGGTCGTTGACGAACGCCTTGTATTCGTCCTCGCGAGTTCCAGACGTCGAGATAGCGCAGGCCGCCGTCGGTGCGGTAGGCGACGTGGGCGATGAAGCCGGGCGCGCGCTCGTCGCCGAGCGCCGCGGTGATCTCGCCATAGATCTCGGGGTTGATGGGCACTTCGTACGTGAACGCGTAGACCATCGGTCTCGCCTGCCTCCAATTTGATCCGAAGGATATTCGGATGAATACTTTCAGTGTGAACCCCGAACCGAAGCAGGTCAAGCGGAGCTACGACGCGACCCGACGCGCCGAGGCGGCGGCCCGGACCCGGCAATCGATCCTGGAAGCCGCACGGACACTTTTCGCGGCCAACGGCTACTCCGCGACGTCGATGGCGGCGATCGCCGAGAGCGCCGGCGTCGCACTGGACACCGTCTATGCATCGGTCGGGCCGCAAACCGGCCCTGGTCCGACTCCTGGTCGAGACCGCTATCTCCGGAACCTCGCAAGCCGTGCCCGCCGAGCAGCGGGACTATGTCGTCGCGATCCGCGCCGCCACCGACGCAACCGAGAAGATCAGGCTCTATGCCGCTGCCATGCGCCAGATCTCGGCACGGTTGGCCCCCCTGCTCGCGGTGCTACAGCAAGCGGCCCACAACGAGCCCGCACTCGCGACGCTCTGGTCCGAGATCAGCGAACGCCGCGCGGCAAACATGCGGCTGTTCGCCGCCGACCTGGCCGCCGCGGCGCCCTTGCGCGTCGACGTCGACCGCGCCGCCGACATCGTGTGGGCTACCAACTCCCCGGAGCTGTACCTGCTGCTCGTCGGGCAACGGGGTTGGACGGCGAGTGCCTACGAGCAGTTCCTGATCGATACCTGGACTCGGCTGCTGCTGGATGACGACCGCCGTTAAGCCCGTGCGCTCCGCGAGCGCGACCTGCCCACCGATCGCGCCTGGCAGGTGGCCGCACGGGTGATCCGTGCTGCCGCGGTCTCGATGTCCGCAGGCGCGCTCCAGCGGCCCAGCGAGAGGGGAAGCGCGCCCAGCGCGCGTACCAACGTGCGAGGAGACGTCCGCCGCAGCGATCGCGTTACCCGATGGCGAGCGGACGGCGCTGGAACGGGTTGGTGCGGGTATGGATGTTCGGGCTTGCGCCCCGGTCGGGGCGGCGGCTGCGGTGGTCTCGTGGTGTGAGAGCCGGCATCGCTGTCGCCGAACAGCCGCGCCTTCGCGGCCATCACAGGTCGGCGCTACCAAAGACCGTCCACGGCGCCAGAGAAACGGCAAAGACGCCCCAAAACACGCATGATCGCAGGACCCAGCGGTCCGTTCCTATGCGATACCGGCGAGGACGGTGTCGACCACGTCGCGCACGAAGCGGTCGTTGAGCGGGGCGTGGCCGTGCAGCAGGCGGTGGTAGAGCGGGCCGTAGAGCAGGTCGAGCGTTGCCTCGATCTTGGTGGTGGCGGGGACCTCGCCGCGGTCGATGGCGCGGCGCAGGACGGCGCGCGCCTGTTCGCGGCGTGGTTCAATCAGGCGTCGGCGGTATTCGGCGCCGAAGGCCGGATCGGCCTGTGCCTCGGTCAGCAGCGCTGCCAGAACCCTGCCATAGGGTCGGCTGACGGCTAGGCGGGCCCAGGGCCGCAGCATCGAGAGCAGGTCGCCGCGCAGCGAGCCGGTGTCACGGGGGGTGGGGCGCGCGGCGGCCCATTCGGAGTACAGCGCGTCGAGGGCGAGGGTCTCCTTTGTCGGCCACCAGCGGTAGATGGTGGCCTTGCTGACCCCGGCCT
>CAVQPP010000339.1:0-13329 GCA_963714445.1 uncultured Actinomycetota bacterium
ATGTGGGGCAGCATTACGAGTGTGGCGAAAACGCTCGACGGGCATGATAATCCGCAGATTTTTTTCCTGTACAAGCGGCCGGCGCCGGGCGAGGAAGCGGAGTCGGCCACGTCGCGAGTACACGATGTATGAGTTGGAGAAGCGGTGAAGGCGGCCGGGTTCGAGGTGCAGAAGCTGTTCACGACGTTCATCGACGAGAATTCGCGTCGCATCTTCCGCTACTAAAGTTTCTGGAAGAGAACGGCTACGATACCGAGAATCGCGGTGAGCAATTTTGGTGCGTGGCGGTGAAGCGATCGTCGCTGCCGGTGGATCGCTATCCCTACTTTATCTACAGCTAACGGCGACGGGCGCGGAAACCACGCCGGCGATTTCCACCGTAACGGGATATGCGCCGGGTTCAATTTCCTCGGGCACACGCGCGTTCACCTGGGACGCTTTACCGGATTCCCAGGGTGACAGAAATTCGATGTCGAGTTCATGGTCGCCGATGTGGGCGTGAATTTAACGCGGGCGGCGTTCTCGGGAACGCCGCGAACCCCGAGCGCGAGACGGAGTGCTCGGTCAGCTCGATGTCATTGGGTTTCCACGTATTGCCGTCGGAAGCGCCGGTGATTTCGAGGGCGGTCACGCGCAGAGGAAGGTCGACCGCGATGCGGAAGGGATTGCTCCATGGACTTGTCGCGGTGCGGAGGCGAACCTCGTGCCAGCCGGGTTCGAGGCCGGGCGGCAATTTGAAATTCGCCTGCCAATGATCGCCGATTTTCCCGACAAACGCCGGTTTCGAATGAAAGGGACCGACGCTCGCCTGCAGATTTTCACGACCGAGATCGTCGCTTTCGGAGGCGAACCAGGCGGTCACGTAATGGTCCTGCTGCGCAGAAAAGTTCAAACCAAAGCGGACCATTTCCGCGCAATTGATCAGGTTCGGCGCAGGCGCGGTGGACGACTTCGGCGGTTCGAAATGGCGGAAGCAGGCGACGGTGGCGGCGGAAAGCCGCAGGCGCACTCGCCCGCGGCGAACAGGCCGGGGATCGGTATCGCCCCGCGGTCCAGAACCTGCCCGTCACGGTTGACGCGCGGGCCCACGCCGGTCAGGGCCAGGTTGCACAGCCGCAGCTCGGTCGCGTAAAACGGTGGCGCGGCGATCGGCCGCATCAGGTGGGCGGGTTTCTCGAACATGGAGTCGTACCCGGCGGCGGCATCGGTGTTGTAGCGCGCCGCCGCGCCGGCCAGGGCCGCGGGCTCCACGCCCATCGACGCCGCCAGGGCGCCAACGGTAGCACCGGTCAGGACTCGTCTTTTCGCCGTCATCTCATCGATGACCGGCTCCACCCAGTCTTCCCAATTGCTGCCCGGTCGGCATGTCGTACTTCTTCGCGGCCGCGGTACTGCGGGGCACCGCCGCCCGCTTCGACGCGTCGTCGAACAGCGCCCACACCCGGCCGCCCCTGGCCCGGATCGTCGACTCGATCACGCTGTACGCGGTCATCTCGTTAGGTGACCGCCTGGGTCTTGGAGATCTTCTTGGACTCCAGCCGCTCGCGCTCGAGCATGTTCATGAAGTCCATGTTGCCGCCGACGTTCAGCTGCATGGTCCGGTCCAGCACCACGCCGCGGTCCTCGAACAGCTTCGCCAGCACCCGGTGCGTGATCGTCGCGCCGACCTGGGACTTGATGTCGTCGCCGATGATCGGCACGCCCGCGGCGGTGAACTTGTTCGCCCACTCCTTGGTGCCCGCGATGAAGACCGGCAGCGCGTTCACGAACGCCACCTTGGCGTCGATCGCGGCCTGCGCGTAGAACCTGGCGGCCCGCTCGGAACCCACCGGCAGGTAGCAGACGAGCACGTCGGCCCGCGACTCCTTCAGCGCCTGCACCATGTCCACCGCGGCCTCGGGCGACTCCTCGATGGTCTCCTGGTAGTACTTGCCCAGGCCGTCGAGGGTGTGGCCGCGCTGCACGATCACGCCGGTCGGCGGGACGTCGGCGATCTTGATGGTGTTGTTCTCCGAGGCGTTGATGGCGTGCGCCAGGTCCTGGCCGACCTTCTTGGCGTCCACGTCGAAGGCCGCCACGAACTCGATGTCGCGGACGTGGTATTCGCCGAACTGCACGTGCATCAGGCCCGGCACCCGCGAGGACGGGTCGGCGTCCTTGTAGTACTCGATGCCCTGCACTAAAGACGAGGCGCAGTTGCCCACACCCACGATGGCTACGCGAACCGAACCCATTGCGGTCTTGCTCCTTCTGAGTAGTCAGATCTTCATGGGCGGGTTGGTCGCGCCCTCGATCTCGGGAATCCGTCTTCCGTGCGGCCCGCCCTCGGGCCGCCGCTAGGCGGCGGGTGGCCCAATCCGCGGGCCCAGTTGCTGGTCGTGCTCGGTCTTGATCAGCTCATTGAGCCAGCGGACTTCACGTTCCACCGACTCGAGGCCGTGCTTCTGCGCCTCCAGCGTGTACCGGTCCAGCCGCTCCCGGGTGCGGACCAGGGACTGGCGGAACAGGTCGAGGCGCTCCTCCAGGCGGGAGCGGCGCCCCTCGAGGATGCGCAACCGGACGGCGGCGTCCGTACGCTCGAAGAACGCGAAGTGCACGCCGAAGTTCTCGTCCTCCCAGGCCGAGGGTCCGGCGTCGGACAGCAGCTTGGCGAACTGCTTCTCGCCGTCCGGGGTAAGCCGGTAGACGATCTTCGACCGGCGCTGCGTGGCGGGCTGCCCGGCGCCGCCGCTTCTGGCCGCGCTCGTTCTGGCGGTGACCCGGCGCGGCTGCGGCGGTTCGGCGTCGGCGTCCTCGACGAGCCAGCCCCGGGCGACCAGTTCCTTGAGACACGGGTAGAGCGTGCCGTAGGAGAACACACGCAGCGAGCCGAGCAGGACGTTGAGGCGCTTGCGCAGCTCGTATCCGTGCATCGGCGACTCGTGCAGCAGGCCGAGGACGGCGAACTCCAGCACGCCGGAGCGCTTGCCCACCTGGCCTCCTCTATCGCCAGCGTCCGATCCCGGCGCCGGGATCGGGTGACCGTCGGCCTTCCGCCATCGGGACGCAGGTTGTACGGTGCGTGTCCAGACGGCGAAGACCACTCGACCCGATGTATCGGTCCGATACATCGATACGATAGATGTGAAGTGGCGGGGCTGACAAGTCGCGCCGCGCCGCGCCTACCCGAACACGGTGTTTTCACCCGTGCTCATGACATTGCCCCGTGAATCCCGGCAAACCGTTCACGCGACTTCAGCCGCCTTAAGTAGTCGGCGTACCCTGCTTGCCAATCGCGCCGTGCCGGCGCGGGGAACCATCCCGGGAAGGGTGCTCGTCCTCTCCGGGAGGCCAGGCAAGAGGTACAGGGAGCAGACGCGGCTATGGGCGGAGATCACGAGTACGGGCGCGGCGACGCGCCTGGAGGCGACTCACGGTCCTACGGGGGCGGTAGACGCGGCTACCGTGCCCAGCAAGGCGGCGGCGAAGGTAACGATTCAAACAGCGCGGGTAGCGGGGCGGATCGGGGCTACGCGCAAGCGGACTCGGATTACGGTCAGGGCGGCGGATCCGCGCCACGCGGCTACGGCGATGCAGGGTCTGGCGACGCGGGGAATGGCGATCGCGGCTACGGCGGAGCCGGTCCGTCAGCAGGCTCAGGCGGCTCACGCGGATACGGCAATGGCGGTAATTCCGGTGGCGGCGGGGATCGTGGCTATGGCGGCGGCGGTAACGGGGGCGGCGGCGGCGGTACGCGCGGCTACGGTCAGCCGTCCAGCGACGGGTACGACGGAGGCGGTCGCAGCGGCAGCCATCGCGCACGCGGCCCGCAGGGCCCGATTCCCGGCGAAGTGGTTTACGGCAACGGTGCTGGCGCAGGAGCCGACGCCGCCGGAACGCGCCAGATGCCTGGCGTTCCCGGGCAGCCCCCTGGTGCGGACGACGTCGTAGGCACCGCGCCGCGTCGTCGTTCCCGTGTCGAGGAGCGCCGCGCGGCTCGCAACGGCACCGCCGCTGACCCCGAGTACGCCGACGGCCAGGAGCGCTCGGACCGTTACGGCCCCAGCGCCATCGACGGCCGCTCGACTCGCAACGGAGCCGGTCGGCGCGCAGCCGACCGAGCGGCGAATCGGCCGGTCAAGAAGGCCGGCTACCACCGCTACTTCGACTACCCGCGCACCGGCAAGGTCGGCTGGCGGCAGTTCGTGCCGTCGATCAAGCAGGTCAGCTCGTTCATGCTGGCCGGCTTCTTCCTGATCATCGGCCTGGTCGCGTTCGAGTACGCCACGGTGCAGATCCCCACGGCCGAATCGCTGGCCTCGCAGGCGCAGGTGACGAACATCACCTTCGACGACGGCACCAGCACGTTCGCCACTATGGGCACCAAGAACCGCCAGATCGTGAACATCAGCCAGATCCCGATGACGATGCAGAACGCGATCATCGCGGCGGAGGACAAGACCTTCCGCACAAACCCGGGCGTCTCGTACACCGGCATCATCCGTTCGCTCATCAACGACGTCGAGGGCAAGCCGCTGCAGGGCGGCTCGACGCTGACCCAGCAGTTGGCGAAGAACGCGTATCTGACGCAGAACCAGACCTTCAGCCGGAAGCTCGACGAGATCTTCATCTCGCTCAAGATCGGCAAGACCTGGACCAAAGACCGGGTGATGCAGGAGTACCTGAACACGGTCTTCTTCGGCCGCAACGCCTATGGCATCCAGGCGGCGTCGAAGGCGTGGTTGGGCAAGGACGTCGGCCAGGTAACCGATCCGTCGGACGCGGCGTTCTTAGCCTCGCTGGTCAACCAGCCCACCAACTTCAGCAAGGGCTACGACTCGACCGAGGACGCGGCGACGCAGCAGTACTGGCAAGGCCAACTCAAGACGCGTTGGGCCGCGGTCCTCAAGAACATGAAGGACTACGGGCTGATCAGCGACGCCGACTACACGACGGCGGCGGCGAAGTTCCCGGTCGTGGTGTCCCAGTCGAGCAACGCGGAGGGCCCGCAGCAACAGCAGATGGAGCAGTCGGTCAAGAACTGGATCGAGGGCTACGCGGCCGCGAACCCGAACAGCGGAATCCCCACGCTGAGCCAGATAGAGTCCGGCACCGGCGGCTACACCATCGTCACCACCTTCAACCAGAAGTACATGGCGCTGGCCAAGCAGGCGGTCCAGGACCAGCTGCTCTCCAAGCTCAATCCGAAGAACTGGTACGACCAGAACCTCTATCCGGCGCTGGCCGCGGTCGATCCGAGTACCGGCGAACTGATCGCCTTCTACGGCGGGAACACGCAGTACAACTGGGCCACGCAAGGACAGGTGCAGCCTGGCTCAACGATGAAGGCCTTTACATTAGCTACCGCATTTAAACAGAACATCTCGCCCGACAGCTTCATCAACGGCGACCAGCCGTGGCCCGCGCCGGGCAACGCGACCGAGCAACAACAGGCCCAAGGCGACCCGAAGGTCAGCAACGACGACGGCTCGCACGGGATGATCACCGTCAACCAGGCCACCGCCGCGTCGGTCAACACCGCGTTCGTGCGGCTCTCCAACCAGGTCGGGTACAAGAGCCTGCTGCAGACGATCAACGACCTGGGCATAAACTCGAACAACTCGCAGGGTCTGCGGGCCGACTCCCGGCTCACCCTCGGCATCTCGGCCGTCAGCCCCGCGCGGATGGCGGCGGCGTACGCCGCGTTCGCGAACAACGGCGCGCAGTACCCGCTGATCGAGGTCAAGGAGATCAAGAACAGCGACGGCACGGACTGGAAGCCCACGCTCAAGCCGACGCAGGTGCTCGACCCGAACGTAGCCGAGACCGTCACGCAGACGCTGACGCACGTCACGCACGACTCCGACGGCACCGCATACGGCGCGACGAACACGACCGGGCTGCAGAACATCGCCGGTAAGACCGGTACCTCGACGATGGACATGGAAAACCTGCAGAAGAACTACCCGGACATCTACTCCAAGACGCAGAACGGGTACTTCACGACGGCGGCCACGTGGTTCAACGGCTACACGCCGAAGCTCGAGGCAGACGTCGCCGTCTCCCGCTGGATCAACGAGAACGGCAAGCAGGTCCAGGCGCCGGTGGACAACATCAACGGCGGCGGCCTCTCCTTCGGCGCCTCGGTCTCGCTGCCGATCTGGTCCGAGTTCATGAAGCTGATGCAGGGGACGAACTCCAAGTACGCCGGCGACCCGGCCTTCCCGGCGCCGAACACCTCGACGATGCAGATCCAGAACAGCCCGTCGGCGAGCCCGTCGCCGTCCGCGTCGAAGTCGTCGGCGCCGCCAACCCACGGCAACGGCAATGGCAACGGCGGCCAGAACGGCGGCAACAGCCCGTCGCCGACCCCGAGCCTGTCGCCCACCCCGAGCACGTCGGCGTCGTGTAGCCAAGGCGGCGGCTTCATCGGCGGCCTCGGCGGCGGCAACCCCTGCCAGGGCGGCACACCGTCGGCGAGCGCGAGCATATCCGCGTCTCCACCAAAACCAACGAACTCGCATTAGGGGGTGGTTGAGGAGTGGGGCCGCGTCGCCTGTCACGTACGCTCGCGGCGTCGTCGGGCCGCCGCGGACACCAGTCCGAGGGCGACCCTCCGCCTTGCGATCGCACGCGCCATGCGCCACGCCCTGATCCGACCCCACTCCTCAACCACCCCCTAGGTCAGCCATGCCACTGCCCCGCACACTGATTCGCTCGCTATGGTTACGCGCATGACGGTCAGCACTGCCGAACTGGACGACGCCGCCGAGCCGCCGCGCGGAGTAGTAAAACGCGCTGCGCAGCACGCCGTGCGGCCCGCGCTGCTCGGCGTCACCGCGCCGACGCTCGACGATCCGGTCGCCAATCTCGGCTCGGACGGAGTCGGTGGCGTGCTCGGCCGCAGGGCGCGGCTACCGCGCAGCCGGGCGACGATGGCGTTCCTGCTGATCGTGTTGACGCTGCTTTCCACGGCGGTCGGTATCGGCATGCGTGAACCTTGCTTCAGCTCGGCGTGGACCGGTGGCGGGAACCAGCAGTACACGCACATGTGCTACACCGACATCCCGTTCATGTACCAAGGCCGCGGTTTCTCGCAGAGCCAGGTCGCGTACTACTCGACCAACCCGAACGACTACTTGGAATACCCGGTCATCACCGGGGCGGCGATGGAGACCGCGGCGCTGCTGGCCAGGCACGTGCCCGGCGACGCCAACAACCAGGGTCGTTGGTTCTACGTCTTCACCACCTGGTTCCTGCTCGCCTTCGCCGCGATCACCGTGATCGCGCTGCTCGGAATCTCGGGGCCGAGACCCTGGGACGCCGCGATGTTCGCGGTGGCGCCAGGATTGATGCTCAACGGCACGATCAACTGGGACCTGATCGCGGTCGGCCTGGCCGCCGTCGCGCTGTTCGCCTGGGCGCGCCGCAAGCCGCTGCTCGCCGGCGCCTTCATCGGATTAGGTACGGCGGCTAAGCTCTACCCCGCCCTACTGCTAGTGGCCCTGGTGCTGCTGTGTTGGCGTGCCGGGAAGATGCGGCAGTGGGCGCTCTGCATGGCCGGCGCGGCAGGCGCGTGGCTCGCGGTGAATCTGCCGTTCATGATCGAGAACTGGCACTCCTGGGTCTACTTCTACACGTTCAACGAGAACCGGGGCGCGGACTGGGGATCGCTGTGGCTGTTCCTCCAGTACAGCCCGCTTCACATGAACTTCACCTCCAGTCAGATCAACACGTTGTTCGCGGTGCTGCTGGCCCTCTCCTGCGTCGGCATCGGCCTGATCACCTGGCTGGCCCGCAACCGGCCGCGCGTCGCGCAGATCGCCTTCCTCGCGGCGGCGGCGTTCATCCTGTTCAACAAGGTCTACTCGCCGCAGTACGTGCTCTGGCTCATCCCGCTCGCGGTGCTGGCCCGGCCGCGCTGGCGTGACTTCCTGATCTGGCAGGCCTGCGAGGTCATCTACTACGGGGCGATCTGGCTGTACCTGGTCACGCTCAACACCCCCGACCGCGGTCTGCCGCAGGGCGGCTACGACACGGCGATCGCGATCCACATCGGCGGCACGCTCTTCTTCGTCGTCCAGGTGATCCGGGACATCTTCGACAACCGGCGCGACCCGATTCGCGCCGGCGGCCTCGACGACCCGGGCGGCGGCGTGCTCGACCACGCGCCGGACGTCTACGGCTTCCGCGATGTGTTCGAGCTCGGTAGCGACAAGCCGTTCGAGCTCGACACGGCTGCCGAGGACACCAAGTCCGAATCGAAAGCCGAAGCTGAGCCTGAGTCCGCGGCTGAAGCAGGAGCAGAAAAGCCGTCTCCCGCTTCAGAGTCGGCGTCCGCGTCCGACGTCAGCGCATAACCACCTGATCGAAGTGCGTCGAGGTATGCCGCAACTCGGCCGGTAGCTCCGCGCCGGGTTCCGGCGGCTCGATCTGGCGCGGCAAGTACAGCATCGACACGAGCATGTGCGGCGGTTCGGCGAACCACGGCTTCCGTCCCTGCCAGCTGAACGGCGAGCGCGTCCGATTCACCGCCGCGAGGCCGGTCCGCAGTAGTTCCTTCGCGCGAGGCGCCAGACCACGTAACGTGCGCGGTGCCTCAAGTCCGACACCCTGCACCGTCCCGCCGCTGACTACCACCACCCAGCCGTCCTGACGCGACCTCGTCTGCCGGTAACCGATCCGATCGCCGCGTTGCACCGGGAAGGTGTCCAACACGGTCGCGCGCGCCTCGACGGCGGCCGGTTCGCCGAGCCACAGCTGCGTGCCGATGCGGGGGCGGAATCGCGTCGCCGGGAAGGCCTGCTGTAGTTCGATGACCTCGGCTCGGCCCAGGTGGCTGACGTATATCGTCGCCACGCTGAACCCCGCGTCCGCGAGCATCTGCACCCACAACCGGGCCTCGCCGACGGGATCGGCGTGCGCGGGCCGATCGAGCGGCAGGTGCAGCGAGAAGCCGTCGACTTGCTGGCCGCCCAACGCCTCGATCGCCAGCGGTAGCTCATCCGGCGCGATGCCCTGGCGGCGCAGGGAGCTGCGGCAGTCGACGACCATCCGCCGTCCGGCCAACTTGCGCACGGCGTCGACCGACGCGGCAGTTCGTACGACCCGCTCGTCCGGCAGCGACTGATCGAAGCCGTCGAGGTACGGATCGAGCACGATCACGTCGCCGGCGAAACAGTCGAGCACCGCCGCCGCTTCGTCCTCCGTGCCCACAGCAAGCTGATCAACGCCAAGTCCCGCCGCGGCGCGCGCGAGTACCGGCACGGTGAAGCCATAGCCGTTGCCTTTAGCCACGGGCACCAGATCCGGCTCGGTTTCGCGCACATGCAACTGGTGATGTTGCCAGGCGCCGGAATCGACGTAGAGCGTCAGGGGCATGGTCAGCGCCGCGCTAGATAGAGCTGGAACGCGCGATACAACGCCGCGTTGATCGGATAGTCCCACTCGCCGAGGTATTCGACCGCCTCGCCGCCGAGCCCCGCCTTGAAACGCAGGAGACCGAACAGGTGGTGCTCCGGATCGAGCGTGTCGCTGATCCCCCGCAAGTCGTACACGCGCATGCCGTCGGCGATGCAGTCCTGAATCATCCGCCACTGCAACGCGTTCGACGGCCGGTATTCGCGTCCTTGGTCCGCTGACGCCCCGTAGCTGTACCAGGCGTACGAGCCGACACGCACCATCGTTGCCGCAGCCAACGCTTCGTTACCGTGCCGTGCGATGTACAGCCGGATGCGCTCCGGATCCTCCTCGTCGAAGGCGTCGAACATCCGCTGGAAGTACTCGAGCGGACGCGGCGTGAACCGATCCCGCGCGGCGGTCTCCAGGTACAGCCGGTGAAACTCGGGCAGCCAGCCACTTCCCACGCACGCGACGTGCACGCCAGCGCGTTGCGCCAGCCGGATGTTGCGCCGCCACTGCTGATTGAAGCCCGCGAGAATCTGTTCCTCATCGCGCCCGGCGAGCGGAAGCCGATAGAGGTAACGCGGCTGGAAATCCGTAAAGCCGTCCCCGCCGCCGAGTTTCGCACGCCGCCACCCGAGTGCCCGCAGCTGCCGTGACAGTTCGTCAGCGCGGGGGTCCACGTAATCGGCAGCCACGTCGCCGAGCCGCCGCTGCCCTCGCGTTCCCTCGCCCATCGCCTGCCGGAGCGTCGCAGCCGACCACGTCCGGCTGACGACCTTCGGCCCCAGCTTGATCGCGAACGCGCCACGTCGCCGCAACTCCGCGACAAGCGGATTGAGCCAGTCCTCGAGTTCGGTCTCGGCGTGCTCGCCGAACCAGTCGATTACCGGCCCCTCGGGCAGGTACGCCAAGCAGCGACGTACGCGCGGCAGCCAGCGGTAGAGCACGAGGCCCGCACCCAGCAGCTGCTCGCCGCGATACCAGCCAAGCGACTCCGCGTCCCAACCCGCCTTCACCGAAGCCCAGGACGGAGTCTGCAGGAACGAGACGGCCCCGATCCCGTCCTCAACGCCGCTCCAGTCCACGGCGGCCTTGTTCACGAATTCGAGGTGCGCCGCGCGTCCTAGCGGACGCACGACGAGCCCCGTCGTCGCTTTGCGTGATGATCGGCTCGCGTAGAGTAGTGCCACGCCGAGCGAGGTTACTACTCCTGATCGGCTAGCCGCTCGCGAATCCAGGAGATGTCAGCCGCTTGAGCGGCTGCGTCCCCGGGCGTCTCGCACACGAAGTTGGCGCCCACGACCGCCGCCGCGCGCACCGCGGCAGCCAGATCGACCGGTGCGATCGCGCCCTCGCCGAAGTTCGCGTGCCGGTCACGACCCGAATCCAGGCCGCCCTGCGAGTCGTTGGCGTGCACCAGGTCGATCCGGCCGGTGATCGCCATGACCTTCTCGACAACCGATTCCACCGGCTCGCCGCCGGCGAACGCGTGGCACGTGTCGAGGGTGAATCCGATGTCGTGCCCGTCGATCGCTTCCCACAGCCGGGCGATCGACTCCAGCCGACGCGCGATCGCGTGGTCGCCGCCGGCCGTGTTCTCGATGAACAGCGGGCAGGACGGCTCCAGGCCCTCCACGCACTTTCGCCAGTTGTCGAAGCCGACCTGCGGATCGTCGTTCTTCGTCGTGTGCCCGCCGTGCACCACCACGCCGGTCGCGCCGAGTTCGGCAGCCGCGTCCAGGGTCTGCTGCAGCAGCTTGCGGCTGGGGATACGCAGCCGGTTGTTCGCCGACGCCACGTTGATCACGTACGGCGCGTGCACGTACAGCACGAGACCGGCGTCCTGCACGGCCTTCTTCAGCGCCTCAGGCCCATCCGGGTACAGCGTGGCCGGCTTGTTCCAGCTCTGCGGGTCGCCGAGCAGGATCTGGATCGCCTCGGCGCCGCGCTCGGCCGCGGAGCTGATCGGATCGGCCGGGTCGACGGTGCAGCCGACACGCGGTTGCTGGCTCTTCGAGGGTGCGCTCACCATGAAGGCAACCGTACTGCCGGCTGGTGACACACGCCCTCATCACCAGCCGGCGTCAACCGTCGCTGTCAGTGGTCGTCAGTAAAATTCGAGTCAGCGAAGACCAGTCAGTACAGACCACCGTGAGCGAGCCCGAACAGCAGACCGATCCCGGAAAGGACGACGCCGGTGATGTTGACGAACCGCTCGGCCGTCGTCGCCGAGATCATCTGCGACCACAGCCCGACGCCCATGCCGGCCAGGCCGGACCAGGCCCCGAGCAGGTGCATCGAGGGGAAGAACGCGCACACCGCGGCGACCAGGCCGAGGATCAGCGTGAGCACGCTGCCGCTGTTCTCCAGCGGGTGGCTCGCGCCGTCGGTGTTCAGGATGAAGTGGTGCCGGTGGACGGACTTCGAGGAGACGTCCGGAGAGACGGTGTGTCCTGGAGAGGCCGTGCGGGCCATCGGAGGATCCTTCCTGCCGTGGGCGACTTCAGCCGACCGGGTCGGGTGCGCCCTCGCACGCTCGGTGAGGGTGCGCCTCTCCCACTCTCACCATCGGGGCGTTCCGGGTCGATTTCAAGGGTCCGATCGGGTGCGGGTAGACTGCCCCGAACCCGGTCTGTGCATGCACGCTCGCACAGCCCGACGCATCGCCCTCCTGTCGCGGAAAGTCCGCGACCGTCTTGAGTCCATAGGAGGTGGGTTTCCGCATGCGTCATTACGAAGTCATGGTCATCCTCGACCCGGACCTCGAGGAGCGCCAGATCGCTCCGTCGGTGGAGAACTTCCTGAACGTGATCCGCACCAATGGCGGCACGGTCGAGAAGACCGACATCTGGGGCCGCCGCAGGCTCGCCTACGAGATCAAAAAGGGCGGCAAGAAGGTGGCCGAGGGCATCTACGCCGTCATCAACCTGAACGCCGAGCCCTCCGTGGTGAAGGAGTTCGACCGCCAGCTCAACCTCAACGAGGGTGTGCTGCGCACCAAGGTCATCCGACCCGACCAGCGGTAGGTGTCCCGCCGACACCGCGCTGCGCCGGGCACGAGCCGTCACCGTCGGGGCGACGAAGCCCCGCGGACCGCTACCGCTAGCCCGAAAGGCGAGTAGAACCCCATGGCAGGCGAGACCGTCATCACCGTCGTCGGGAACCTGACCGACGACCCCGAACTGCGCTTCACCCCGAGCGGCGCGGCGGTGGCGAGCTTCACCGTCGCCGCCACCCCGCGCACCTTCGACAAGAACACGAACGAGTGGAAGGACGGCGACGCGCTGTTCCTACGCTGCTCGATCTGGCGCCAGGCCGCGGAGAACGTGGCCGAGAGCCTGACGAAGGGCATGCGCGTGGTCGTGCAGGGGCGGCTGAAGCAGCGCTCCTACGAGACCCGCGAGGGCGAGAAGCGCACCGTCGTCGAGCTGGACGTCGAGGAGGTCGGCCCGTCGCTGAAGTATGCGACGGCGAAGGTCACCAAGGCGTCGCGCGGCGCCGGAGGCTTCGGCGGCGGTCCGTCCGGCGGTGGCGGAGGCGGCGGCTGGGGCGGAGGCGGCCAAGCAGGCGGCACCTCCGGCGGCGCAGCCCCCAGCGGCGGCAACGCGCCTCAGGACGACCCGTGGGCTACCGGAGGCGGCTCCGGCGGCGGCGGTGGCGGTGGCTGGGGCGGCGGGTACTCCGACGAGCCCCCCTTCTAACACGACAGATTTCGTAGGAATAAGAGAGCGATCATGGCTAAGCCCCCGGTGCGCAAGCCGAAGAAGAAGGTTTGCGCCTTTTGCAAGGACAAGGTCACGTCCGTCGACTACAAGGACACGAACCTGCTGCGGAAGTACATTTCCGACCGCGGCAAGATCCGTGCCCGTCGGGTGACCGGCAACTGCACCCAGCACCAGCGCGACGTCGCCACGGCCGTGAAGAACAGCCGTGAGATGGCGCTGC